>CAXTOO010000161.1:0-9476 GCA_964245875.1 uncultured Fimbriimonas sp. | reverse complement strand
GCCCTCGACCTGCCGAGCGGCGTGACGATGGGCTCCAGCTCGGGCGTCTTCGCGATTCAGGCGGTGTCGGAGCCTTCCGCCTTCGCCGCCCTCGGCCTCGGGATGGCCGAGGGCGGCGAGGGCGTCGAGCCTGAGCGGGCCACAACCGGAACGATCCGGCGCCGTTCTCCCGCCCCTACCACGCCCCGCCGAAGACGGCGAACCTCGGCAGCCTCGGCCAGACGCAGAACCTCCATTTCCATTCTTTTCGACGACATCCCGTTTCGGAAGGGCATCCGCTTCGACACGGAGGCTTGGCACCGGGCCGACGTGGTCTGCACCTACGCCACGACCGGCGGCACGGTGGAGGCTCCGGGCGGCTTCGCCGAGCCCTCCGCCGTGCGTTTCGAGCTGTTCGGGAATCTCGGCCACGCCAGCGGCGTGGGCACGAGGGCATCCCGCGACTACGGGTCGCCGGCAGAAGAGCCTCGACGGCGGCCTAGCGCCGCAACTCGGTCCAGTGGGCCAGGGCGTTGCCCAGTCGTCGGTCGGGGGCGCCGCCGGGGGAGTCGACGCGGGTGATCGCGACCGTCTCGCCCCGGAGCGTCTCGCCAAGTGCGAGATCGAGGTAGAGGCGGTAGGGTCGTTGCCCGGCGTCCTCGGTGCTCACGTTGCCGTCGAACGCGCCGAGCAGGCGGCCGTTTGCCACCCTCAGGCCCTCCACGAAGCCCTCGACGCCGTCGAGCCGGGCCAGCGCCTCGGTGCCGCTCCGCGCCTACAGGGCGAACGGCAGCTCGTCCTCGGGGGTGAGGATCGTGCCGCTCCAGAGGCCGTGGAACTCCGGCGGCAGGGTCGCCTTGGGCGGCGAGGGGGCGGTGCGCTCGGCTTCGAGTCCGCGGCGGAAGCCTTCGTCGAGCTCGGCGATCGCGTCGTCGGCCGCGCGGAACACGCGGTCGTCCTCGCCGTTCACGAGGATCGCGACGACGAGTTCAAGCTCGGGGACGAGCCGAAGGACGGTGCGGACGCCGCCCATGCCGCCGGTGTGGCCCACGATGCGAAGGCCGAAGCGGTCGGACACGCCCCAGCCGAGGCCGTAGCCCAGGGTCGGCTCTTGCATTGCCCGGATCGCCTCGGCGGAAAGCAGGGGACCGCCCCGGAGGTGGAAGCGCCCGAAGGCGAGCAGGTCTTCGACGCTCGCGAAGGCGGCGGAGCCGCCGGGGTGGTCGGTGTCGTAGGGCGGGTAGGCGACGCCGTCCGGGCCGTAGGCGACCGCCGCCCCGGGCGGGGCGGCGATGGTCGCGTTCTCCATTCCGAGCGGCGCGAAGACGCGCTCGGCCATGAACGTCCGGTACGGCAGGCCGGAGACGCGCGCGACGAGGTCGTCCAGGAGGCCGTAGCCGAGGTTCGAGTAGTGGTGCCGCGCGCCGGGCGGCGAGAGGAGCTTGCCGTATCGCCGGAGCGTCTCGTCGAACGGCGTCCGGGCGATGCCTTCGTCCGCGTAGTAGAAGCGGTGGTGGAGGGGCAGGCCCGCGGTGTGGTTCAGAACGCGCCGGACGGTCGCCTCGCGCGGGTCGCCCGCGCGTCCGTCGAGGCGCGGGTCGATGGGGGCGTCGAGTTCGTGCTCGGCGAGCATCATGACGGCGGTGGCGGTCATGGGCTTGGTGACGGAGGCGAGGGCGTAGGGCGTCCGCGTCGTCGCGGGGATGGCTTTGGCGCGATCGGCGAGTCCGGTCGCGCCGAGGAGCAGGGTCTCGCCGCCCCGCGCGACGGCGTAGGCGACGGAGGGCGCGGCCCGAGGATCGATCCCGGCGACGAGGATCTTTTCGAGTGCCTCAGGCGTCACGGGCGGAAGGCTACTCGACGGTCGGCGTTCGCAGGCGCGGAGGCCTGCGCCACGATCAAGGTTCCGGTCGTCGCGAGCGGAGGGTGGTGTTGGGCTGACGCGGGCACGCGGGCGTCCCGGGGCTACGGGGACCCGATGATTCTGGGTCGGGTCCTTTGGGGACGCTACTCGCGGAGGCGACCGAGGCCGATGTTCCAGGCGGAGCAGGCGGGAAGGTCGTTCGCGGCGAGGGCGAGGGCGCAGACGAGGTCGTCGTGGCTTCCGGATCCCTCGATGCGTCCGGAGGGGCGCTTTACGAAGGCGAGGAGCTCGTCGACCAGCTCGCGGTGATCGGGGAGGGCGAGGATCGCGCGCTCCAGGAGCACGGCGAGCCCTTCCATGAGCGAGCGCTTGTTCTCCGCGCCGAGGACGGTCGACTGGATGGCGAGGTCGGGCAGGAGTCGGCGGGCCCACTCGACGACGGGATCGCCGAGGCCGGTGCCGTCCATGCGGAGGATGACGCCGGGAAAGTCCCGAAGGATGGCGCCGACACGGTGGAGCTGGCGTTCCCAGCCCATGCCGCGCCAGCGGTCGACGAAGACGGTCTTCACGCCCTCGCGGGTGCCTTCGAGCACGACGAGGGCGGTCCAGTCGCGGGTGCGGGCGAGGTCGAGGCCGGCGAAGAAGGGACCCTTGCCGGCGAGGAGAGGGGTGGCGGAGACGGCGTCGCGGACGGCCTCGAAGGCGAAGACGCCGTTCTCGATCCCGGCGAAGCGGCCCAGGAACTCGCGGGCGAAGGTGGGTTCGGCGAGGGTCTCCCGCATGAGGTCGAGGAAGGAGGAGGCAACGCGCGGGTTCTCGCCGGAGGGGGCGGTGCGACTCCAGAAGCGGGGCTTGCCCTCGCTTCCGCGCTCGAAGAATCGCTGGAACTCGCCGAAGCCGCCGGGGGTGGAGACGAGGGTGAGGGTGGCCTTCGGGGAGGTGGCGATCATGGGGAAGAGAACCTCGTTCAGGACTCCGGGCGCGACGTAGGCGGCCTCGTCGACGACGATGTGGTCGGCGCCGTGGCCGCGGAGGGAGCGGGGGCGGTGGCCGCTGCGGGCGATCACGCGCTGGTCGCCGAGGGTCAGGCGCGGGTGTGGGGAGGAGCGGAGCCTGGGCATGGGGAAGCGGTCGGGCCAGCGCTCGGCGAGGTCGCCGAGGAGGTCGAGCAGGCGGTCGAAGAGAATCCGGGCCTGGTCGAGGGTGGGGGCGACGAGGAGGGTGGTGCCCTTTCCGCCGCCGTGGAGGCGGGCGGCGACCTCGACGGCGCAGGCGTCGGTCTTGCCCCAGCGTCGTCCGCAGGCGAGGGCGCGGTAGGGGGCGCGGGCGGTGAGGAAGCGTCGCTGGCCGGGGTGCGGCTTCCAAACCTCGGCGATCTGCTGAAGGAAATGCTTCACGCAGGCTACGCACGGGAAGGGGGTGGAAGGTCAACCATCGGGTTTGGAAATGGGCCTTTTGGGTCGAGGGTGGGCAGGACGGATCGGGTTGGGGTGGCCGGTTCTCTGGGGAGCACGAGGACACCAAGCACGCACGAAGACACCAAGGGGTCTGCAGGACCCGGCAAGGTGGGCGCCGCACCAGAGGCCGGCGCGAGGTCTGTCGGGTCGCCCACAGCTACGGGCGCCAACCATCCCTAGGCGCGCCACCACGTCCCACGGGTGAATGCTCCTCGTCGTCGCTGGCGAAAAGACAAGCGACGCGCGCGCCGTGATTCCCGCGATCCCTGTGGAACGACTTGAATGGCGGCGAAAGCATCTCGGCCCTTCGCCTTGCGTGATCATGATCCAACCTAGCCCCGCCCTCAATCGCAGTCGCGCCGCCGCGAAGGTCATCCTCGCCGCGTTGGCCATCGCCGCGACGATCATCGCGATAACGTCGTTCTTCTGGAGGCAGATCGACGCTCGCCGCTCGGCGCAGCTCAAGGTCATCCGCCTCGACAGCGACGTCACGAAGGCGCTCGCCGATTTCGACTGCCTCTTGCTGGGCGAGAAGGTGGAGGGAATGGCGGAGGACCTCGATCGCATGAACGCCAGCCTGGACGCCGTGGTCCGCATCGGCTTGGACGACACGAACCCGATGTTGAAGTCTCACCGGCGCTTCCGGATCGCCTCGGACGAGGAGCGGGCGGCGATCCGCGCGAACGACGTGCCGCGGGCAAGGCGCCTCAGCGTTGCCGAGACCCGTCCCGCCTTTGAAAAGTTCAAGGGCGAGTTAAAGGCGTGGGATCGCGAGCTCGCGTCCGAGCTCAGGTTCTGGGTCCGTTTGAGTCGGGCCACGACGTGGCTGTGCCTGCTCCTCAGCGCGGGGGCGGTCGCGGGCCTGATCCTCCGGTTTCGAAGCCACATCGAGTCGACGGTCGTGCGGGAGCTCCAGCAGAAGTCGGTCGAGGCCAGCGAGCGGCGACTGAGGTCGCTCATCCAGAACAACTCGGACGTGATCGCGCTGGTGACGGCGGAGGGGGTCGTGACGATGGTGAGCGACGCCTGCGAGGCGACCTGGGGAGAGACCGCCGACGCGCTGGTCGGAAGGTCGGTGTTCGACCTGATAGAGCCGGGCGACGCCTCGCGCGTCCGGCGGCTGTTCGACGAGTCGGTGCTTCCCGACCCCTCGCCGGTCGCGGCGGAGGGGAAGGTGGCGCGGGCCGACGGGACGGTCAAGGAGTTCGAGCTGCGCTTCGCGAACCTGCTCGACGACCCGGACGTTGCGGGCGTGCTGCTCACGTTCCACGACCTTACGGAGCGGAAGCGCTTCGAGGCCGAGCTGACGCACCACGCCTTCCACGACCGGCTGACGGGGCTGCCGAACCGGGCGCTGTTCCTCGACCGCCTGACCCACCGGCTCAAGGCGCGGGAGCTGGACGGGGTGGGCTTCGCGGCGCTGTTCATCGACCTCGACAACTTCAAGGTGATCAACGACAGCCTGGGCCACGAGGCGGGGGACCGGCTGCTCATCGAGGTGGCGGCGCGCCTGCAGTCGGTGGTGCGGCCGATCGACACGGTGGCCCGGATGGGGGGCGACGAGTTCACCGTGATCCTCAGCGAGGCCCGCGACGCCGCCGAGGCGACGGAGGTGGGGGAGCGCATTCTAAGGGCCTTGGTGATGCCGCTGGCGCTGGGGGAGCGGGAGGTTTTCGTGACGTGCAGCATCGGCGTCGTGATGGCCTCGGACTCCGCGCCCGACGCCGCCGGGCTTCTGCGGGACGCCGACACGGCGATGTACCAGGCGAAGGGGAACGGCAAGGCGGGGGTCACGGTGTTCGAGCCGAGCATGAACCTGCAGGCCGTCGACCGGATGGAGCTCGAGTCGGACCTGAGGGCGGCGATCGAGGGCGGGCAGTTCTTCCTGGCGTACCAGCCGATCGTGGACATGGAGACGGGCCGCCTGCGCGACGTCGAGGCGCTGATCCGTTGGCAGCATCCGGTGCGCGGGGTCGTCTCCCCGCTCGCGTTCATCCCCTTGGCGGAGGAGACGGGCCTGATCTGCGCCATCGGTCGCTGGGCGTTCCGCCAGGCCTGCGAGCAGCTCGCGCGCTGGAACGAGGGTCTGGAGGAGTCGGATCGACTTCGGATCAGCGTCAACGTCTCGGGGCGCCAGCTTCAGGAGAGGGGCTTCGTCGCGGAGGTCAAGGGCGTTCTGGAGGAGTTGGGCCTCGACCCGCGGCTGGTCGAGCTGGAGGTGACGGAGACGGCCATGCTGAACGACCTCGCGAAGATGAAGGGCGTCTTCGCCGATCTCCGAAAGATCGGCTTCCGGATCGCGATCGACGACTTCGGGACGGGCTACTCCTCGATGGCGTACCTCAGCCACCTTCCGGTGGACACCCTGAAGATCGACCGTTCGTTCGTGATCCCCCTCAGCGAGGACGACCGGGCGGTCGGGGTGGTGCAGGCGATGATCACGATGGCCCACACCCTCGGCCTCGGGATCACGGGAGAGGGTGTGGAGACGGAAGACCAGATGAAGGCGCTGCAGCGCATGGGCTGCGACCTGGGGCAGGGTTACCTCTTCGACCGTCCGCTGACCGCCGAGTCGGTCTCGCAGCTTCTCGCTCAGCCGGAAAGGAGGCCGTTCACCGACGCGTTGCCGATGGCGGCCTAGAAAAGTCTTATGGCCCCTGTTCTTCGGGGGCCGCTCCGGAGAGCGGCGGTCCTTGCTCGGTTGAACGCGGAGCCGTTAGACCTTGGGCCGACGGACGAGGACGCGCTTGCGGTCGAGGGGGATCACGCGGCCGATGCGCACGGCGCCGATCCAGAGCAGCCGGGTGGGAAGCTCGTCCGGGTCGTTCGCGATCGGCTCCATCCAGCGCATCTCCCCGTTGGAGAAGCCGACGACGTCGCCCTCGCCGAGCTCCGCGACGGAGTCGCCGATGCCGATGCGGACCGACCCCCGCTGGCAGCAGATGAGGGCCTCGCGGTAGACGTCCGCGTTCATGGCGCGGTCGTACCGGCCGTAAAGCTCGATGAACGTCGTTCCGGGTCCCTGGGGCATCATCAGGTGGGGCCGGTAGCCGAAGAGGGGCGTCAGTCCCAGCCTGCCGAGGCGCCGCCTCTCCGCCGGGTCCTGGACCAGCTCGTCGTTGTCGCCGGGCACCATCTTGCGGCGGTCGAGGGGGGCGTGCCACTGCACGGTCGAGGCGCGGTGGAGGACGTAGCCGGCCTCTTTCACGTTCCGCGTCGGGTTGATCTTGAGGAACTCGTCGAGGTCGGTGCCCATCCCGGCGCAGACCCTTCGGAGAGAGGAGACGCGGGCGGGCCTCCCGCTCTCGATCCCGTAGATCGTCGTGATCGAGGCCCCCGACCGCGCGGCCACGTCCTGCTGGGTGAGCCCCAGCAGGACCCGGAACGCCCGGATCGTGTTGCCCAGATGCACGGGATCGAAGGGCTCCATGTTCGGCTCGCCCGGACGATTTCTCCTCAATCCACCGATTCTACCGGGCAGAGCGGTGGATAGCGGCTTTGCCTTTTCCTAAGGTTCGGGATTTCTCGAAAATCGCTCTTAGAATAACGCATCCCCGTTCGCAAGGTTAACGCCATGATCCATTCTTCTGACTCCTTCCCTCTTCGCGCGCCCGATCGGTCGCGCCGCTCCGCCTTCACCCTGATCGAGCTCCTCGTGGTGATCGCGATCATCGCCATCCTGGCGGCGATCCTGTTCCCCGTGTTCGCGCAGGCGAAGGCCGCCGCGAAGAAGACGGTCTGCCTGAGCAACGTGAAGCAGATCGGGATCGGCTGGACGCTGTACGCGGGCGACCACGACGATACGATGCCCATGGGGTACGGCTACTACGGCGACGACGGTCGGTGGATCGTCTGGTACGGCGCGATGGACTACGACGCCAACCTCTTCGATGCGAAGGGAGGCACCCTGTTCCCCTACCTGAGGGGCTTCACGATCACCGACTGCCCCGCCGCCCCCTATCCCACCTCGACGCTCAAGGAGGCGAGCAACCGCTGGACCGCCCTCAACGCGAACCTCCAGGGCGACCCCGGCGATCCGGGCGACCCCGAGGCGGGCACCGACCCCAGGGCGTCGAGCACGGTCAACTACTCCAGCGCGGAGCTGCCCGCGGAGACGATCCTCGTGGGCGACGGCGCGTCGAGCAGCTCGGCGTGCGCGCTCTCCCCGACCTTCACGATCCCGTCCAACTACACGGGCTACGTCCACGGCCGCCACAGCGGCTTCGCGAACCTCGGCTGGCTCGACGGCCACGCCAAGTCGATGAAGGTCCTGGTGTCGACCCACGGCAGCCGGAGGACCCCGGTTGGCTGCTACACGAGCAACGCGCTGGGCGACATCGTGAAGTACCCGCGCCAGTACAACTCCTCCGGCGCGACCGACAACGTGCTCTCGCCCCTCGACCAGTACTACTGGACGCTTCAGAAGCCCACGCCGTAGAGTCGCCCCCCAAGATGGGCGGGGGCCGTCGAGCCTTGCTCGACGGTCCCGGCGGCCGGCAGGATGCCCTCCCGCCGGCGTCGGCGAAGCCGATCCCATCCCCCGCGAGCGACATTGACGACGCACTCGAAGAATTCCTCGGCTTTTGGTATAGAATCCTTCGCGGAGCTTGCCGGGCGATTTGACCGAACAAGCCCCTGTCGCGATGGAGGCTTTGAATAGACCTCCAACGACCTTTGGAAACCACCATGAAGTCTCTGCTCTCGCTTTCGCTCGTGGCGCTTGGCGCCCTCGCCCTCGTCCCCGAGGCCCATGCGTCTTTCCTCGTCGACCCGATCGGGGGCACGAGCCTCAGCGGGTTCGTGGGTTTCGTAGGAAGCGACCTCGACGACGGCTCGCAGCTCCGCTCCCTCGGGGGGGCGTTCAGCCTCTACGGAGCGTCGTACAGCTCGATCTACGTCCAGGTCGGCGGCTTCCTGTCCGTGGCCGACGGCGGCGGCTTCGTCGCGGATCGGAGCGTCGGGGTGCTCGCGAGCGCCGTCCCCGGCCCGGTCATCTCCCCCTTCTACGACGATTTCTACTTGGATCCGGCGTTGGGCGACTCGATCACCGAAAACGTCACCTCGTCGTACTACGCGATCAGCTACGCCATCGCGGGCTACTTCGATTTCACGGCCGGCCACCAGAGCAACTTCCAGGCCGCGCTCATCAAGTCGGCGACGAACCTTCGGGGCAACGCGCTTCGGGCGGGCGACATCGTTCTGAGTTACGGGGAGCTCAACAGCACCGTGCAGATCGACAACTTCTCCGTCGGCGTGGGGGCGAGCGAGTCGAACGCCACGAACGCGTTCGACGCCCCGGGGGGGCAGTTCACCACCACGGCCTCGTTCCTCAGCAACTTCGACGCCGCGAACCAGGCGCTCCTGTTCCGCTACGATCCCGCCTCGGGCCGGTATGCCCAGAGCCTGATCACGTATCAGGCCGTTCCCGAGCCCAGCAGCCTCGCGGCTCTCGGTCTCGTGGGCGCGGCCGCGCTTCGCCGCCGCCTTTCGCCGAGGGCCTCTCGACCGCTCTAAGAACTCTTCTCACGACCCCTTTTGGAGTGCGGGAGCTTGCTCCCGCCTTCGGTCCGCGAGCTTGCTCGCGCGCCCTTCGGCAGGGTCGAGCGCCGTGTGAAGGAGAGGAGCGGTCCGTCGGCGAGGGGTTCCTCGCCCGCACCCTCGCCGTCCCGGAGGAGGCAGGCGTCGAGGACGGGTCGCTCGAGGTCGCACGTTCTCTGCGCTTCGCCTGCATCGTCCTCACCCTGCTGCCCTCGGCACGGGGCTGCGGGCACAGGCCCATCCCTCGGCCCTGCTACCTGCCGTGGGGGTGCCCGCCAGTGGCTTAGAATCATGTCATGGAGTGGCGCGAGCACATCGTCATCACGCCGGGCGTTCGCTCGGGGAAACCGCGCCTTGCGGGGACGCGGATAACCGCCAGGACGTTTGGGGGGCACGCGGGAGGGGTTTGCAGGAGGCGTTCCCTGAACTGACGCCGGAGCGCATCCGTGCCTGTTTCGCGTTCTCGGCGAAGCGTGAGAGGCTGACGAGCGCGAACGCGTGACGCTCCTCCTCCACCACAACCTTTCGTTCCGGCTGAAGAGACTGCTCAGCGGCCTTTTCGACGAGATCCGCACGGTCGCCAACTTCGCGATGAACGAGACGGAGGATGTCGAAGGCAAGCAGACGCTCGCCGCGGA
>CAXTOO010000160.1:6681-9482 GCA_964245875.1 uncultured Fimbriimonas sp. | reverse complement strand
TGATCGCGGTGGTGAAGGACGAGCGCGGCTCGGCGATCCAGATGCTGTACATCCGGGGCGGCAAGCTTATCGGACAGCGGCAGTACATGCTCGACAACGCGGCGGAGGCTCAGCCGGGCGAGGCGGTGCAGGAGTTCGTGAAGCAGTACTACGCGGACGCGCCGGAGGTGCCGCGGGAGATCCTGCTGCCGGTGGAGATCGAGGAGCGGCTGGTGGTGCAGTCGTGGCTTCGCGGGCGCAAGGGCTCGGCGGTGTCGATCGAGGTGCCGCAGACTGGGGACAAGGCGCGGCTGGTAGACCTCGCGGCGGCGAACGCCGAGCAGGCGCTGAACCAGTTCGCGCAGGACCTCCAGAAGAAGGAAGCGTGGGCGGAGGAGGCGATGGAGATGCTGCAGGACGCCCTGGGGCTGGACGCGCCGCCGGTGCGGGTCGAGGGGTACGACATCTCGAACATCCAGGGGACCGCGCCGGTGGGGTCGATGGTGGTGACGGAGAACGGGGAGGCGGCGAAGGACGAATACCGGCGGTTCGCGATCAAGTGGAACCCGGAGACGCCGAACGACTTCGCGATGATGAACGAGGTGCTGACGCGACGGTTCAAGCGGTACGTCGACGGCGACGAGAAGTTCACGAAGCTGCCCGATCTGATCATGATCGACGGCGGCAAGGGGCAGCTCGCGGCGGCGCTCAAGGCGAGGGACGAGGTTGGCCTTCACGTGCCGATGATCGGCCTCGCGAAGCGGCACGAGCTGATCTACGTGCCGATCGAGAGCGACGAGATCATCGCCGGGCTTGGTCTGCCGGAGACGCTCGAGAGCGTGGTCCAGCGGAAGGCGAAGATCTACGGGTACCGAGAGGTCGAACTGCCGCTGACCTCGCCGGGGCTGATGCTCCTGCGGAAGCTGCGGGACGAGGCGCACCGGTTCGCTCTCACGTACCACCGGAAGATCCGCGACAAGCGGATGAACGGCTCGGCGCTGGAGGAGATCCCCGGTGTGGGGCCGCGGCGAAAGCGGCTGTTGCTTCGGACGTTCGGCTCTCTGGAGGGCATTCGGCGGGCGTCGGTGGACGAACTGGCGGCGGTGCCGACGATGACGAAGGTGCTGGCGGGGAAGGTGCGGGACTATCTTACCGATGCGGCGTGACGTGGAATGGAACTGGGATGAAGGTCTTCCTTAGCTACTCCCGCGATGACGCGGGCACGATCGTCGCCCCTGCGATCGGTAAGATGCTCGCCGATCACGGATTCGAGGTGTGGGACCCAGGAGTCGAGATCCTTCCGGGCGATAATGGGCCGAAAGTGATGGGGCAGGCGTTAGACCAATCCGACGCGATGATCATTCTCCTAACGGACAACTATCTAGGCTCTTCTTGGTCGGCTCAAGACCTAAGCTTCGCGCTTGGCAATGAGCGCTACCGTGATCGGGTGATCGCCGTTACGGTTGAGGGGGAGGGAGGCGGGGATAGCACCGCAGGATTTCCGACTCGCCTACCAAGAGTCAAGTGGGATCGTAGGAATCCATCGAAGGCTATCGAAGAGATCGAACACCAGCTCAAGAGCGCGGCTTAGGGATGCTTCCGACTGAAGTGTTCCTTTCCCACGCCACACCGGATAGGGAGATCGTTGGCACGATTGCTGGAACGATCCGCGGCCATGGAGTTCCGGTTTGGTACAGCCGGACAAATCTTGTTGGCGCTCAGCAGTGGCATGATGAAATCGGTGAGGCGCTCGAGAGAGCGATTGGTTCGTGATCGCCCTGTCACCCCAGGCCGTTGACTCGATGTGGGTGAAGAGGGAGGTCGTCTACGCCTTGAGTCAACGGCGGTTCGAAGGAAGGATCGTGCCTTTATTGCTGCACCAGTGCGAAGTAGCCAGGTTGTCCTGGGTGTTGCCTTCGATCCAGTACATCGACTTCCGTGCATCTCTCGACGAAAGCTTTCGACAGTTGTTGCGAGTCTGGGGACTGGGATATCGTGAGACCCCGCACTCCAGCAATCGTGGTTCGTAACCGAAATTAAGAATTCGAGCTTGGAAGAGTTCCTCCTTAGCTAACCGGCGAGAACTAAGATTTGACCAGTCCTTTAGTCCTGATTGCCTCTTCTGCTTGAACGAATCCTTAACGAAAGGTCGGCTCCGACCCCCACGTCGCTCGGCAAAAGGGCTAAACTGCCCCCGTTCGAGGGAGAACCGGTCAATCTATGGAGATGAGCCGCGGTTCGACCGAAGACAGGAGGCGAATGGAACCGAGCACAACCGAGGCACGCATCCGGGAACTGGAAAGCGTTAGAAAACAGATCAATCTTTGGCGCGGAGGCTCAGCCCTCGTGATCGTCGCCACCATGGCCATCTGCCTGGGGATGCTCTACTCCGACGCGAAGGCGCTCGCGCAGCAGGGACCGGCGCAGCAGCGGTTCGTGTCGCAGCTCCAGGCGGGATTGAACGAGAACGTCGTGCCCCGCCTGAAGGAGACCGCGAGCCGTACGCTGACCGAGATGCAGCCGGTCGTGCAGAAGGAGTTCCTCGCGCTGAACAAGCGGGTGCCAGACGTGACGAAGGTCGCCCTGGATCAGGTCAACATGCTCCAGACGAGCCTGCCGAAGACCGTGTCCGACGCGCTGACGGAGACGTTCGACAAGTCGCTCTCGGGCAAGGAGGCGGAGATCAAGAAGATGTATCCGGACGCGACGGAGGATCAGGTCAAGACCCTGTTCCAGAACCTGAGCAAGGTGACCGGCGAACGAAGCCAGCAGGTCGCCCAGGAGCAGCGGCTGCGTCAGGCGGATACGTGGTTCGCGACGCT
>CAXTOO010000160.1:0-6671 GCA_964245875.1 uncultured Fimbriimonas sp. | reverse complement strand
AGGAGATCCTCGCGCCGCACGTCGCGGAGATCGACTCCATCCGAAAGAACCTCGACCTGATCGCGAAGACGGAGCCGGTGACCGCCACCACGACGGACAACTGGCAGCTCGGCCTCGCCGTGTTCGACGTCGTCCGCGAGGACGTGAAGGGGCTGACGCTTCCCAAGGGCGAGGCGGCCGCGAAGATCATCGATGCGGCGGGCAGGGTGTCCGAGGCGGCCAAGCAGGTCGCGCACACCGCCGACCACATCTCCAACGAAGCCCGCAAGGAGGGCAAGAAGTGAGCGACGTCCCCGTGACCCCGACCACCACGAGCGGCGAGGGACTCGCCGAGCGGTTCGTCGACCGCGAGCTGATCGAAAGCCGCGCCTCCCTGCGTCGTACCCAGATCGTCGGCGGACTCCTCGCGGTGTTCGTCGTGGCGTACATGAGCTATCTCACGGCGGGCTTCCGGGCCAGCCTGGAGCCGAACGGCGCCGCGCAGATCGCGACGGGCCTCGCCTCGCAGCGGCTGGACGACATGGAGCCGCAGTTCGCGGACTACATCCACACCGAAGTCCCCAAGATGATCCAGGGCGCTCCGGACGAGGTGATCAAGCAGCTTCCGGAATACCGGAAGGAGCTTGAGAAGCGCGTCGACACGACGATCCGTACCCAGGCTCAGCAGGGCGCGACCCAACTGGACAAGCAACTCGACGACTTCCTCACCGCGCACAAGGAGCAGGTCGGCAATCTCCTGAAGAACGGCCAGGACCCGGCGAACCTCGACGGCGTGGCGAACGACCTGGAGACCAGCTTCAAGAGCTACCTGCACGACACCAAGATCGGCAGCGAAACCCTTGAGCAGAAGCTCGATGAGACGCTGAAGGCGCTCAAGCAGGTCTCGGAGCGCACCGCCAAGCTCGCCGCCAAGAAGGGCCTGACGGCCGACGAGCAGAAGGCGCGCCACGCGGTCGCGATGCTCATGCACCAAATCGGTGCGGCCCAGAAGGCCGAGCCGGATGCGATCAAGCCGATCGACGTCAACTCGATCAAGGAGCAGGTCAGCTCCGCCGCCGCCGATCTGACCGACAAGGTCAAGAGCGCGGTGCCGAGCACCGCGTCCGCAACGGACGCCACGGTGGCTCCGAAGACAGTCCCGGCCCCGGCCAGAAAGGGTCCGGCACCGGGCAAGTCGTAGCGGCCTCGCCATCCCTGTCCTCCGGGACAGGGATGGCGAACCGAGGGCCTCTTGCGAACGGATTTAGCGCGACGATGCTTTCAAAACCCCCTTTTTATTATCAGAATAGACCTCTTTCAGGTTCGTGAGGCCATTCCGAAATGGCCTTTCGAGAAATTTGCTCAGATTGGGACTTTCGACTTCCGCTTGGCAGTTCGGACGCATCGCAACGTTCCAGAGGGTCGCATCCTCTTCCCCCCCTGGCGGGAGAACAGTCAACCAGTGGGACCGATACTTGGGAGGCTTCGTGCCCTTTGAACGGGGATCAGGCGTTCGCGTAGCGGGCCATGAGGTCAGGCCAAGTGCCCGCGACGATCGCCTCGCGGATCTCCTTCATGAGCCGCGCGTAGAACGCGAGGTTGTGAAGCGTCGCCAGACGAGCACCGAGCGGCTCGTCGACCTTGAATAGGTGGCGGATGTAGGCGGCGCTGTACCGTTCGGTCTGGGGAAAGACGGAACCCTCGTCGAAAGGGCCGTCGTGCTCGGCCCACTTCGCGCCTGCGGCGTTGACGCGGCCCTGGAGGGTGTAGAGTGCGTGGTGGCGGGCCATGCGGGTGGGCAGGACGCAGTCGAACATATCGATGCCGCAGGCGACGGCGTGGAGGATGTCTCCCGGATGGCCGACGCCCATAAGATAGCGCGCCTTGTCCTCCGGGAGGAGCGGCGCGGTGTGGGCGACCACGGGCCGCTGCATCTCGGTCGGCTCGCCTACGCTCACGCCCCCAACGGCGAAGCCGTCGAAGGGGAGGCCGGACATGAACTCGGCGGCTTCAGCGCGTAGGTCGAGGTGGACGCCGCCTTGGACGATGCCGAAGATGGCTTGGGGGTGGGTGGTGGATGGCATCTCCGCTGACCTTCCCCGAGGGGAGGGGTTTCCGGAAGCTCCACCGCCCTCGCTCTCCCCCAACCCCCTCTCATCGCCCGGCGCAAGACTCTCGTCGATCAAGATTTTTCCGCCGTGGCAACGAGAGGGGGCTTCGGAACGGGCCGCCAGGTTCCTCGGAGCCCAGAGGTGGGTCCGGCGCATGGCGTCGGCGGCCTCGTCGCGGGTGCAGGGGTAGGGCGGGCACTCGTCGAGCATCATGCTGATGTCGACGCCGAGGGCCGCCTGGATCTCGATCGAGCGCTCGGGGGTGAGGAAGATCTCGTGACCGTCGAGGTGGCTCTTGAAGCGGACGCCCTCGTCGGTGATCTTCCGGTACTTGCTCAGGCTCATCACCTGGTAGCCGCCGCTGTCGGTGAGGATCGAGCCGCGCCAGCCCATGAACTGGTGCAGGCCGCCGCGCCGCCGCACCAGTTCCTCGCCGGGCCGTTGGGAAAGGTGATAGGTGTTCGAGAGGATCCCCTCGAATCCCAGCGCCTCCAGGTCCTCGACGCCGACCGTCTTCACCGCGCCGTAGGTGCCGACAGGCATGAAGAACGGCGTCTCGACGGTCCCATGTGGAGTGTGGAGTCGCCCCCAACGGGCCGCGGTGTGGGGGCAGGTGGCGAGGAGTTCGTACCGGACCACTAGACCTTCGCCACCTTCCACGCACCCTTCTTGAAGGCCCATGCGGCGAGGATGCCCTGGATGCCTTGGGTCGTCGCCATCGCCAACCATGCGCCGTGCGCGCCGAGACCCAAGCCGATCGGCATCGTCAGCATCCCGGCGAGGGCGAACGAGCTGGGCAGGGCGAGGATCATCGCGAGCGGGACGCGCAGGCCCCACAGCGCGAAGATCGAGATCCAGAGGGGGCGGCGCACGTCGCCCGCGCCCTGCATCGCGCCGATGAACACCATCGCGTACGCGAAGAGGAACTCCGAGACGCAGAGATAGCGGAGCAGCAGGGTCGCCTCGCTGACGATGGCGGGCTTGCCCGCCACTAGGAAGCTCACGACCGTCGGGGCGAGCACGTAGACCGGCGTGACGAGCACGATCGTCACGAAAGCGCCCCAGTGCGCCGCGTTCCAGCCCAGCCGCTCGGCGCGGTCGGGCCGCTCCATGCCGAGGCTCTGGCCCACGAGCGCACTCGCCGCGGCGCTCAGGCCGAACGCGGGCATGAACATGATCGACTCCACGGCGAAGCTCGTGCTCATGGCGGCGATGGCGTCGGAGGCGTTCGGAACCTGCTTCAGCACCAGCGTGAAGGCGGTGAGGGAGAGCACGCGCAAGGTCGCCATGACTGCCGCCGGGACGGCGATCCTCAGGATGCGCTGCGCCCACTCAACGCTGACCTTCCGAAGGACGGAGAGTCGACCGAGCGCCGTCCAGCGCACGTACGCGATGTAGCCGATCGCCGAGACCCAGCCCGCGGTGGAGAGCGCGATGCCCGCGCCGACGAGACCAAGGTGCGGCACGAGCAGCACGTTCAGGGTCATGTGGATCGCGATCTGGACGCCCGAGATGATCATCGGGCTCTTTGTGTCGCCCACGCCGCGCAGGGAGCCGGCGAGGGTTTGGATCACGAAGGTCGGCATCAGGCCCACCGCGTAGGCCCACACGAAGGTGGTCATCTCGCGCTGGGCCACGACGTCCTTGGCGGGGAGGAGGAGCCCCGAGACCGCCGCCGCCGCGACTGCGGTAAGGAGCGCGAAGGCGACGCCGAGGAGCAGCGCGAGGCCGAGCGACTCCTGCGCCGCCCGGCGGTACTCGGCGGGTTCGTCGGCCCCGAACGCGCGGCTCACGAGCGCCGACGCGCCCGTCCCGAGCGACGCCGCAAGCGAGAACATGAGGAACATCACGTTCGTGGACGCGCCGTGGGCGGTGAGCGACGCCCCGTGCAGGTGGCCGATGAAGAACCGGTCGAGGAGGGTGTTGACGACCTGGAGCGAGTTGAGGGCGACGGCGGGCCAGGCGAGCGCCCACACGACCCGCGAGGCGTTTTCCCTCAAGGGCACGGAGGACTCGAAGGCGAGAGACACGAGCCATAAAGGGTACCAGGGTCATGGGATGGTGGAGCGTGAGTTGGCGTGCGTAAGGGTGTCTCGCGTCTACAGATGCACGGTCGGCCTACCAAAGAAGACGTTTGCCCGCTAAAATAGCGGGAGCGATGTTCGTCTTTCCCGCGTTCCTTGCCGCGACCTCGCGGCCCTTCCTCACCAAGCCCGACATCCACGGCGACAAGGTCGTGTTCACCTGCGAGGGCGACCTCTGGATGGGGGACATCAAGACGGGCGACGCCCGGCGCCTCACGAGCGATCCCGGCACCGAGACGTACGCCCGGCTCTCGCCCGACGGGACGACGATCGCCTTCACCGGCAACTACGATGGCGGTTCGGACGTGTACGTGATGCCCGCCGAGGGAGGCGCGCCCAAGCGTCTGACCTACGACCCGACCGGCGCTCAGGTGCAGGGCTGGACGGCCGACGGCAAGGGCATCCTCTTTCGCTCCCGTCGCACGACCCCGGTCGGCTACGAGAACAAGCTGTTCACCGTGCCGGTGGGAGGAGGCCTTGCCAAGGAGTTGCCGGTGCCCCGCGCGGAGTTCGGGAGCCTCGGTCGCGACGGGCGGCTCGCCTACGTGCCGGTGAGCAACGAGTGGATGAACTGGTTCGAATACCGCGCGGGCGCGGCGGACCAGGTGTGGCTCGCCGACCTGAAGGGCGGGTTCCGCAAGCTGGCGGCGTCGGCGGGGATCGAGACGACGCCCGTCTGGAGCGGCTCGCGGCTGTTCTTCGTGAGCGAACGCTCGGGCACGCGCAACCTGTTCGCCCTCGATCCCACCACGGGCCGGGCGACGCCGGTGACGAAGTACGACGACGCGCCCGTCCGCTATCCGGGCGCGGACGCCCACCGGGTGGTGTTCGAGCACGGCGCGGGCATCGCCGTCTACGACGCCGATGCGGGCACGACGAAGGAGCTCGCGTTCGACTTGGCCTCCGACCGCATCCGGAGCCGCGAGACCCGCTTCCCGCTCGCGCCCTACGTTCGGGGTAGCGATCTCGGGCCAACGGGCAAGCGCATCTTGCTGGAGGCGCGGGGCCAGATCGTGAGCGTGGCGGCGGAGAACGGCGACTTACGGGTGCTCGAGAAGAAGGCGGGAACGCGCGCGATGAGTCCTGCGTGGGCGCCCGATGGCAAGCGATTCGCGTTCCTGAGCGACCGCACGGGCGAGATGGAGGTGTGGCTGGGCGACGCGGTGGGCGGCAAGGAGCCGACCCAGCTGTCGCACGGCCTCGCGGCCGAGCCGTTCTCGCCGGTCTGGGCGCCCGACGGCAAAAACCTCGGAATCGTGGACCGCGACGGACGGCTCCGCCTGATCGACGCCGCCACCGGCGCGCTGACCGTCGTGGATGCGGAGGAGATCACCGGCGCGTACGACGCGCCGAACCAGCAGTTCGCGTTCAGCCCGGACGGCAGGACGCTCGCCTACAGCCACAATCCCCTGGCGGGCAATACCACCGTGCGGCTCTACGACGTGGCGTCGAAGCGCACGGCGACCGTCTCGAACCCCAACGTGAACGCCGACAACCCGGCGTTCAGCGCGGACGGCAAGTTCGTGCTGTTCCTCGCGGCGAGCCAGCTCTCGCCCCAGTTCAGCCCGATCACCGGCAAGTACGGCTTCGGCAGCCCGATCAAGGTCACCATGGTGGCCCTCACCGACGACGCGGCATCGCCCTTCCTGCCCAAGAACGACGACGAGGGGACCGTCGCGCCGACCCCGCCCACTCCGCCCAGGCCGGTCGTGGTCGCCTGGGACGGGCTTGCCGACCGCGTCATCGAGACGCCCATCCCGGCGGGCTACTACACGAACGTCCAGCACGTTCCGGGCCGCATCCTGCTCCAGAGCTCCGAGCCGGGCAAGCCGGGCGCGGTGCTGGCGTTCGACCTTGAGAAGTCGACGACGACCACGATCGCCCAGGCGACCGGCTTCGAGAAGAGCTTCGACAATAAGAAGCTGCTTCTCGCGCGCGACGCCCGGACCCTTTCGGTGGTCGACGCGATGACGGGTCCCACCATCGCCGCACCGATCGCCCTCGCGCCCTACACGCTGACGGTTCAACCCGAGGCGGAGTGGCGGCAGATCTTCGAGGAGTCTTGGCGCATCGGTCGGGACTTCTACTACGATCCGAACATGCGCGGACTCGACTGGGCGGCGGTGCGCAGGCGGTACGAGGCGCGGCTGCCGCTCGTGGGCGACCGTTCCGACCTCACGCGGCTGCTGAAGGACATGGTGTCCGAGCTCCGCACGGGCCATGCGTACGTGGACGGTCCCCCGGTGGGGGCGGCGACGGTGCCGATGGGCTTCCTCGGAGCCGCCCTCGCGCTCGAGGGCGACGCGGCGAAGATCGCCAAGATCTACCGGGGCGACGGGTTCGCGGGCGACCGCAGCCCGCTGCTGGAGCCGGGCCTCGGGATCAAGGAGGGGACGTACATCCTGGCCATCGCGGGCCAACCGGTGCGGAAGGACCAGGATCCCCAGGCGCTGCTCGTGGGCCTCGTCGGCCAGACGGTCGCGCTGCTGGTGAACGA
>CAXTOO010000159.1:0-9484 GCA_964245875.1 uncultured Fimbriimonas sp. | reverse complement strand
GATGTTCGCAGGCGATCGACGCGACGTCTTCCAAACGAATCTAAGGCGGTTCATGGGCGTGGGCTCCGACGATGTCCGCGCAGAAGGTCCCAGGCGAACACCGACATCGAAAGCAAAGCGAGCAGAAGAACCGCGCCCTCCTCTATATCGCCGCAGTCGCCCGAGTACGGAGACATGGTCCAAGCGGGATGGACGAGCAAGAGGACGAGACAGACCAGGAAGGCAACCCTCAGACGAAACAACGCGGAAGCGAGCGTCAGCAGCGCGCTGCCCGCCGCGCCATAGCGGGCGGAAAGCTCGACGCCCTTCATCGTCTCCTGAACACCCGGTCCGCTGCAAGCCAGGGCGAGGCTCGGCAGGAAGGCGAAGGGGAGCGCAGAGAAACGCTTCACAAGGTCGAGGCTACCCCGACAAAAAAGAAGCCCCGGCGAGAACGCCGGGGCTTCGCGATGCCACTCCGGAGAGTGGCGGTCCTTTACTCGGTGATCTCGGTGATGGTGCCCGCGCCGACGGTGCGGCCACCCTCGCGGATCGCGAACTTGGAGCCCTGCTCCATTGCGACCGGCTTGCCCTCGATCAGCTCGATGTCCATGGTGACGTTGTCACCGGGCATGACCATCTCGACGCCTGCCGGGAGCGAGAGGGTGCCGGTGACGTCCGTCGTGCGGAAAAAGAACTGCGGGCGGTAGCCCGTGACGAACGGCGTGTGCCGTCCACCCTCGTCCTTCGAGAGCACGTAGACCTCCGCGCGGAACTTGCGGTGCGGCTTGATCGAGCCCGGCTTCGCGATGACCTGGCCGCGCTCGATGGAGGCGCGCTCCACGCCGCGCAGCAGAAGGCCGACGTTGTCGCCCGCCTCGCAGTAGTCCAGCAGCTTGCGGAACATCTCGATACCGGTGCAGACCGTCTTGCGCGGGGCTTCGGAAAGACCCACGATCTCGACTTCCTCCATCGACTTCAGCTGACCGCGCTCGACGCGGCCCGTCGCGACGGTGCCGCGACCGGTGATCGTGAACACGTCCTCGACAGCCATGAGGAACGTCTTGTCCTTGTCGCGCTCGGGGGTCGGAATGAACGTGTCGACGGCCTCCATCAGCTCGAGGACCGGCGCGTAGGCCGGGTCGCCCGCGGGAAGACCCTTCTCGAGCGCCTCGATGACCTTGACGGCCGAACCCTTGATGATCGGAGTGTCGTCGCCGGGGAAACCGTACTTGCTCAGCAGGTCGCGGACCTCCATCTCGACGAGCTCGATGAGCTCCTCGTCGTCGACGAGGTCGACCTTGTTGATGAAGACCACGATGTGTGGCACGCCGACTTGACGGGCGAGCAGGATGTGCTCGCGGGTCTGGGGCATGGGGCCGTCCGTCGCGGACACGACCAGGATCGCGCCGTCCATCTGGGCGGCGCCGGTGATCATGTTCTTGATGAAGTCGGCGTGGCCCGGACAGTCGACGTGCGCGTAGTGGCGCGTCGCCGTCTCGTACTCCTGGTGCGAGATGTTGATCGTGATGCCGCGCGCCTTCTCCTCGGGAGCCGAGTCGATCTCCGCGTAGGAGACCTTCTTCGACAGCCCACTCAGCGCGAGGGTGCCGGTGATCGCGGCGGTGAGCGACGTCTTGCCGTGGTCCACGTGGCCGATCGTGCCAATGTTGACGTGGGGCTTGTTCCTTTCGAATTTCTGGCGTGCCATTTTGGGTTACTGATCCTCTGCTCCGGCTTGCCCTCCAAAGGCTTCCAGACGACATTCCGGCCACAGAGGACGGAAAGAGTGTTCAGTCCGTCAGTCTACCGGGGGAGAGGCGTCGTGCGCAACCGCCAGTGCCATATGAGGGCCCCTCCAGAGAGTGGCGGTCCTCTAGGCCGCGGGCCATTCGACCCACGAGCCCTTGCGGATCGTCACCCGGGTCGAGGGTTCCTTGACCGGATCGCCGTCGAAGCGCGTGATCCGGAGCGACACGTCGGTCAGGAACTCCGTCCGCAGGACCTCCCATCCTTTGGGTGCCTGTGCGATCTCGACCGCGAGCTTCCCCTCCTCCTGAAGCTTCACCGCCTCCGTCGGGCTGACGACGTTGAACCACTCCCAGCTGAACGACTGCACGTCGTCCCGTTCCGCCTTGAGGCCGAAGCCCTTCACGTCGGCGAGCGTCCTGCCGGGATGCTCGTCGATGCTGAAGGAGAACGGACCCGTGAGGCAGATCGATTTCCGGAAGTAAATCACGTTCTCTGAGGTGAGGTGCTCGTTCACCTCGAAGCTCTCCGCCGCAAGATCGAGGCTCCCCGAGGCGGCCTCGCGCCCGGTCTCGCTCTCAACCACCGCCCACCCTACGTTGCCCAACGCTCCATCGCCTTGTGCCATCGCTTAACGATAGCGCGAAACGACGGATTTGTCAAATCACTACGGAACGAGGCCAACCGTCACGTTCGCCCCCCCGCTGTCGCTTGTGGAGGCCGGAAGGCCGATCACCAGCCGCTTGACGACACTCGACTTCGGCAGACCGAACACCGCGGAGAACTCGAACGCCCCTTTCGGCGCGAGGAGCGGCGCATCGATGGTGTCGAACACGGAGTTGTCCGACTCGAAGGCGAGGTCGGCGTTCCCGATCGGGCGGGCATCGAAGGCGAGCACGGGAACGCCCACGCCCTTCTCGTCGAACAGGGAGAGGTCTCCGCCGCCCGGCAGCGCGGGACGGCGCGTCTCGGTCGAAACGTTCTCCAGACGCATTCGGACGACCACCAGTCGATCGTCGCTCAGAACGGGCGAAACCTTGCGATGGCGAGGGTCGAGTTGGGTTTGGTAGCCGCCCTTCGCAATCTCCTCCACGCTCACCACGCGGAAAGCGAAGCCGTCGACGTTCGCGTCTTGGCCTTTCGTCCCCGCGATCTCCTTCGGCTTGACCGGCTTCGGCTCGGCGAACACCGGCTGGGTCGTCCCGCTGAAGCTTCCGAGCGCCCCCGCCGGAAGGGGCTGCGCGGGAGCGCCGCTCGGCAGGTCGGGGTTGCGAGTGGTCGAGATCGTGGCCGTCCCGTTCTCGACCTTCAGGTCGCCGCCGAGATACGCGGCCACGTCCTTCACCGGAACCATGAGGCTGCCGTCCACCACCCGCAGGTTGGTGGAGATCGTTTTTCCGTCCTGCTGAAGCTGGTTCACGGATCGTTGCCAGGCCACGGCGGCGGTGGCGAGTCCGACGACGGTGAGGAACGAGAGGGCGCGTCTCATGGTAGGCCTACGACCGAACGAGCAGGGCCTACGTTCCGCTTCGGGCTTGCGGTAAGTTCGACTGGCTCTTTCCGACCTGACACCGCCAGACGTGAGACGGCGTAAGAAACGGACGTAACGCTTGCCTCCGGCACCAACACCATGACGACCACCTTCCGCTACGCGGCCCTCGGCGCGCTACTCGCCACGTTCGCCGCCTCGCCGGGGCAGACCACCCCACCCCAGACGCCCGTGGCCGCACCGGCCAAGCCCGGCGCCCCGACGCCCCCGCCCACGCCGCCCCGCACCCCCAAGGCGGGACCCCGGCCGTACGACGACGTCGTGACGAAGGAGGCGGTGACGCAGCAGGGCGTGTTCAAGGTCCACCGGATCGACGATCGCATTCTTTGGGAGATCCCGAAGAGCCTTCTCGGACGCGAGATGCTGTGGCAGACGGAGGTCGCGCAGCTCGGCCTGGCCACCGGCAACTTCCCCGGCACTCCCGCGGGCGTGCAGGTCATCCGCTTCGAGCGCCGGAACGACCGGATCTACATGAGACTCGTGGACGAGTCGGTCCGCGCGGTGACTGACGACGAGCTGAAGGTCGGCGTGGCCGCGAACACCGTCGAACCGATCATCGGCTCGTACACCGTCCTGACCGAGAAGGACGGCTCTTCGGTGATCGACGTCACGGGCCTTTTCCTTTCGGACCCCCAGGACTTCTCGGTGCGGAGCGTCGTCGGCGGCGCGGGCGTCGACCCCAGCCGGTCCTTCGTGGACAAGGTCAAGGCGTTCCCGGAGAACATCGAGACCACCTCGACCCTGACGTTCGTCGGCGGCCGTGGAGGGAGCCCCTTCGGGCCTGCGCCCGCAAGCGCTTCGACGGCGGTGGTCCACTACAGCCTCGTCCTGCTGCCGGAGAAGCCCATGATGGGTCGTCTGAAGGACAGCCGGATCGGCTTCTTCACGACCGACTTCACCGCCTACGGCCGCGCGGACTACAGCGCCGAGCCGATCCGCTACATCAACCGCTTCCGGCTGGAGAAGAAGGACCCGAGTGCCGCCCTCAGCGAGCCGGTCAAGCCCATCGTCTTCTATCTCGCGCGCGAGGTGCCGTCCCAGTGGCGTCCCGCGATGAAGCGGGCGGTCGAGGCCTGGAACGTCGCCTTCGAGCAGGCGGGCTTCAAGAACGCGATCCTCTGCAAGGACGCGCCCAGCGTCAAGGACGATCCCGATTGGAGCGACGAGGACGCGCGGGTCAGTGTGATCCGCTGGGCGCCCTCGGAGATCGCGAACGCGATGGGGCCTTCGATCCAGGACCCGCGCAGCGGCGAGACCATCTCTGCCCACGTGATCATCTGGCACAACGTGCTCGACCTCGTGCAGAACTGGTACTTCTCGCAGGCGGGCGCGATCGACCCGCGCGCGACGCGCCTTCCGCTTCCGCAGCCGCTGATGGCGGACCTCATCCAGTACGTGGTGTGCCACGAGGTGGGCCACACGCTCGGACTAGATCACAACTTCAAGGCCTCGTCGGCCTACACCATCGCGCAGCTCCGTGATCCGAAGTTCACGAAAGACCACGGCGTCGCCGCCTCGATCATGTCGTACTCGCGCTCGAACTACGTCGCCCAGCCGGGTGATGGCGTTACCCAAACGCTGAACATGATCGGCCCGTACGACAAGTTCGCCGTCGAGTACGGCTACAAGCCCATCCCCGGCGCGAAGGACCCGGACGCCGAGAAGCCGCAGCTCGACGCCCTGCTCGGGCGTCAGGTGGGCGAGTCCGACCTGCGGTTCGGCAACTACAATTACTACGGCATCGACCCGACGACCCAGTCGGAGGACATCGGCGACGACGGCGTTGAGGCCACGCGCCTCGGTCTGCTCAACATCGATCGCATCGCGACGAACAACCTGTTCAATGCCTCGACGCGGTTCGGCGAGGGCTACGAGCGGCTCGCCAAGATGCGCGGCGCCCTGCTTCAGCAACGCACGACTGAGCTTCTTCGCACGACGATGCTCGTCGGTGGCGTGGTGGAGACGGACTATCACTACGGGCGGGGGGGGGTGACGTCTTCAAGCCGGTGCCCCAGCCGCAGCAGAAGGCGGCGGTCGCGCTCATCCTCGACCGCGGGATGCACGTGCCCGCCTCGCTCTACGACCCGCGCCTGCTGAACAAGATCCAGCCTGCGGGCGTGGTCGCGCAGGCGACCGGCATCTCGACGCTGCTGCTCAACAGCCTTCTCGGCGATGGCCGCATCCGCCGCATGATGGACAACGAGGCCATGAACGGCAAGGCGGCCTACACACCGACCGAACTGCTGGGCGATCTCGACAAGGGCCTCTGGAGCGAGCTCGCTGCACCAACCCCGACGGTGGACGTCTACCGCCGGAGCCTTCAGCGTTCGTTCCTGAACACCCTCGACGCGAAGGTCAACGGCACCGGAGCGACCACCAGCGACCTGCGCCCGGTCGCCAAGGGCGAGCTTCGAAACCTCGCTCGACGGATTGACCTAGCACTGCCGCGGACCACGGACGTGCCGACCCGCAACCACCTCTTGGAGTCGCGCCGCGACATCGAGAACATCCTGAACAACAAGTACAAGGCACCCGGCGTCGCCGCGCAGAGCTTCTCGTTCGCCGACCTGTTCGGCATCAAGGACACCGTACAAGGGTGCTTCGATCCGCTGAGTGGCCTCCGCTCCGCGGAGAAGTAGGACCCAAGCAGGCCCGTCGACTAGAAGTCGACGGGCCGCAGGTAATACTCGCCGATCGCGCTGGAGGAGAGCATCGCCACCGTCGGGAGGCGGCGCTTCCAGTGCGTCCCGTCGACCCGCTGCCAGACGATCTCCACGTCCGCCGGGTCGAACCCCATCTCGACCAGCTTCGACTTGCTGTACCCCTGCGTCATGTGGAGCAGGATGCGGTCGGCGCGGGCGTAGGTGATCCCGAAGTCCTTCTCGTCGGTCTGATCCTGCACGAGGTCGGCCGACGCGGGCTTGTCCACGATCTCCGTCGGCACGCCCAGAGCCCGCGCGAGGTCCCAAACCTGCGTCTTGAACAGATCCCCCAGAGGATTGATCGGCGGCGAGTCGTCGGCGTGCCAGGTGTAGTAGCCGAAAAGCCGCTCGCTCTTGTTGCCCGTGCCGATGGGCAGGCCGCCGATCTTCGCGCTCTGGTCGAACACGACGATCATCCGGCAACGGGCGCAGACGTTGCCGAGCCGCGCCCCCGAAACATCCGGCTCCATCGTGGAGACGTACCCGTCCACCATGTCGGTGATCTCGACCGTCCGGGCGTTGATCCCGAGGTCGTTCACCACGAGATCCGCGTGGTCGATCGACTGCTGGCTGGAGATCTTGTAGGGCATCCGGAAGGCGTGCACGTTCTCCGGCCCGAACGCCCGCGCCGCGAGGTACGCCACGACCGCCGAGTCGACGCCGCCCGAGAGGCCGAGCACCGCCTTGTCGATCCCTCGTCGGCGCACCATTTCGTCGCGCAGGAAGCGCACGAGCCAGTCCGCCAGGAGGGGCGCGTCGACGCGCAGGAGTTCGTCGCTGTTCGGGTCGTAAGGCACGGCTCGCGATACCGGCAGGGGCATACGACGAGTATAGTCGTCTTTCCGGTAGGGCCAAAGGTCCCAGCGGACGGACGCGCCCCTTGCCCGCGGCGTCATCTTGGGTTATAGTGTCCCATTGGGTCACCGAAGGGGTCAATCACAACGATGTCAGGAAGCCTGCGGTTAGTCGTCATTCTCCTCGCGGTCGTGTTCGCCGGTTACTTCGCGGTCCACATCGTGACGTACCTCGTCGGCCGAGTCCTCGCCCTGCTGGTGCCCATCGCCGTCCTCGGTGCGATCGCGGGCGCCCTGTACTTCGCTGTCAACCGCAAGGCCCTCGGCGCCGGACGCCGAACTTTGCCGTAGCCACGTCTCCCCTCCTCCTGCCGTTGCGGCGGACGGCTTCCGTTACCGAACCGTTTGATCGCGGATGGGACGAGGGGTCGGGGGTGGTGGCCGATAAACTCTGCCTGTGACCGTACTCGGACTTCTCTTTTCCCCCACGATCTTCCGCGACGCCTACGGCGTGCCCCACGTGCGCGCTAACAACCCCGTATCCGCATGGCGCGACATGGGCTACGCCGTCGCCCAGGACCGAATGTGGCAGCTCGAGACTTCGCGCCGCGTTGCGCGCGGCGCGATGGCCGCCGCATTCGGTCCCGAGTACGTCCAGAGCGACCGCGAGACGCTCCAGACGGGCTACACCGACGCCGAGCTGAAGGCCCAGTTGGCCGCCCTTGCACCCTCGTCCCGCGAGGCCTTCCGCGCCTACGCGGAAGGCGTGAACGTCTTCCTCCAGGAGGGCGACCTTCCGCCCGAGTACAAGGCCAACGGCCTAACGCCCGAGCCCT
Organism: uncultured Fimbriimonas sp.; assembly: GCA_964245875.1. Taxonomy (GTDB): domain Bacteria; phylum Armatimonadota; class Fimbriimonadia; order Fimbriimonadales; family Fimbriimonadaceae; genus Fimbriimonas. Next base: position 1,875 of record CAXTOO010000159.1, on the reverse strand, counting down.
GGACCGAGCTCGACTCCGCGGCCATTGCCGTCAAGCTCCTCCGTACCTTCGGCCGCGGCGGAGCGGGCGAGGTCCGCAACCTCGCGCTCCTCACCTACCTTAAGACCCAAAAAGGGGTGAACCCGCTCGACGTCCTCGATGACCTCGCATGGCGCGAGGACCCTCGGGCGCCCACCACGCTGAAGGCCTTCAAGGCGCCTGTCGTCTTCCCCGCCGTCACCCGCGCCCAGACCGAGCGTCACCTCGTCGCCCTCCCCGAGTTCGGACTCTTCGAGCTGCTAGGCGGACTGCGCCTCGCCGAGCGAAGCGCCTCCACTCGCGTCGCCGAGCGCTTCAACGCGCCCTACAAGTCCGGCTCCTACGCTGTCCTCGTCCCCTCGCGCGAGAGCGCGATCGGACGTCCGTTGCTGCTCAACGGCCCCCAGATGGGGATGCGCACGCCCAGCGTCGTCCACGAGACATCACTGGCCTATCCCGGCTTTGCCGTCACCGGCATCGACGTTCCGGGCGTGCCCGGCATCGTCGTGGGACACACGAAGCAACTTGCCTGGGGACTCACGAGCGGCGTGGCCGACACCGACGACATCGTGGTCGATCCAAAGCCGACCTTCGTCTCGAAGGACGCCCGCACGATCGCCGTCAAGGGCGCGCCTTCTCAGTCCGTCTCGCGCCAAAGGACCGCCGACGGTCCCGTGATCCTCGCGTCGCCGAAGGGAACGCTCGTCCGCCGCAGCGCGCACTGGGGCAGCGAACTGCGCACCTTCGACTCGCTCGCCGGCCTCTGGACCGCCAAGGACGTGCGCGAGGCCGACCGCGCGATGCGGCGCGCGACCATGAGCTTCAACGTCTTCATGGCCGACGCGGGCGGGCACACCGCCTACCGCTACGCGGGCCTCGTCCCGATTCGCGCGCCGGGCTTCGATCCTCGGCTTCCCCTCCCCGCCGGTCCCGCCGCCGCCTGGCGCGGCTTCGTCCCTCCCGACCGGATGCCCCACGCCTTCGACCCGCCCACGCTCACCAACTGGAACGACAAGCCCGCGCCCGGATGGACGAACGGCGACACCCCCGTCTGGGGACGAATGTTCCGCGGCGGCGAGCTCCGCCGCGCCCTACCTGAAGGTAGGTTGAGGACCGAAGACCTCGCCAAGGCCGCCTTCACCATCGCCCGTCGCGATGAGACCTACCCGTGGCTCGGCCATTACGTTCCGGGCTTTGACGGCGCGCTTCTCGACGGCTCGGTTCCGGCGGCGCGTTATCGCCTCTTCGTCGACGCGCTCCGAACGGAGCTCTTCGCGTCCACCGTCGGCAACCTCGTCTCGCCCGACAACTTCCGCCTCGCGCTCCAGCCCGACGTGATCCTCGCCGCTCTAGAAGGCCGAACGAAGGTCGACTACCTCGCGGGTCGAAAGCCCGCCGATGTGGTCGCCGCCGCCCTCGTCAAGGTTCCCGCCGAGCCGCCGCCCTACTTCTCGGGACGCATCCCGGTCCCCGGGGGCACCCCCGTCCCCTACTCTAATCGCGGCACCTTCATCGAGTTGATCGAACTGTTCAAGAGCGGCCCTTCGGGGAGGGATAATCTCCCTCCTGGCAACGCGGAACGCGGTCCCCACGCCACCGATCAGGCCGAACTCGCCCGCACCTGGACCTACAAAGCCATGGGCTTTTAACCTCCCCTCCTCGTCGCCTCGGGGATTCTCTTTGATCCTCGACAGCGCGAGATCGGGCGATGGGGAGGGGCCGGGGGTGGGGACGGCACGTTGACAGACATTGGTCAAGAGGGTATAATCACCAGCCTAACGCTCCGGTCGTCTAGTGGTTAGGACATCGCCCTCTCACGGCGAAGGTCGCGGGTTCGAATCCCGTCCGGAGTACCAA
>CAXTOO010000158.1:0-9495 GCA_964245875.1 uncultured Fimbriimonas sp. | reverse complement strand
ACACCGCCTAGGCTTCGACCTCCTCGGTCGCAGGTGGACGGGGCTGGATCGCGACGCGGGTGATCCGGCCCCGCGCCATGTTCTCCACCCTCAGCGTGCCGAGCGGCGCCTCGACGCAGTCTCCCGTCCGCGCCACCCGCCCGAGGCCGTCCACGATCGCCTGGGCGATCGTCCGCGTGTCCTCCTCGGTCTCGGGCGCCTCCGCACCCAGGTAGGCGATCACCTCGTCCACGCGGACCTCGGCGCGGACCGAGAGGCGTCCCCCGCCCCGCGTCTCGATGGGCGGCCTTTCGGCCTCCTGGCCGTCCTCCAGCTCCCCAAAGACCTCCTCGACGACGTCCTCCAGCGTCACGATGCCGCTCGTGCCGCCGTATTCGTCCATCACGAGCAGCATCTGCGTCTTCTCTTCGCGCATCGTGCCCACGATCTTTTCCAGCGAGAGGCTCTCGGGGATCGCGACGACCGGGCGGGCGAGCGCCTCCAGGGAGAAGTCGTCCTCGCCGAGGTTGCGCACGATGTCGTGCAGGTAGACGATGCCCACGAGGTCGTCCACGTCGCCGCGGCACACCGGGATGCGGTTGTAGGGCACCTCGGAAAGCCGGTGCAGGGTTGCCTCGCGCGAGAGCGAGGCGTCGAGCCACTTCACGTCGAGGCGATGGACCATGATGTCCCTCGCGAAGAGGGTGTCGAGCCGCAGGGCGCGCGTCACGAGGTCGGCCTGGGCCTTGTCCAGCACGCCCTCCGCGCCGCCCGAGCGCACGAGCATCAGCAGCTCCTCCTTCGGCACGGCCTCGCTCGCCTCGTGCTTGAGGTCGATGCCGAACGGGCGCAGGACGAGGCCCGCCGCCGCCTGCACGAGCCACACCAGGGGCTTGAAGAGGGTCGTGAACAGGCTGAGGGGGCGGTGGGTGAGGAGCGCGATCTTGTCGGAGGCGCGCAGGGCGGCGTACTTCGGCACGAGCTCGCCGAAAACCACGACGAGGAAGGTCACCACCACGAGCGACAGCACCGCGACCGCCGTCTGGAGCGGAGCGGGAAGGTCCTTGGGGAAGAGTCCCTGGAGCCAGTGCGCGATGAACGGCTCGGTGACCGAGCCGACGCCGATGCCGATCATGGTGATCGCGATCTGCACGCTCGCCACGTAGGGCGACATATCGTTCAGGACCCGCAACAGGCCCCTCGCGCCCCGGTGGCCCTTCTTCGCGAGCCCCTCGATGCGGCTCTTGCGCGCGGAGACGATGGAGTACTCGGCGGCGACGAAGAAGGCGGTGCCCAGGATGAGCAGGATGGAGACGAGGATCTTTCCGGTGGCCGGCGACATCGGTTCGGGTCTATGTTAGCAGGGATTCTCGCCAGGCCCGGTATTCCGGGTCGGCCTTGGTGCGCTCCAGCCACGCGCGGAACGCCTCGGCGCTCCTTGCCTTCTCTTCGTCCATCTCGCGCGGCTTTTCGTTCCCTGCGGCGTCGACCTTCCGTCCCCCGCGATGGTTCGCATAGCGGCGCGAGCGGGTGAACCCCATCTGGAGGAACTTGCGCGCCATGTCCATGCCCACGCCGTCGTTCGCGTCGCGATACCCCTCGAAGAGACCGAAGATCGTGCGCGCCGACTCTTCCGCCTCCTCGGGCGTCCGGAACCGCCAGTGCGGCAGGAGCTCGCCCTTGTACGGCTGCACCGTCAGGACGCCGCGCTCCCCACGGCCGATCCGGTAGCGGTCGGGGTGCGCCCGGTAGTCCTCATCGGGATCGGGGAACTCCGTCAACGGGCGGGCTTCGCCTGGGCGACCGTCCGCCAGCCGTCGCCCGCCGCGATCTGGATGGAGACGGTGGCCTTGCTCCGGGGGAGCACGAGGAAGGCCCACGGCGAGGGGATCGCGATCGAGGCCCCCGGCGAGGGGTCGACGACCGGCACGAGCCGCAGGGTCGCCTGGGTTCCGAACGAGTAGCCCGCGACGAGGCGGTAGCCGACGACGTTTCGGGTCGGCCCCGCGAACACCGCGACCACGAAATCCTTGTCGAAGTCGAACTCCGGCGTGGGGTTCTGCGTGTTCGGGTTCCGGGTCCCGATCCACTCGTTGCCCGTGTGCCGCCCCCAGACCCGTATCCAGGCCGCGCCGTCGTCGCAGACCGCGACCGTGCCCGGACCGTCGTAGTAGGTCTGGCCACCGGACTGGAACCCGATCGGCTTGAAGGGCTTGATCGCCTTCGCCGCCGTTTTCACGGCGAGCAGCGCGGCGTAGTTCGCGAGAGGAAGGGGCGGGAAGATCATGGGCTTGCTCTCCTCCCCTTTGGGGGAGGGATTGGGACTACACGACCGATTTGCGGCCGATCTCCTCGCCGCGGTGGCGGCCGATGGGCTTGACCGAGGCGACGTTCTCCGGGGCGAGGTCGAGAAGCTGGAGCCAGTCCTCCGTGGTGTCGCTCTTGGGGAAGATCTCGTTCTCCTTGAACTCCTGGTTCGCCGCCTGGATCAGGTCGTCCTGCGAGATGCCCACCGTCGTGTCCGACGGATTGGCGATGGCCCGCTTGATCGCGGTGTCCTTCGCCCGGTCCACGATGCTCTTAAGGATCGCGCCAGAGAGCAGGTCCTTGAAGTACAAGGTCTCCGACTGCCCGCTCTTCAGGAACACCCGCAGGAACTCGTTGGCCTTGTCGCGCCGCCAGATGTGCTCGACCGTCCCCTCGACGAGCGCCTTGCGCGCGCAGTCGGCCTCGCCGTCCCACTTCGCCATCGCCTCGGGGTCGAGCGGCAAGCTTGGCGTCAGGTAGATCCCCAGGATCTGCACCGCCGACTCGCGGTCGGGCCGGTTGACCTTCACCTTCCGGTCGATCCGCTCGGGCCGCAGGACCGCGGGATCGATGTAGTCCGGCCGGTTGCTCGTGAGCACCAGCACGACGTTCTCCAAGCCCTGCAGGCCGTCGAGCTCCGCACAGAACTGCGGCACGACGGTGTTCGAGATGTTCAGGTAGCGACCGCTCGACCGCGTCCGCAGGACCGCCTCGGCCTCGTCCATGAAGATGAACACCAGCCGCCCCTCCTTCGCCTTCTCGCGGGCGGTCGCGAAGATCTCGCGCACCATGCGCTCGGTCTCGCCCAGCCACATGTTCAGGATCTTCGGGCCGGAGATGGTCATGAAGTACTCCTTCACCTCGTGCCCGACCTGCTTGCTGTACTCGCGGGCGAGGTTGTACGCCGTCGCCTTGCCGATGAGCGTCTTGCCGCAGCCCGGAGGGCCGTACAGCAGGATCCCCTTCACGGGCTTCTTCTCGAACTTGGCGTAGATCTCCGGGTGCAGCAGCGGCGTCTCGATGGTGTCGCGGATGAGCGCGATCGCCTCCTTCTGGCCGCCCACCTTCTCCCAAGGGATCTGCGGCACGTCCTCCAGGAAGTAGTCGCGGCTCTCCTGCTTCTCGTAGTGCTCCAGCGCGATGCGGCCCGTCGGGTCGACCCGGACCTCGTCGCCCGTCTTGATCGCGACGTCCTTCAGCGCCGCCGACCGCACGACGAACCGACCGTCGCGTCCCGGCGTGTTGTCGCCCAGGCGCAACCGACCGTCCGGCAGCGCGTCCGCCACCTTCTGAACTGAACCCTGCCCGCTGGCGGGCAGCACGCCGACCACCGCGTAGGCGTCGTTCACCTTCACGCGGACGCCGGTGATGAGCTCCGCCTGGTCGACCTTCGGGTCGATCTGCGCGACGAACTCCTGGTCGCCCAGGGCGATCAGGGCGAGCTTCTCGTCGCTCTCGCTCTTGCCTTCGAGCGGATGCAGGTACACGCCCAGCCGGTTGGCGGGCGCGGTGAGCTTGGCGTAGGCCTCTTCGAACTCGGTGAGCAGCTTCTGATTCTCCTCCTGCTTCTCCGCGTCGGTGCGAAGGGTGTCGCGGAGGGCCGCCACGGAGTTCTGGAGGCGCGGGTTGTCCTTGGGGGCCTGCTCCTCGATGCGGGTGAGCAGATCCAATGCGCGGGAGTTCTCGGCCATCTAGGTTTCTTTCTACGTCCGTTCCCTCCCTAAACGCGAAGCGTTTGTCGCCGCACACGAAGCTTGCGCGAAGCCCATCGACTTGACGTCGCTTCTCAGAAGGAGGCGGGTATCTCAGGCGTACGCCCGCCCTCGCCTCAGACCTCCCAATCCTCCACCCTCAGCCCAGGCACCCGTGCGAACTCGGCCACGTTGTGCGTCACCAGGATCAGCCCATGCGCGAGCGCGATGGACGCGATCATGAGGTCGTTGCGGCCCGATCGTCGTTCCCTTTCGCTCCAGGATTGCGCGAAGGACGGCGTACTCCCGCGCGGCGGCGGAGTCGAAACGCAGCACGCGGATGCCCGCGAAGAACGCCTCCAGCCGCGCGGAGCGGCTCGGGTTGGGCAGCTTGGCCGCCCCGAACCTCAACTCCGCCTCAACGACCGCGCAGGTGGCGATGATGCCCGGCCCGGAAGCTGCGACTCGGAGTTTGAAGAGCGAGAGGCGGCGTTCGTGTCGAGCAGGTGGGTTCCTCGCCGAGCTTGAACGGCGGGTCCTCGGGCTCCTCCAGGTCCGGCCCCTGCCCCATCGTGCTCTCCAGATAGCCGGACGGCCAGTCGGTCGGCTCGGTCGTGGTCCAGACCTTAATGACCGTGCCGACGGGCATGTGGGCGAACGGCCGGTCCGGCACGAAGACCCTCCCGTCGTACCAAAGGGCGACCTGGACAACCTGCTGGGTCGTACTCATGCCCTTTTGTACGACGAAGGACCACTGAGGCTTGCCTGAGCTTCGCGCGGCGCAAGCCCTTGTGGACCAGGCCTGAGCGACGCACTTCGACCAGAGTGCTCGCTGCGTTGCAGGATCGTCCCGCGCGAGGGCACCGAGTCCAGCGGTCCGCCAACCTACGGTCGAATCGGCGGACCACCCGGCTCCCGGATCAGCAGACTCCCGCAGAGCCGAGCGTCCATCCGGGGGCCTTGATGCGTAGGCGCGGGGTTCCGAGGGGAATCAACGAACCGGGGGGCTAGAGGATCTCGGCCTTCTGCTTGAGGTGGATGCCGTTCGACGAGGGCGAGGCGAGGCCGTCGACCGCGATCTCCTTCTCGAAGCAGGCGAGGGCGCGCCCTACGACTTGGTCCATGTTGTAGTACTGGTAGTCCGCGAGCCGGCCTGCGAAGTACACGTGGCCCTCGAGCTTCTTCGCCTCGCGGGCGTAGAGGGCGTACTGCTCCTTGTTCGCGTCGCAGGGGATGGGATAGTACGGGTCGTTCACGCCGCGCACGTAGGCCTGCGGGTACTCCGTGATGAGGGTGCTCTTCGGCAACCCTTCCTGGCCCGTGAGGATCTTCTGGTCCGTGATGCGCGTGAAGTCGTACTCGTTGGGGTAGTTTATCGTACCGACTTCCTGCACCCGCGCCTGGTCCTTCGTCTCGAATCCGAACTGCAGCGACCGGTACGGCAGTTCGCCGTGCATGTAGTCGAAGTACGAGTCGATCTGGCCCGAGTAGACCATCTTCTTGAACGAGACCTCCTCCACGACCTCGCGGTAGTCCACGTTCGTCATCACGCGGATGTTCGGGTGGTCGAGCATCTTCCGGAACATAGCCGTGTAGCCCTGGGCGGGCATCGCCTGGTAGGTGTCCTGGAAGTAGCGGTCGTCGCGCGAGATGTACACCGGCACACGCCCCGTCACCGCCGCCGAGAGCTGCTCCGGCTCCATCTCCCACATCTTGGTGGTATAGCCGTAGAACACCTTCTCGTAGATGAGGTCGGCGAGCGCCTTGAGGTCGGCGTTCGGGTGTTCGCGGAGCTTGAGGATCGGCACCTTCTGGCCGAAGCCGTAGTTCTCGATGAGCAGATCCTCCAGGCGGCCCGCCATGCGCGGCGGGAGAAGCGCGTACAGCGTGTTCAGGTTGAACGGGACGGGCACCTTCTGGCCGTCCACCACGGCGAGCACGCGGTGGTGGTAGGGGCGCCAGTCGCTGAAGCGCGACAGGTGGTCCATGATCCGCTTGGCGTTCGTGTGGAAGATGTGGGGGCCGTACTTGTGGACCAGGACTCCGTTCTCGTCGTGCTCGTCGTAGGCGTTGCCGCCGATGTGGTTCCGCTTGTCCACGAGGAGGACCTTCTGTCCCAGCTGGGTGGCGATCCTCTCCGCCAACACCGATCCCGAGAATCCTGCACCGACGATCACCCAGTCCGTTTTCATGTCCTCTTGCCTTCCCTCAGCACCCCGCTCTCTTCGAGGGGATCCCGTGAGGATGCCGATCGCCACGGGGCGAGGGTCCGGGGACGCCAAAGGGCGGAGGTACGCCTTCAATATACGCCAAAATTGCGCCGATCAGCGCACTTTGTTGAGGTTTATTTTTTTGCCCGTCCCTCGTCGGCTGGCGTAGAATGGAGCCATGGCCGCGACGCTCACCCGCCCCGTTGCAGAAGTCCTAGGCCCCCGACGCCTGAGCATCGAGGAGTACGACCGCATCCCCAACGATGCGTTCGGCAGCGAGCGCGTCGAGCTGATCGAAGGACAGATCTACACGAAGATGGGCCAGCACTTCCCGCACATCACTGCCGTTCGGCTCGTCCTCCGCTCGCTCGGGGTTGCCTTTGGAGAGGGATTCGACGTCTCGGGGGGGCTTCCCATCGGCTTAGGCGATGCCAGCAAGCCGGAGCCCGACATTCTCGTCCTGCGCGGTGGCGCGGAGGACTACGATGGTCGCTATCCCGATCCACAGAAGGAAATCGCCCTTCTCGTCGAGGTGAGCGACAGCACCCTTGAGCGCGATGTGGACGTGAAGGCCCGCCTCTACGCCACGCACGGCGTCCCCGAGTACTGGATCGTGAACCTGCGCGACCGTACCCTCGAAGTGCGCCGACGCCCGCTCGCGGAAACCGGCGTCTACGCCGAGACGATCATCGTGCCCGAAGGCGAGAGCGTTGCGGTCGGCTCGGCAGAGGTCGCCGTCTCGTCAATCCTGCCTAGAGCGTAGCCTCCGCCCGCCGCAACGCCCGCCGCCACCGTCGCCACTTCGCCGAGGCCCGCACCCGCCGCGCCAGCCGGCGCGGGTGAGCGGGGTGCGCGTAGCCCGTCGGCGCCCAAGGCCGTAGCCGCTCTGAGAACGCCAGCCGAAAGGGACGCAGCCGCGCCCCCTGGTGCACCAGCTCGTACCAAAGCAGCACGCTCCAGATGTTCTGGCTGGGGTACTGCCGCGCGAGGTGGCGCTTGAACGCCCGCTCCGCCTTCGTCGGACGGATCGTCTCCTGGCCCTTGGGGTCCGAGAACCGGTTCATCGTCTGCACCGGCCCGGTATAGACGTGGTAGAGCGGCGCCTCGAACACCGGCCCGTCGAACGAGTGCGTCACGAGCCAGTGCGTCGCGTCGTGGTCCAGATGGCCCTGCTCGAACGCGCCGCACACCACCCGATCGGGCCGCACACGATCCATCATCGCCCGGAACGACGGCAGCAACGCCCCCATCTCGTCGCACGCCGAGCCGTCCGTCGCGCCGTGGAACGAAAGCCGCTCCGGCGGCACCCCGATCATGTGCGCCACCGCCCGCGCCTCCGCCTGCCGCACGAACGTCGCGTGCGTCCAGCTCAGCCACACCTCGCACCCGGCCTGCGCGCACCGCCGGATCCAGACCGCGATCGACAGCTCGTCGTCGGGGTGGGTCAGGCAGAAGAGCCAACGGATCGAAGGGTCCGGATCGAACGCCCGGAGCGCGGCCATCCGACCATTGTGGCGCGACTACGCCCGCCTGCGGCGACGCAACGCCCCAAGCGCACCCAGCCCGAGCGCCGCAAACGACGCGGGCTCCGGTGTGGGATACGTCGTGCCCGAACCCGACGTGACCGTCACCCCCGACACCGGGTTCCCGTTCGCGTCCACCACCATGATTGCCGCGAGCGTCGCCGTGGACGAGAAGTCCGAAACGCCGTCGTACGTGCCGCCGTCCGTCAGGTCCGGCGTGTTGAACACCACTTGGTTCGAGAACTGGACGTGGATCTGCTGCGGAGTCTGCCCATCGATCTCGACGTCGTCGGTCGCAAAGTCTTGGGCGGAATACCCGAGGTCGCCCGCGAAGAACGCGAAGTTCTGCCCCGCGATGTCGACCGACAGGTCGGCGAGGCCACCGATCCCCGTGTTCGTCCCATCGATGTGGAAGATGTACCGCGCCTTGTAGCCGTTCTGCAACGCGCCGCCGAACTGGAGCGTGTCGTCGAAGTCGGAGAAACCGAGGCTGGCGAGCGCGTCGGGCGAACCGCTCGGGTCGTCGATGCCGCCGCCGCCGTTCGCGTAGCTGGCGTTCGCCGCGTTGTAGTAGGAGTTCACGAGGTGGCCGGACGTGTACGAGTGCAGTCGGCCGAACTGCGCGCTGTTCGTGCAGGTGGCCGAAAAGGCCATCGTCTGCGTGTCGCCGTTCCGGTCGAGCCCGGTGAACGACTGGGAGCCGGTGACCGACGTCTGCTCGCCCGCGCCCGACTGCTGGGCGAACGACGTGAGCCCGCCGCCGTGGGTGACGCCGTTCGCCACGCCGAGGAACGAGAGGGTCGAGGTTGAGAAGTCGGCGTGGGCGAAACCGGCGAGGGCGAGGACGAGCAGGGGCGGAACGGACCTTTTCACGGACATGGGGTCGATTGTCCGCATCGAGCGTGAAATCACCGTGAAACGCATTCGCCGAAAAATAATCCCTCGTTTCTGTACTTTCGGCTGGGGCGAAAGTCCTAGCGGTTCGGGATTTTTCAGGGCGATGGTTGACGAAAAGAGTTCTCAACCCTACTTCCCGCCCCCTGCGCCGAAGCCGCAAACCTTCGGAGAGCGTCACACCGCCGCGAAGGCTTCGCCTCCGACGACAAACGCTTCGCGTTTAGCCCATGCTAGCCGCTCGCTCCATCGGGCACGGGGGAGAGGAGGGAGAAGCGGCAGGGGCCGGGGCTGTGGAAGTCGAGGCGGGAGTTGGCGAACTGGCCGCGGCCGGTCATGTCCAGGGTGACGACGCGGCCCTTGCCTCCTCGGGGGTGGCGGGGCGCTGGTTGAGGACGGTGTTGAGGCTGGCGGTGGCGGCAATGAGGGGATCGACGATGACGAGGCGGATGCTGTCGCCGAAGACCTTCGCCGAGAGGGCGTGGAGGTCGGGGACGTGGTCGAGGGCGAAGCCGCCGTGGGCGACGCGGAACGCCTTGGGGTCGGGCTCGCCCAGCCAGGGACGGAGGGCCATCTCCCACTCGGTGGGCGACTCCTCGGCGGCGAAGTAGAGGACGCGGCCCGGGGCGGTGCGCATTCCGGCGAAGGGCTCGCCGCGCGAGACGGCGGCGGCGCAGCAGGTCTTGCCGTCCTTAAGCCGCCCGGCGAGGACGGCGAGGACGGCGAGGACGGCGAGGTAGCCGATGGTCAGGAAGCCCTCGACGATCCAGCCGAGCTAGGGCTCCACGGCGGGGCGGAAGGCGGCGTCAATGCTCTGTCGCCGCTCCCGGCAGTAGGCCTGCCACTCGGAGGACAGGGGGTCGGGGGTGAGGTCGGAGAGCCGTCGGAGCT
>CAXTOO010000157.1:0-9532 GCA_964245875.1 uncultured Fimbriimonas sp. | reverse complement strand
GAGGTACTTGTCCACGAGCACCGGCTGGAGGGGGTTCGCGTCCTCCGCCTCCTTGTAGAACCCCGCGAGCTGCGCCTCGGAGAACACGATCTCCATCGCTCTTCCCCCGAGGACGAACGAAGGCCGCACGAGCACCGGGTACCCGACCTCCGCCGCCACTTCCCGCGCCGCCTCCAGCGAGCGCACCGCCCGCCCCCGCGGACGCGGGATGCCCAGCCCCTCTAGCAGAGCGTCGAACTGCGCCCGGTCCTCTGCCGTCGCGATCGCCTCCGGCGAGGTCCCCAAGACCTTCACGCCCTTCGCCTGCAAGCCCTCGGCAAGGTTGATCGCCGTCTGCCCGCCGAACTGGCACACCGTGCCGACAGGCCGCTCGTGCGCGATCACGTCCATCACGTCCTCCAGCGTCACCGGCTCGAAGTACAGCCCGTCGCCGGTGTCGAAGTCCGTGCTCACCGTCTCCGGGTTGTTGTTGACGATGATCGCGCGGTACCCCATCGCCCGGAGCGACCAGACGCAGTGGACGCAGGAATAGTCGAACTCGATCCCCTGACCGATGCGGATGGGGCCTGAGCCGAGAACGAGAACGGTGTCGGGCATTCTAAGGGTCTATTGTGACCGACTCATCCCCCATTTCCCTTTAGCAGCGGGACTCGTCCCGCTCCGAGAAGCGAAGGGGTGGCAGAGGTCAAGGGGGATGGCTCGTGCCCCCGCAGCCCTGTGCTTTGTGCCCCGATGAAGGCGTCAGAAGCACGGGGCAACGATGCGAGCCCTCCGCAGATCCGTGCAACCCGTTGATTCCTTTAGGGGCTTCGTGAAGGACTGCGGAGCGAAAAAGATATAGGAACGGAAATCGTGAACGCTCTGGAGCGACGGGTGGCGGCGATACGGACCCCCGCCTTTGCCCGTGGCACCCGGTTCCGCTTTCGACGCGTATACCTGTCATGTTTCTCGCGTCCCTCCTCCTCGCGGTGCCGCCGCGCGTCCTGATCGTGGGCGGGGGGCCGACGCGGGAGTACAACCAGGCGGCGATCGAGAGCAACGTGCGCTACGTGACGCGGTCGCTGCCTCGCGGGTCCGCGTTGAGGGTGCTGTTCGCGAACGGGAACGCCGGGAGCGCGACGGTGCGGTACACGCCGCCAGGCGGCGGAGAGGATCGGTACCGGCGACCCCAGCTCGCCCGCTTGGATGGCGCGGCGCGGCCTGCGCTCGTGAAGAAAGAGATCCTGTCTTTGGCGTACGGCGGGTCGTCGCCGGTGCTGCTGTACTTCACCGGGCACGGGAGCCTCGCGGAGGACGCGAAGGCCGATTTGAGTGAGTTCGACCTTTGGGGCGACGACCGGATCACCGTGCCCGGCCTCGCGTCGGCGACGGCGGCGTTCTCGAAGGCGACGCCGGTCGTGCTGCTGATGGTGCAGTGCCACGCGGGCGGCTTCGCCGACCTGCTCTTCCCCGGCGGCGACCCGACAAAGCGGCCCCTCGACAACCGCCTCTGCGGCTTCTACGCGAGCATCGAGGCGCGTCCCGCCGCGGGCTGCACCTCGGAGATCGACGAGGCCGTGTACAAGGACTTTACCGGCTACTTCGTCGCCTCGCTGACGGGGCGCGATCGACTGGGCCGAGCGTTGTCGGGCGCAGACTACGACCACGACGGGCGGGTCGGGATGAACGAGGCGTTCTGCTGGGCGATGGTCCACGACGACTCGATCGACACGCCGGTCTGCACGTCCGACGAGTTCTTGCGGCGCGTTGTCAAGATGCCAGATGAGGACGTGTTCGCGACGCCCTACTCGTCCGTTTTGGGCTGGGCGAGCGTCGCGCAGAGAGCGGCGATCGAGGCCTTGTCGGCGGCTCTGAAGCTGAAGGGCGAGGACCGGATGGTCGGCGCGTACGAGAAGTACGCGCAGCTGGACGACGAGGACGACGACCTCGACGACGTGCGCGGCTTCCGGCTGTTGCGGCTGGTGAAGAGCGTGGTGCTGGGCCACGCGATGGCGAAGCACCCGGACTCCGGTTTGCGGAAGCGGTATGCGACGCTGCTCAAGGACGAGGCGGCAAATCCGTTCCGGCCTTAGGATTTCACCACAGAGATCACAGGGGTCACGGAGAGTTTGCTCTGTGATCCCTGTGCGCTCTGTGGTGAGATTGAGGAGACCCGCTAAACTAACAGCGCAATGACGCCCATGCTCGCCTTTTTCGCCCTCGCGCAGACGCCGACGCCGATCCCGCTCTGGCCCGGAGGAGCGCCTGGCTTCGAGAGCCGCCGCAACGAGCCGGAGCAGACGGGCAGCTACTGGGTAAAGAACGTCAACAATCCGTCGATCACCGTGTTCCTGCCGCCGAAGGAGAAGGCGAACGGCACGGCGGTGGTCGTGATCCCCGGAGGCGGCCACAGCCAGCTCGTGTACGGCCCCGAGGGCGTGGAGCCCGCGCAGTACCTGAACAAGCTTGGGGTGGCGTGCTTCGTGCTGAAGCACCGACTGGCCCGCGAGCCGGGCTCGCCGTACAAGATCGAGATCCACGCGCGGCAGGACGTGGAGCGCGCGATGCGGCTGGTGCGCAACCGCGCGGCGGAATTCGGCATCGATCCCAAGCGCGTTGGGGTGCTCGGCTTCTCGGCGGGCGGAGAGACGGGGGCCTTCGTCGCGTACGGCGACCTCCCCGGAGATCCCGCCACAAAGGACCCGATCGACCGGCTGGACGCCCGCGCCGACTTCTTCATGTCGATCTACCCCGGCCCGTTGGGCTACCCCGACTTGGTGCCCGCCGACGCGCCGCCCGCGTTCATGCTGGTGTCGTACGACGACGAGAGCCACGCGAAGGTGATCGAGAAGATGATTCCGGAGTACCGCGCGGCGAAGGTCTCCCTGGAGGCCCACATCCTCCAGAGCGGTGGCCATGGCTACAACCTTGGCGCGCGGTCGAAGCTCGCGGCGGTGAACACATGGCCGCAGCGCATGGCCGACTGGATGGCGGATCGGGGTTTGCTGACGAAGGCTCCGTAGCTACTCGGGCGGCGAGACGCTGGGAAATCCCTCCCGGTCCCAGGCGATCCTTTCGACTTGGAGCGGCGAGAGAGTCCGTCTTGCCGTCGTGCAGCGCTGGCGGCTCCGAGCAGCAGGAGGTCGCTCAGGAATGTCATCCTCGTACGCGTTCCATCCGCCTATTCTACAATGGGAGTAAGGAGAGTTCCTCCGCCTTCGCGTCTTTTTGGGGTTGACTCAGAAGCGGTATGTCCGCGCACCGCGTCGAAGTCGGCCCTTTCGCCTTTCTCGTCCACAACGTTCTGTTGCCGATGGGCCTCCGGGTGTCGAAGGTCGACGTCTCAGGAGAGGGCGCGGCGGGCACCGACAAGCCGTTCGCCCTCTCGCTCGTCTCTCCCGGCAGGATGGTCGCGGAGGTCCTCGAGGATGACCTCGCGGCGTTCCTCGAGGCGCAGGCGCCGGGAGGGCTGCGCGAGTTCTCCGTACGCGCGGAGGACGGCAGGCTCAACGTTCGGGCGAAGAAGACGCTGCTGGTCGACCTCAAGGTGACCGCGACCGCTTCCCTTCGCATCGTGGATGAGCGGCAGCTCTGGATCGACGTGGAGTCGGTGGACGTGATGGGGGCGGGGGCGAAGAACCTCGTGCAGAGCCAGATCGACCGCATCAACCCCGTGCTGGACGCGGGCGACCTTCCGGTGGACGCACGATTGGAGACGGTCGAGGTGGGCGACGGCAAGGTCGTCCTGCGCGGTACCGTCTCGCCGCGTTGATCGTCGAGGGTGCGGCTGAAAGGACTCGAACCTTCACCTGTCTCCAGACCAGAACCTAAATCTGGCGCGTCTACCAATTTCGCCACAGCCGCGCGACGATTCAGAATACCAGGGCCGTTCCACCCTAAAGACTCCACTCCCGACGCCCAACATTCTTAACAGGATGAGTGTCGCCGCTCCGATCGCCCCTCTCGCCTGGACGGGCGAACGCATGGTTCCCTCCGCCAGCGACCTTCTGACCGAAAGTTTCCACTGGCAGCGATACGCCTTCTTCCGCCCTTGGTACGCCGGGGCGAAGGTGATCGACGCCGCGAGCGGCGAGGGCTACGGCACAGGCTACGCAGGACTCTTCGCCGTCGACGCGCTGGGACTCGACCTTGACCCCTCGGCGGTCTGCCACGCCGCCCGCCGATATCCGCGCGCCCGCTTCAAGACCGCAGATGTTTCTGACGCCGACTACTCCGGGGCCGATCTCGTGGTGAGCTTCGAGACGATCGAGCACGTTCCCGACCCTGCCGCGTTTCTGCGAGCGCTCGACCGCTGCCCGGGCGCGATCGTCGTCTCGACGCCGAACCGACGCAAGCACTCGCCCGGCAATGCCCTCAAGGACAAGCCCTGGAACGAGTTCCACACCGTCGAGTGGACGCCGGAGGAGTTTGCCGTGCTCGTCAACGACGCCATTCCGCATCGGCGAATTAGGTTCCTGAGCCAGGAGGACCGCTGGCCCGGCCTGATCCGAGAAGGCTTGGACAGCGACGCGCGGTACACGATCGCGGTGATCGACGGCGGCGAACTTCCCTCTTGGCCGCGCATCGGACTCGCGATGCCCTGTTGCGGCGAGGCCGAGGCGGCCTCGGTGGCGGCGACACGGATGTCGATGCACTACCCTGGCGAACTGGAGATCGCGCTAGTGGCGCAGGGCTGCGATGAGATGTCTCTAGCTCGGCTGAGAACCGAGAGCGCCGCTGCGCCGCACGTGATCCACTTGATCGAACGGCCGAAGAACGAGGGATACGGCCAGGGGGCGAACCTCGGCCTTGAGTCCCTTCGGCAGAAGGGCTTCGACCTGTACGGTGTCGCGAACGACGACGTGATCCCCGCGCCCGACTGCCTCCCGCAGCTTGCCGCCGCGGCGCAGGCGATCCAGGCCGCCGGGCACAAGGTCGGCATGATCGGTCCCGTCAGCAACGAGGTGAGCGGTGATCAGCGGGCAGAGATCGGCGCGTACGCAACGCTGCCGGAGATGCACGACCGTGCCCTTGCCTGGGCGGCCGAGCGCCATTCGCACGTCGACCGGGTCCCGCAGGTTCGCGGGCTGTTCTTCCTAATGTCGGAGGCGTGCCTCGACGCGGTCGGCGGCTTCGACCCGGTCTACGGACTGGGCAATTTCGAGGACGACGACCTGAACCTCCGGGCAAGGCTGAGCGGCTTCCCACTCTGGGTAGCGCCGGGGGCTTTCCTGCACCACGCGGGCTCGTCGTCCTTCAAGCGGCTCCAATTGGACTATGATGACGGCATGATCCGCAACCTCGCACTCTTCCTGGAGAAGTGGGGCGGCGAGACGTTCGGGAAGGCGATGGCCCAGACGACCTTGCCGGAGGGAATCCAGACCCGTGTGCCGCTTGATGCAAAGCCTTTGCGCTCGGACCATTTCATCACGATCAACGGAGCGCCGGTCGACCTCGTCCACCAGGCGAGCGAGTTCGACCTCGCGAACTGGATCGTGACCGTCCTGCGCGACAAGCCGCGTGAGGCGCGCGCAGGCGTGCTGGACGCTTTGAACTGCATTCGGTAGGCTCTGTTGGACGTATAGGTCCTGTAAGGAACCCGATGGAGGGTGGCCAGCGTAAAGGACCAAAGCCCCTTCCAATGAGCATCAACCTGCCGATCAGCGACCGCACGACCCTCGCGCCGACGAGCCACGGGTTCGATTTCGTCGACCTGGAGCTCGTGAAGCCCGAGGAGGCGGCCCTCTCGCTCGCGCCGGGCGACTTTGCGGTGAAGCACAAGGTGCTGCCGATCCGCCTCGATGGCGAGACCCTCGTGGTCGCCATCGGCACGCCCGACGCCCTCCAGGCCGCCGACGACCTCGGGGTGCTCACCGGTCGACCGGTGCTTCCCGTCCTCGCCGATCCAGGTCTGATCAAGGACAAGATCGACGAGTACTTCCTCCAGAAGCTGCTCCAGGGCCTTGCGGGCGAGGACGAGTCGACGACGGTCATCGACGAGATCAGCGACCTTTCCGACCTCACCCGAATGGCCGACGACAGCCAGGTGGTCGGCATGGTGAACGCGATCTTCGCCCAGGCGGTGCGCGACCGCGCTTCGGACATCCACATCGAGCCCTACGAGCGCGAGGTGAAGGTCCGGTACCGCATCGACGGCATGCTCCACGAGATGATGCGCCCGCCGCGCCGGCTCCACAACGCCATCGTCTCGCGGCTGAAGATCCTCGGCGAGATGAACATCGCCGAGCGGCGCCTGCCGCAGGACGGTCGCATCAAGCTCAACCTCGGGGGGCGTGCGGTGGACGTCCGCGTCTCCATCGTGCCCACGGGGTTCGGCGAGCGGGC
Source organism: uncultured Fimbriimonas sp. (assembly GCA_964245875.1). Classification (GTDB taxonomy): domain Bacteria; phylum Armatimonadota; class Fimbriimonadia; order Fimbriimonadales; family Fimbriimonadaceae; genus Fimbriimonas. The sequence goes on along the minus strand of CAXTOO010000157.1, from coordinate 3,208 downwards.
GGTCATGCGCATCCTTGACAAGTCGACGGCGATGCTCTCGCTCGAAGAGCTGGGCTTCGGGTCGGACATGCTGGAGCGGTACCGCAAGCTCATCACGATTCCGTACGGCATCATCCTCGCGACGGGTCCGACAGGCGCGGGCAAGTCGACGACGCTGTACGCCTCGCTCCAGGAGATCTACTCGCCGCACACGAACATCCTCACCATCGAGGATCCGGTCGAGTACCAGGTGCCGGGCATCTCGCAGATTCAGGTCCGCGCGAACATCGGCCTGACGTTCGCGAATGGCCTGCGGTCGTTCCTCCGCCAGGACCCCGACGTCATCATGGTCGGCGAGATCCGCGACCATGAGACGGGGGAGATCGCGATCCACGCGGCGCTCACCGGCCACGTCGTTTTCTCGACGCTCCACACCAACGACGCCGCAGGGGCGGTCACGCGGCTTGTCGATATGGGCCTGGAGCCGTTCCTCGTCGCCTCTTCGCTCAGCGGCGTGGTCGCCCAGCGTCTGGTGAGACGGGTCTGTTCGAACTGCTCCGAGCCGTTTCGCTACGAGCCGGAGGCGCTTCGCGCCATTGGCATCCAGCCCGATGAAGCGGGCGACTTCCGCAAGGGTCGCGGTTGCGAACGGTGCAGCGGCACGGGCTATCGGGGGCGCGTCGGCCTCTACGAGCTTTTCCTCGTGGACGAGACGATCCGGCGCATGACGGTGGACCGCGCCCCGAGTAGCGCCATGAAGGACCACGCGGTCCAGGAGCAGGGGATGAGAACGCTTATCGGCGACGGTCGGATCGCCGTTCTCGCGGGTAAAACAACCCCCGCCGAGGTCATGCGCGTCAGCCAGCGCGAAGATATCTGAGCCGTTGTTGGTTTTTGGGATCTTTCCCTCCAACAACCAATAACCACCCCACCCAACAACCCCACCCATGACTTTCTCCTACACCGCCCTCGAGGCTTCCGGCAAGCGCAAGACTGGCTTCGTCGACGCCAGCAGCCGCGAGGCGGCGATCGCCGTCGTCGCCGCCGAGGGGCGGTACGTCCTGGAAATCGCGGAGCAGGCCGCCGCAAAGCAAGGGCCGGCACAGGGCGCGGAGCCGAAGAAGAAGGGCAAGGTCGGGCGGAGCGAAGTGGCGCTCTTCACCCGGCGCATGGCCGATCTTGCCGCGGCAGGTCTGCCGCTCGACCGCGTCCTGAGCGTCGTTGCGGAGCAGTCGGAAAGCCAGACCCTCGCAGACGTCGCGGAGGAGGCGCTCGCCGAGGTACAGAGCGGAACGCCGGTCAGCGAGGCGCTGGCGAAGCACCCAAAGATCTTCAACGAGGTGTTCACCCAGACCCTGCGCGCGGGTGAGGCGTCGGGCCAGTTCCCAGAGGTTTCGGGCCAACTCGCGGAGTTTCAGGAGAACGAGGTCATGCGTCGAAGCCAGATCACGTCGGCGCTCGTCTATCCGGCGATCCTTCTCTTCACCGCCGTCTTCGTCATCATCTTCCTTCTAACCTTCGTCGTGCCACGCATGTCGGGCATCTTCACCGCGATGGGCGACAATCTTCCCATAACGACGAAGATCCTTCTTGCGGTGACCGGCTTTCTCACCGGGCATGGACTTGCCATCGTCGGGGGGATCATCGCCATCGTCGTCGGCTACAAGCTCTGGGTCGCGACGGATCAAGGCGCGCTCGCGCGCGACCAGTTCTTTCTCAACGCACCCGTGCTGGGCGCCGTCGTTCGCAAAGCCACCGTGTCGCGTTTCGCGAGGGTCCTTGGAACCCTCGTCTATGGCGGCGTTCCCATCCTCCAGGCCCTCGAAATCGCGGGCATGGCGGCGGGCAACCGAGTTTTCCGGAAGAGCGCGATCATCGTGGAGAACGACGTTCGGGAAGGTCGCCCCATCGCGGATGCGATGCGCGACGCGGGAGCGTTCCCGCCCGTTTTGACGCACATGATCGCGGTCGGTGAGGAGACCGGAGACCTGCCTAAGATGCTCGCCCGCGTTTCGAGCTCGCTCGACTTCGAGGTCGACAATGGGATGCGACGCCTGACCGCCATGGTCGAGCCCATCATCGTCCTCACGATGGGCTCGTTCGTCGGCTTCGTCGTGATCTCGGTGCTCTTGCCCATCTTCACCGCGAATGAAACGGTCAAGTAGACTCGACCAAGGGAATTCTGCCGCCCTGTTCTTGCGTAACCAGACATAACACCATGCAACTTCGAACCCGCTCCCGAACTCCCCGAAAGGGCTTCACGCTCATCGAACTGATGGTCGTCGTGCTCATCCTCGCCGTGCTCGCCGCGTTGGTCGTGCCGCGCATCGTCGGACAGAGCGGAACGGCCAAGATCGGGGCGGCGAAGACCGACCTTTCCGGCATTTCCTCGCTGCTCGACCAGTTCCAACTCGACTGCGGTCGCTACCCCACCACAGAGGAGGGCGTGGACGCTTTGAGCAACGCGCCAAGCGGTCTGGAAGGCAAGTGGAAAGGACCCTATCCGAAGAAACCCATCGCCAACGATCCGTGGGGCAATCCCTACGTCTATGAGAACAACGGTTCCAACTACACCCTGAAGTCGTACGGCTCGGACGGGACCGAAGGCGGAACCGAGAACACCGAGGCCGCCGACATCATCGAGCAGGGTTAGAGACCGAGCCATGCGCCGCGCCTTCACGTTGATCGAGCTGATGGTGGTCTGTACCGTTCTGGTTCTCATCACCACGCTCGTAATCCCGAACCTGGGAGCGATGAGGGCCAGTCGTGAGCGCGAAGAGGCGTACCGAACCATCCTCCGGCTTGCCCAGGCAGGTCGTGAGACGGCAATCCAGAGCGGGCACACCTACACCCTCACGCTGACCAACAGCGGCTCGACGCTCGCATTGAACCGCGACGAAGACGCGGTGGTCGGACGGGATGGAGGGACGAATTCGACTCCGCCCGCGCTGAACACGACGACGACGACGGACGTGAGGCTGCCCCGTTCTTTGAGCAACGGAGCCGCGTCGGGCAGCATGGGGATTGGCCCGGGGGTGAGCGGGAACGACTCGACGACCGACGCCGCATCAGCCAACCTTCCGTCGGGCGCCTCGATGGGCAACGTCGTGCTGGGAGGCAAAACGGCCTCGACCTCCGACTTCAGTCTCCACTTCTATCCCGATGGGCGGAGCGAGGGCGGCGGGATCGAGATGTCCGACAACGGTGCGGCCCGCAGCCTTCAGATCGA
>CAXTOO010000156.1:794-9582 GCA_964245875.1 uncultured Fimbriimonas sp. | reverse complement strand
GTCGGTATTCTCGACGAAGCACTTGCCGTATACGACACGGCATTCGCACGGTTCCACAAGGCCGACTTTCTCGAACTTCTGGGACGCAAAGAGGAGGCTATGGTCGAGCTTCGCTACATCATCAAAAACTTTCCCGACAGTGAGGACATCTATGTGTCCGCACGGAAGGCTCTTGACGCCTTGGAGAACCCGCCCAAGAAGGGACCCTGCTTCGTGGCGACCGCCTGTTACGGCGACTACGACCATCCCGACGTGAGAACCTTGCGCCGCTGGCGCGACGACCGACTTCTCCCCTCGGGCGCAGGGCGGGCGTTTGTGTGCGCCTACTACCGGATCGGCCCGACCCTTGCACAACGGATCGGACGTTCGCCACGGATCACCGTGTTCGTCCGCACCAGATTGCTCGAGCGGTTCGCCGCACATCTCAGGAGAAAATCATGAAATCCATCCAAGTCAGACTCGTCGATCCCTCCGGCAACTCCGTTCCTGATAAGGAGGTTTCCATCTGGAAGAGCGGCTTTGCCGGCGGCAAGTGGGACTCCAAGCGCACAGATCGCTCCGGCTCCGTGGAGTTCATGCTCGACCTCAAGGACAGCGATCGTATCGACGTCCACGTGGCAGGGACATCGATGGCAAAGGACCAGAAGCCACAAGCCGACTTTCGGTTTGTCGTTGGTTGACGCAGTCCCAAGCTGAGTTCGGCGCGTTCGAAGCATAGAGCACGAGTAGGCCTTGCTAGCCGGATGACGCCCCGCCCGTGCGATCCGAGCTTTACACGCTTGGACGATCCTCCTCAATGATCGTCAGGCTCCACGCTTCCACCTCGCGGAAGTGGCGTTCCGCCTCCTCGACGTGCGCCCGTTCGATCCTCGACGAGCCGGGGTAGCGCGTGATCCAGGCGAAGGTGGAGAGGGTCATCGCGCCGTCTTCCACCGCCTTCGGGATCGTGAGTTCGGGAAAGAGGCCCAGGAGATGGACGAGGTCGTGGCTCTTGGGCGGGGCGACGCCGGTCGACAGGAGGGCGGCCTTGACGAGCTTCTCGGCGGCCTGCTGGAGGTGGTAGGCCGCTTGGCTCCAAGGTCCTTCCGCCGACCGGATCAGCGCGAAGACCGTCTCGTCCTCGGCCGCCTTGTCGAGCCAGGAGCGGACGGCGTCAGAGGGCACTCGCCAGCCTTCCTTGCCGCAGGGCCCAGTAGACGGCGGAGCCGACGAGCCTTGACTCGGCGTCGGCCTCGGCGGGCGTGTAGACGAGGAGGTCGAGCGGGTAGTCGCGCGGGCCGACGGCGCGCAGGGCCAGGGACTGGCGCTCGACGAAGGGCACGTCGGAACGGGCGATGACGAGCACGTCGAAGTCGCTTTCGGCGGTGGCGGTGCCGTCCGCGCGCGAGCCGAAGAGGAGCACCCGCTCGATCGCCATGTGGGCGCCGAGCCTCTCCTCGATCTGCGTCAGAACTCGGGCCTCGGCGGTCATCGTCGTTCCTCTCTTTTACCCTTTCGGTAGCTCTTCCCAGCGCAGTCCTTCGCCTAAGTCAATCCCGACGCGGGTGCCGTCGTGCTTGGCGGACTCGCGGAGGGGGTTCACGATCCAGGGGAAGGAGTCGTCGCCCGCGGTGGGGAGTCGACCCCGCTTCGCGCCGTCGGCGAGCACGGCCCTGCGCAGGTCGGGCTCTTGTCGCTTTGCCATCGGCTCCACCGCCGCGTCGTATAATCCCAGGATGAGCGAGTATCGGACATCCGCCACGTTCGACGGCGAGGGCGCGCTGGTCGTGAGGATGCCCGAGGCGCCTCCGGCGGGGACACGGGCGGAGGTGATCGTGCGCTTTCCCGACGCGCCCGCAGACTCGAAAGGGACGTGGAGGGAGTACTTCGACTGGCTTGAACGGCAGCCGAAAAGCGAAAGCACCGCCGACGAGGAGCAGGCGTTCCTCCGGCAGCTTCGGGACGAGTGGGACTGATTGCTTCGGTACCTCGACTCCTCCGTCGTAATCGATGCGACCGATCCGGGAAGCTCGCGCCACGAGACGATCCTCACGGTCCTCCAGTCCCTCGTGCCAAAGGAGACGTGCGTGAGCGACCTGGTCCGCATGGAGTGCCTCGTCCAGCCGATCCGCTTCCAGAAGGCTTCGCGCATCGCCTCGCTCGAGGCTTTCCTCGCCAGGGCGGTCACCATGCCCATCGATCGTGCGGTGTTCGACCTCGCGGCTCAGATCCGGGCCGACCACCCGAGGATCAAGACCCCGGACGCCCTCCACCTCGCGACCGCCCTGCACCACGGCTGCTCGGAGTTCTGGACGAACGACCTCGACCTCGCCAAGCGGAGCGTCGGCCCGATGTTCCGCACGTTCTAGCGGTAGGCGCCGCGGGCGCGCCCGGGAAGGGCGCGGTTGACTTTCTTCCTTCCCAAAGACGCAGGGGACGAAGCCCTCCCGGCGTTCTCTGCGCTCCCTGTGGTGGAAAACCCGTCAACCACCTCGAACCGAAAACAGGACTAAAGCCCCAACCAAAAAGGGACCAAAGCGAAACAGAAAAAACGCACGGTCCCAAAGACGCCGAGCGGGGAGAAGCCTAGACCTAGAGGTTCGCGGCGAACCTGCCGAACATTAGGCTACATGACGCCGCGCCGCCACCCCACGGCGGTCGGGATCGGCACCGCAAGCCGCCTGACCGACGTGGAGGTCCACACGATCCGATATTGGGAGGAGGAGTTCCGGGGACTCCTCGAGCCCGTCCGCACCGAGGGCGGCCAGCGCCGCTACCGGGCGGAGGACATCCTCACGCTCCACCGCGTCCGCACCCTGCTGCGCGACGAGGGGTTCACCATCCCCGGCGCGCGGCGTCGGCTGGTCGAGGAGCGCGAGGCCGTCTCGTGAGGCCGCGCCTCTCCGCCGTCCTCATCGCCCGCGACGAGGAGACCGTGCTCCCGCGCTGCCTGCGCTCGCTGCGGGGCGCGGTCGACGAGGTCGTGGTGCTGGACACCGGCTCTCACGACCGGACGGCGTCGGTCGCCTGGGAGGGCGGGGCGTGCGTGTTCCGCGGCGAGTGGACGGACGACTTCGCCGCCGCCCGCAACGCGGCGCTGGCCTGTGCGCGGGGCGAGTGGGTGCTGTGGATCGACGCGGACGAGGAGCTCGTCGCCTCGCCAGAGCAGGTTCGGGCGCTCATGGACGCGGGCCACGACGCCTACGAGGTGGAGATCGAGAACCTCGTGGACGAGCGCGAGGGGGGCGACCGGTTCGTCCACTCGACCCTACGGATGTTCCGGCGGGCGGAGGAGACGCGGTGGGAGGGGCGGGTCCACGAGCAGGTGGCGGGCCTCGCGGGGCCGAAGGTCCGCATCGAGGGGCCGTTCCTGCGCCACTACGGCTACCGACCGTCGATCATGGCGGCGAAGGACAAGGCGAACCGAACGATCTGGCTCCTGGAAAGGGCTTTGGAGGAGGAGCCTGGGGACCCTTTCCAGCGCTTCAACCTCGCGAACGCGCTCTTGGTCGCGGGTCGCCGCGAGGCGGCATACCCGCACGCCGTGCGGGCGACCGAGGCGATGCCCCCGAACGCGGAGTACGGGGCGCTGGCGTGGCACATCCGACTGCAGTCCGCGCCGGAGCCGCTGGCCGACGCCCGCCTCGCCGAGGCCGCAGGCTGGGGCGGGCTGTTCGTGGAGTTCGAGCGGGCGCAGTCGCTGCTTCGCCTGGGCGAAGCGGAACAGGCGTTGGCGGCGGCGGATCGGGCCCTGGCTTCGGAGTGGCCGAAGGGTTCGGCGGGAGATCGGGGGATCGCGAGTCACAAGGCGCGCATCGTCCGCGCCCAGGCCCTGCTGATGCTCGACCGCGACGCCGAGGCGCTCGCCGATCTCGATCGCGCCCTGCCGCACGACCCGGGCTACGGGCCGCTGCGCCGCCTGCGGGCCGAGGCGCGTCGCCGCCTGGGCCTGCCCTACGCCGAGGACCTGCGCCTCGCCTGGGAGGCCGCACCCGACGAGATGGGCCTCTGGGCCGCCTGGAGCGGCGCCTGCGAAGCCGAGGGCGACCCGGCGGGGCTGGTGACCGCCTACGCCGCGCTCGCCGAGCGACAGGAGCCGACGCCCGCGGTGCTCGTGAACTGGGGACGCGCGATGGAGAACGCCGGCCAGGCCGACCGCGCGCTGGAGCTCTTCGGGGAGGCCGTGCGCCGCGCCCCGGACGACGCGAACGCCTGCCTGAACTGCGCCGACGCCCTCGCTCGCCGCGGAGACTGGTCGGCCGCCGCCCACCTCTACGAGGCGGCCCTGCGGATCGCCCCGGACGACGCGCAGGCGTGGTTCACCCTGGGCAACGCCTACGCCCACGCGGGCCATCCCGACGCCGCCGTGCGCGCCTACGACCGCTGCCTCCGCCTCCAGCCCGCGCACTCCCCGGCGTCCCACAACCGCGAGATCGTGGCCGAGGAGCTCAAGGCGGCGTAGCGGCGGCGAAGCCGTGTTCGAGCCACAGACGCCCGGCCCCTGCATAGGCTCCTCCGAGACCCCGCCGTCGCCCTGTTGCGCCTGCGGGAGTCGAGGGTGGCCCGAGGCTTGTGGTCCGAGACGCGGAGGGCGACGGCACGCTGATGGGGAGGTCGCGCAGGCCCGCTTCGTCGAGTCTCCTCGACGCGCGCACCGCAGTTCCGAGGAAGGCTCGATCCCGCTCCGCGAGGTCGAGGCGGGACCCCGAGGGAGCAGGACACTTAGGTTCCTTTAAGGACCGATGCGGCCTTGAGGGGCTCCGATGTGGTTTCCATCCGTCAAGAATGAGCGTTGGTGGTCAAGGTTCGCGGTGTCCGCGAAAAGACCCACCCTATTCCGTGAAAACTAGGTTAATCTAGCAGGGCTTTCGTGAGGTTTCTCATGGACCTTTTCCTCCCTTTCGACTTCGTCGTTCCTCGTTCCCGGCAGGTGGCCCGCTAAGGCGATGAAAGACTCGACCTTCTTCGAGGCCGCCCACGACACGGAGCCGTGCGCCCTGGGCTGGCACCTGCTCCACACCGTCGAGGGCGAGCCGGTCTACTTCCGCCGCGCGGGCCACGGGCGCGGCTTCGCCTACGTCTTCGGACCGGGGCCGCGCGCCGACCGCACGAAGCTCGTGGAGTGCGCGCCGAACGAGGGGCCGTGGCTCTGCGAGGCGTGCGGCACGTTCGTGACGACGGAGTCGTGCCGAATCCCGGACGCGCCCGTACGCGAACGCTAGGAACCCGGCGGCGCCTCAAGGGAGTCTACGCGCATAGCACCCTTGCGATAGGAGGGTGCAAATCCACGTAGACGAAAGTAGAAGATGAACTCCGACGAGGCCCGACCGACCGTCCGCCGCATCGCGATCCTGGGCAACCATCCGCCCCGTCGGTGCGGCATCGCCACGTTCACCCACGACCTCTCCGGCGCGATGCGCGGCGCGGGGCTCGAGGTCGACGTCGTGGCGATGGACGACGGCTCGGTCGAGGAGTACCCCGCCGAGGTCGTCTGCCGGGTTCCCGACGGAGACCGCCCGGCGTACCGCGCGGCGGCGGAGTGGCTCAACGCCCAGGGCTACGACGCGGTCTGCCTCCAGCACGAGTACGGCATCTTCGGCGGCCCGGCGGGCGCGTACCTCCTGGACCTCGTCCGCGAGCTCCACATGCCGGTCGTGACGACCCTGCACACCGTGCTGGCGAAGCCCAACCCGGACCAGCAGCGGGTCATGGACGAACTCCTCCAGCTGAGCGAGCGCGCCATCGTGATGACCCGCAAAGGCCTGGAGCTGCTCCGGCAGGCCCACGGCGTGGCCGCCGAGAAGGTCGCGCTCGTGCCCCACGGCATCCCCGACCTTCCCAAGGTGGAGCGCGCGGCGGAGCGCGAGCGGCGCGGGGTGGGCGACCGCACCCTCCTCCTCACCTTTGGCCTGCTCTCGCCCGACAAGGGCATCGAGGTCGCCATCGAGGCAATGGCCGAGGTCGTGAAGGACCATCCCGAGGCCCTGTACCTCTTCGCCGGACAGACCCACCCGCACATCGTCCGGAACCAGGGCGAGAAGTACCGCGACGGCCTCAAGGCCCGCATCGAGGAGCTGGGCCTGGACGACAACGTCCGGCTCGACGACGGATACATGGACGACGAGGCGCTGGGCCGCCTCCTCGCCGCCGCCGACCTGTACGTGACGCCCTACCTGAAGAAGGAGCAGATCACCTCCGGCACCCTCTCCTTCGCCGTGGGCAACGGCATCCCCACCGTCTCCACCCCCTTCTGGCACGCCGAGGAGCTTCTCGCGGGCGGGCGGGGCATCCTCGTCCAACCGCGCGACCCCGGCGCCCTCGCCGACGGCATCCTGAGGATGCTCGACGACGACGACGAGAGGACGGCGATCTCCCAGCGCGCCCGCGCGGTGGGCGAGGGAATGCGCTGGCCAGTCATCGGCGGGCGCTATCGCACCCTCATGGAGGAGGCGCGCGAGGACGCCGCCGCGCGTCTGCGCCCGATCCGCTCGGCCGACGTGGGCGCCCTCCCCGCGCCCGTCTACACCCACCTCGTCACGATGTCGGACGACACCGGCCTCCTCCAGCATGCCTCCTACGACGTGCCGACGCGCGCCGAGGGCTACTGCACCGACGACAACGCCCGCGGCCTCGTGCTCACCGTGCTCGCCGCCGTGGAGGGCGGGCCGCAGGCGATGGCGATCACCGAGGCGCTCCAGTCGCGCTACCTCGCGTTCCTCGACCACGCCCTCGACCGCGAGACCGGCCGATTCGTGAACTTCATGTCGTTCGACCGGCGCTGGCTCGAGCGCATGGGCTCGAACGACTCGCACGGCCGCGCGATCTGGGGCCTCGGCGCCCTCGCAGGCGGCGCGCACCGACACGGACGGCGCGACCGCGCGAAGGAGCTCCTGCGCACCGCCATCCCCGCGATGAACGCGATCCAAAGCCCGCGCGCGATCGCCTACGCCCTCCTCGGCCTCGTGCCCTTCGCCGACGCCGACCCCGGCTCCGAGGCGCCCCGAGTGCGTGACCGCTTCGCCGCCCGCCTCTTCTCCGCGTTCGTCGCGAACGCCGCCGAAGGCTGGCCGTTCCCCGAGCCCGCGCTCACCTACGGCAACGCGCGCCTGCCCCAGGCGCTCATCGCCGCGGGCGTCTCCGCCGGCCGCGAGGCCTGGGTCGCGCAAGGGCTGGAGACCCTGGAGTGGCTCATGAAGGCCCAGACCGGACCCGACGGCGTGTTCGCCTCCGTCGGCAACCAGGGCTGGTGGCCGCGCGGCGCGGCGATGGCCGCCTACGACCAGCAGCCCATCGAGGCCGCGGGCGCGGTCTCCGCCTGCCTCGCCGCCCATGCGGCGACCGGCGAGCGCACGTGGCTCCGCGAGGCGGGACGCGCCTTCGCCTGGTTCCTCGGCGCGAACACTGTCGGCAAGCCGGTCTACGACCCGACGAACGGCGGCGGCTTCGACGGCCTCACGCCCGACGGACCCTCCCGCAATCTCGGCGCGGAGTCGACGCTCTCCTACCTCACCGCCCTGCTGGAGATGCGCCTCGCCGAGTCGCGCCCCGACGTGGCCGCCAAGGGGCAGGTCCGCTACGCGGGCTAACGCGCTTCCTGGAAGGTTCTCACAAAGGAACAAAGATCCCTTTCGTGCCCTTGTGAGAGATCCTTGCGCAACGTGGAATACCTTCCCAACAGCGCCCCTCGCGCCTCGCATCTTAGGGGAACCTCAATCCTCCTCTCCCAGTCCGAGCGCACCGACCCTTCGATCTCTCCCTTAAGGTGAGACCACCGAACCCATGAAGCCTAGCGACCTCTTCACGCGCCATCCGAACAACCCGATTCTGACCGCCGCAGACTGGCCCTACCCGTGCCACTCGGTGTTCAATCCCGGCGCGACCCTGCTGGAGGATGGGACGACCCTCCTCATGGTGCGCGTCGAGGACTTCCGCGGCTTCTCACACCTCACCGCCGCCCGCTCGAAGAACGGCATCGACGGCTGGGAGATCGACCCCGAGCCGACCTTCTCGCCCGACCCGGTGAACTATCCCGGCGAGAAGTGGGGCCTGGAAGACCCGCGGATCACCTACCTCGCCGATCGCGGGGAGTACGTGATGTCCTACACCGCGTTCGGCCCCAGCGGACCCAGCGTCGCCCTCGCCTTCACGAAGGACTTCCGGACGTTCGAGCGGTTGGGCGTCGTCATGCCGCCGGACGACAAGGACTCGTGCATCATCCCGCACAAGTTCGACCAGGGCTACGCCCTCGTCCACCGCCCGGTAAGCCGCGAACAGGCGCACATCTGGATCTCGTTCTCGCCCGACCTGCACAACTGGGGCCGCTCGCAGCTCATGCTCGCCGCCCGCAGCGGCCCCTGGTGGGACGCGAACAAGATCGGCCTCTCGCCCCCCCTGGTCGAGACCGAACGCGGCTGGCTCATGCTCTACCACGGCGTCCGCAAGCACGCCTCCGGCTCGATCTACCGCACCGGTCTCGCCCTCTTCGACCGGGACAATCCGTGCCAGTGCCTCCTGCGGGGAGAGCCGTGGGCCATCGAGCCCTCCGCGCCTTACGAGCGCGAGGGCGACGTGCCCTACGTGGTCTTCGCCTGCGGCGCCGTCGTCCAGGACGACGGCGACACCCTGCGCCTCTACTGCGGCGCGGCGGACCAGGTGGTCACGACGATGGAGACGAAGCTCTCGCGCTGCATCGAGTGGCTCGACCGGCACGGCAAGCCGCCCGAACAGGCCTCCGACGTCCTCTCGGGCGCTTAAAAGGGCGGTAACTTACTTCAGAAATCAGCTCTAACGGTCTTCGCTAGTCTGGTCA
>CAXTOO010000156.1:0-784 GCA_964245875.1 uncultured Fimbriimonas sp. | reverse complement strand
CTGAAAAACGCCTCGGAGAAGACGGCGCGGACGGTGGCCTCGTGCGGCCTCGGCGACCGGAACGTCAGGAAGGCGAGCGTCCCCTAGCGAAGGCCCGCGCTTTCCGGGCAAGATACCGGAGCATGGTCGATCTCGCGGAGCTCGGGGAGCGGATCTGCGTCGCAGGACCCTCGAACAGCGGCAAGTCGACGTTGGCGGAAGCCGTCGGGCTTGCGCGCGGCCTGCCCGTCGTCCATCTCGACCGACTGCGCCACCTCCCGAACACGGACTACGAACTCCGGCCCGACGCCGAGTTCGTCGCGCTGCACGACGAGGCGATCGCGTCCCCACGCTGGATCGTGGACGGCAACTACTCCGTGTGCCTCCCGCAACGCCTGGAGCGCGCCACGGGATTCATCCTCCTCGACGTTCCCCCCGTCGCCGCCCTCGCGCGCTACCTTCGGCGCTGCTGGGTCGAGCCCGATCGGTGCGGCGGCCTGGAGGGCGGCAGGGACAGCGTCAAGTGGGCGATGGTCCGCCACATCCTCGTCGTCAATCCCCGCAACCGGGAGCGCTTCGAGCGGACGTTCGAGGGCCTCGGCATACCCAAGGTGAGGCTGGCGAGCACGCGGGAGCTGAACGAGTTCTACCGCTCGGCTGGGCTCGAACGCCCCTCGTAGCCCAGCCGTCGCCCGGCGTCTTCCACGTCGCGCCCGCCTTCCGGTTCGACAGGGTTGGAAGACATGATTTGTCAGGTGAGTTGTTGCCTTAAAAGGGGCGACGATGCCGGCGCGAGGCGTATGCC
>CAXTOO010000155.1:7626-9626 GCA_964245875.1 uncultured Fimbriimonas sp. | reverse complement strand
GATGCCCAACTACGTCGCGAGCGTGGGGATGGAGGTTCACGCCGAGCTGGCGACCGCCTCCAAGATGTTCTGCCGGTGCGCGGTCGCGTTCGGCGGCGAGCCGAACACGCGGACCTGCCCGGTGTGCCTCGGGATGCCCGGCACGCTGCCCGTGCCCAACCGCAAGGCGATCGAGCTCGTCATGCGCACCGCCCTCGCGCTGAACTGCAAGGTGCCGCTCCACAGCATCTTCCACCGGAAAAATTACTTCTATCCCGACCAGGCGAAGGGGTACCAGGTGAGCCAGTACGGCGACACCAACCCCCTGGGCTACGACGGCTACCTCGACCTGCCGAGCGGGCGGCGCGTGCGCATCACGCGGGTCCACCTGGAGGAGGACACGGGCAAGCTCATGCACCTGCCGGCGGGCGGCTCGGGGGTGGACTTCAACCGCGCGGGAACGCCGCTGATGGAGATCGTGACCGCGTTCCCGCCGGACATCGAGAGCCCGGACGACGCGAAGGAGTACCTCGTGGGGCTGCGGCAGATCCTGCTGTACCTGGGGGTGTGCGACGGCAAGATGGAGGAGGGGTCGTTGCGGTGCGAGCCGAACATCTCGATCCGGGTCGTGGGCGAGGACAAATACGGGACGAAGACGGAGTTAAAGAACCTGAACTCGTTCCGCGCGGTGCAGCTGGGCGTGGCGTTCGAGACGCGCCGCCAGACCGCGGTCCTGGAGGAGGGCGGGACGGTTCAGCAGGAGACGCGGGGCTGGAACGACCAGAAGGAGTCGTCGTTCCTCATGCGCGTGAAGGAGAGCGAGAACGACTACCGCTACTTCCCCGACCCCGACCTCGTGCCGATGGTGTTCGAGTCGTCGTACATTGAGGGTCTCCGGGAGGGTCTCCCTGAGCTACCTTTGGCGCGGCTGCGGCGGTATAAGGACGACCTCGGCCTGAGCGACTACGACGCGGGTGTTTTGACGGCCGATACGGACTGGTCGGCGTGGTTCGAGGAGGCGGTGGCGCTCGGTGGCGAGCCGAAGGCGGTCTGCAACTGGATGAACGCGGAGTTCGCCCGGCTCCTGAACGAGTCGGGGAGTTCGTCGCGGGAGTCGAAGATCACGCCCGCGCTGCTGGTCGAGCTCACGAGGCTGGTCGCGGACGGCACGATCAACGGCAAGACGGCGAAGGCGGTGTTCGCCGAGTCTTTCGCGACGGGCGAGTCACCCCGGGCGATCGTCGAGAAGCAGGGCGCGACGCAGATCTCGGACCGCGGCGCCATCGAGGCGGCGGCGGACGCGGTGCTCGCGGAGAATCCCGAGATCGTCGCGAAGTTCAAGGGCGGCAACCAGGGGGTAAAGGGCTTCCTCGTCGGCCTCGTGATGAAGAAGACCGGCGGGCGGGCTAACCCCAAGCTCGTCCAGGAAGTCGTGGCCGAAAGGCTGGAACTCGCATGAAGACGCTCACTCTCATTTCCCTTGCTCTAGTCATTGGCTCGGCGTACGGCCAGAAGCGCCCCTCACCCCCAACCCCTCTCCCCCAGAGGGGAGAGGGGAGAGTCGACGCGATCATGGCGTTCGCGAACGACCGGATCTCCACCCAGATCGACGCCATGTTCGAGGACGGCGACTTCCCCGCGTCGATCCAGCTCCTGAAGATCCAGGCCGAGGGGTACCCCGCCGACTACGACGTCTGGACCAACCTCGGCTGGATGGAGGAGAACGTCCACCAGTGGGACGCCGCCCTCGCCACCTACGTCCGCTTCAAGCGCCAGAACCCGAAGGACCCCGACCGCGCCCTCCCCGAGGCGAACTTCTACTTCATGCGGAAGCTCTACGCCAAGGTCCCGCCCCTCATGGAGGAGGCGATCAAGGGCGGCAAGACCCACCCCAACGCCTACCGCATCCTCGCCCGCTCCTACGAGAAGCAGGACATGCTGACCGACGCCCTTCGCGTCTACAAGGCCCTCGTCGCGCGCGACCCGAACGACCTTCCGGCGAAGGCGAACGTGCGGAGGGT
>CAXTOO010000155.1:0-7526 GCA_964245875.1 uncultured Fimbriimonas sp. | reverse complement strand
TCGGCGGCTACAAGCACGACGAGGTCAACGACCTCGTCGACCGCGCCGCCACCGCCCTGGAGGAGCTCGCCGCCGAGAACGACGACCTGCGGTCCCAGGTCCTGCGGCTGCGCACCGAGCTCGATGGGATGCGCGGCGAGGAGCGGCTCGTGAAGGACGCCATCGTCTCCGCCCAGCGCGCCGCCGAACACCTGCGCGCCGACGCGACCCGCGAGGCCGACCTCATCCGCGAGGAGGCCCGCCAGCAGGCCCGCGCCGAACGCAGCCAGGCCCAGAAGGACGCCGACACCCTGCGCGACGAGGTCGAGCGCCTCTCGACGATGCGCAAGCGCTACCTCGCGGAGCACCGCGCCCTGCTCGAAAAGTCCCTGCGAGACCTCGGCGAGATCGACCCGCCCGCCGCCCAGGCGGTCGTACCCATGCCCGTCCCCGTTGCGGTCGAGACCCCCGCCCAATTCTATCCGACCCGCCTCCCCGGCTACACCAAGCCCCTGGAGCCGGTCGTCACCGAGCCGGTCATCGTGGAGGACGAGACGGGCGAGAAGTGGGTCAGTTAAGGGACAAGCCACCAGAGACAAGGATCAGGCCCGAGGCGTACCTGCCTGTCCCCTGTCCCCTGTCCCCTGTCCCCTGTCCCCTGTCCCCTAGCTCTCCCCGTCGAACTCGAACGCCGCATTCTCCGGCGGCTTCTCATAGCCCAGGTGGCGGTACGCCATCGCCGACGCCATGCGCCCGCGCGGCGTGCGCTGGAGCATCCCGATCTGGAGCAGGTACGGCTCCACCACGTCCTCGATCGTCGTCGCGTCCTCGCCCGTCGAGGCGGCGAGGGTCTCCAGGCCCACCGGCCCACCCTTGTAGCGCGTGATGAGGATGCGCAGGATCGCGCGGTCGATGCGGTCGAGGCCCAGCACGTCGACCTCCAGCGCGGCGCACGCCTTGTCCACGATGCCCTTCCCGATCGCCTCCAGCCCTTCGACCTGCGCGAAGTCGCGCACCCGCCGCAGGAGTCGGTTCGCGATGCGGGGCGTGCCGCGCGCGCGGCGCGCGATCTCCTCCGCGCCGTCCCGCGCGATGCGGTAGCCCAGGATGCCCGCCGAGCGCACGATGATCTCGTAGAGCGCGGCCGCGTCGTAGAACTGGAAGTGGGAGATGATCCCGAACCGGTCGCGCAGCGGCCCGGTGAGCAGCCCCTGCCGGGTGGTCGCGCCGATCACCGTGAACGCGGGCACGTCCAGCCGGATCGAGCGCGCCGCCGGCCCCTTGCCGATCATGATGTCGACCTTGCGGTCCTCCATCGCGGGGTACAGGATCTCCTCGACCGCGCGCGAGAGCCGGTGGATCTCGTCGATGAACAGCACGGAGTTCTCGTCGAGGTTCGTGAGGATGCCCACGAGGTCGCCCGGCCGCTCGACCGCCGGGCCGCTGGTGACGTGGATCCCCGCGTTCATCTCGTTCGCGACGATGTGCGCGAGCGTCGTCTTGCCCAGGCCCGGCGGCCCGTAGAGCAGCAGGTGGTCCAGCGGCTCGCCCCGCCCCTGCGCCGCCCGCAGGAACACGTCGAGGTTCGCCTTCAGCCCCTCCTGCCCGATGAACTCGCCCAGCCGCTTCGGCCGGAGCGACAGGTCGCGGTCCTCGGGCCTCTCCTCCGGGCTCATCTCGTCTCTCATCCTTCCCGCCACCGCCGTCCGCGCGGCGCCGTCCAACTCGTGAAAGTCTATCTGCATGGGCTCCCCGTCGTTCCTACACGCCGAGATTAGTAGACATAGTCTACTGTATTGGGTTCGAAACCAACGGTTTGCACGGGCCTGAAAAAATTTCTATTTCGCAGGTTGGGTCTTTAGGCCCAACCTGCGGGAAGGTGGTTGACCTCGGGTTTCCGTTCCTTTGAAGATATCAGGCCTAAGGAGGCGGTTCTCGTGCGCCAATATCACGGCGGCGAGCGAAGAATTTGTCAACCATGTCGAGGGTCTTTCCAGCCAACATCGACTTGGAGGGCGCATAACTAAATGGCTAAGAGCACGGTTCTGAAGCTAGTCCGATTAGAACAGAGCGGATCCGATGCTGGTTCTTCTGGCCTGCTCGAACACACCCTCAATGATCTGACGTCCCACCTTGTAAGCTAGCACAGGGGGAACAGCATTGCCGATCTGAGTGAACTGCCTCGCTGGCGGCCCTGCAAATTGGTACTGGTCGGGAAAGGTCTGAAGTCGGGCGCACTCCCTAGGTGACAGCGTTCTTGGCACGAGCGGGTGGAGGTGGGAACGGCCGCCACCCTTAAGGCCACCTGCGATGACCGTCTTGGATGGTCTGTAGGGATGAAGTCTGTCCACCCGGCCCAGCGCATCGCGTTGGCCGAAGTTCAGCTTCATGTAGCGCATCAGAGAAGCCGCTTGGTGGTCTCGGCGCACATGGTCAGCCAAGTCGTCAACTGATCGTCTAAGGGCCTGTTCAACAGTTACGATGCCTTCAAGGGGTGGGGGCACCACGTGGCCCTGCCCCAACCAAGCGACGATAAAGAGACGCTTCCGATCTTGGGGAACGCCGTGCCTGCGAGCATCCAGCAGCATTGGTTCAGTGTACGAGTAGCCGATGCGCGTCAACTCGGAAAGGTAGCCCTTGAGTTGAAGTCCTCCATCGATTTCAAGCAGGCCGGGCACGTTTTCTATGAGCACACAACGAGGTTTAAAGTGCGCGACTAGCCGGAGCATATCTCCTAAGAGACCACCTTTTTCAGACTGAAAGCCCGTCCTTTTGTAGTTATCGTCTCCCTTTGAAAATCGCTGATTGGCCGCGATGCTGAACGGCTGGCACGGAGGGCCGCCGTGGAACATTCCCTCAAATCCTGGTCGTACACCGATTGATTCAAGCGCGGCAACGACGTGCTCGAAGTCTTTTACATCCCCCGAATCCATTGGAGGGCCGAAGACGTGGAGGTCAAGCCTACTCTTGCGCAAGGTTTGACAGAACAGCTTCTCGTGCTCAAACGCTGCGAGAGTCCTGAAGCCAGCCCAATGCAAACCAATGTCCATGCCCCCTGCGCCCGTAAAGAAGCTCACGGCGGGGACGGCGTTCGGACGCGGATCTATGCTGTCTAGGGTTCGAAATTCGTCACCTTCGGGAAGGATCTCGCGATGTTGCTCGTATCGCAGGTCATCAAGGTCATGCCCACGCCGGGCGAGCTCCGCCACAACTGAGAGGTTGCCATCAGAGCACCGCTCAATAAAGGTCCTTTGGTCGGAGAATGCGAGCGGTCTCATGGGGACAAAACTATGGACGAGCGGGCCTGCTCAAAAACGTTACGAGCTTCATCGACGCTCGTGAAATCGGGGATCATATGGCGCTTCAAGTATAAGCGGTAGAAGACATGGACGGCCCGATGGCAGTTCGGGCACAGCGCCGCAAGATCGCTCAGCTTAGTGCCTTCGCTGTCCGTTCTAAGTGGAGAGGCCAGAGGCAAAAGGTGATGGGCTTCAAGCAGCAAATCCACCCAAGGATACGTCCGCGTCGGAACGATCACGCACATCTGGCAAGAAGCTGGGGTAGGCAGGCTGTCGAGCATGGCAACCTTCAACCGGCGGCTCCTCTCAATTCTCATGTGGTATGACGAGGCTCGACTACCCTCGACGAAGAAGTCGCTGGTCGCCACGCCCCCCACATCGGGAACTGCGGGAATCCCACCATTGAGCGAAGAGACTGCGAAGAAGGCCGCATCCCGCGTAAGTCCGATGGGAAAGACATCGGGCTCAATCCTGGCGACGAAGTCAACCGCCTCGTTCCACTGGATTGGACTCGACAATCGAAGCTCCTTTCTCTCCCAATCTAACCAGGAGAATTGTGCGACGAAGGCAAGCATTTCACTTACCTGCCTGAGTTCCTTGTCGCCAACAAGCGCCTCTTTCTGTGCGAGGTCAATGTAAGCTTCGAGCGGCTCGGTTCCGAGCATTTCGTTGCCCTTGATGTAGCGTAGTACAGATGCTTCGTCAAGGCTGAAGAGAGGGTTGGCTATCGACTTGGCGAGGAGAAGCTTAAGGAGAGCGGCGACAGGAAAGACGAACGATCCGTCGGAACTGAAACGCTGAAAGGCAGGAGAGGGCATCGAGAAGCGTCGCGAGAACAGAGCGAGGTAGTCGTCAACCGTAAGTGAGTTAGCTTCGGCGGCGAGGCTCTTGCACACAGGCGTGGCCGCGATGCAACAGTTGATTTTCGCCGCGAGCAAAGAGAGCCTGAAGGTGCGCTGGTATTGCCGAAAGACGTCGTATCCAGGCTGTTGCCCAATCGGAAACTGCTGATCTGTAAGCTCTCTCAGGCGTTGTGCGATCACGTCTGGGTAAAGCGTCAGATCAAGGCCGTCGAACTCGGCAAAGGCACGGGCCATGCCGACAATGTTCGGATACCTCAAGAACCGAAGCTTGCCTTGGTCCCATCTCCAGATTTGCTCTCGCGGTCTCATGCCGGCCACTTCGTCATTGGTTGTATCTCCAAGGTGGAAGGAAGCATCATGGCAGAAAAACCTTAGGGCGTGATCGCAGTTCCGTCCCATGACGCCGCTACAATTGGCTCATGATCGAGTCCGCCGTCCTTCGCGTTTCCGCCGAGGAGTACCTGCGCCAGGAGCGCGCCCGGATCGACGGGCGCGCCGAACTCCTCGATGGCGAGATCGTGATGATGGCCGGGGCGACCCGCCGCCACACGATCCTCACCAGTTCGATCGACGCCGCCCTGAACAACCGCCTTGCGGGTACCCCGTGCCAAGCCGTCACCTCCAACCTGAGGGTGAAGCCGGAGATGGCCGAGACGTACACCTACCCCGACGTCGTGGTCTTCTGCGACGAGGATGGCGACGCAGAGGAGGACGTTCTGACGAACCCCATCGCGATCTTCGAGGTGCTCTCGCCCCCCACCCGGAGCCGCGACCGGGGCGACAAGTTCGCGTACTATCGGACCATTCCCTCGCTCCATCATTACGTCCTCGTCTCGCCCGATGAGCGATCGGTTGATCATTACGCGCGGCGGGAGAGCAACGTCTGGACCCTCGCCGCCCTCGAGGGCGACGCCGTCCTGAGCCTCGATCCGCCCGGCGTCGAACTGCCGCTGGACGAGATCTACCGCCGCGCGAGGCTCTGACCGTGGTGCCGCCATCCTGACGGCATCTCCGGCTTCTCGTCGCCCCGGCATCCTGCCGGGGAAGGGCCTTCCTGTAAGCGTCGGATGCCCTCGTACCGACGCAGGAGCCACCCGTCTTCCGCAAGTTTGGTATTCAGGAACGCGGAGCGTGTAGCCGCCGGTGATCGTACCGGCGCTTACGGCTTTGAGTCTGCTGTCGAGACGGCAAGCTCTTTGATTACGAGCGACGGATTGGTGTTGCGTTCGACTCGCGAACGATGTTGCCATCACGCCGGATGCGCGTGGTGCGGAGAACTTCCGATCCGCGGTTCTGCACCTCGAAGTCTACGTAGTTGATCTCCTCGGGTAAGCCGCCGAAGCAGTCATTAAATGCGGTGAGTATCTCCACGTCGGAGAGTCGTTGTGCGGGAGGAGCAGCGTTGTTCCTGGGACTTGGCACGGTCGGCGGAAACACGTAGATGCAGGGAGGCGGGACGCGAAATTGTCCCACCTCTGTGAGACGTTCAGGATGGTCAGCAACCTTAGGACATGGACGACCGACCGTTGCGCAAACCATGTCCCATACAATCAAGCCATCTACCTGCTGGCGACGGAAGATGATGTCAGCACTAAGCCTTGTATGTATGCCAGACCAAACATTGTGTCGTGGATCGGCACCTGGATTGGTGCATAGGCTCCAAAGGATGAACTCTTCCGCGTGGTCAGGGCGCTCATAGAGGATCGTGTTATTGCCGTCAAGGCATCCCTTAAGCTCGATCACACCCACCCTTCCACTGTTGAGGGTCACGCGGTAGTCATGACGGTTAGCATCGCCTGCAGATTCCCATCCTTGGATGAAGCCACCATCCTCCATGTAATTCAATATCCGTTTTACGAACTCGCGCTTGGGACCCATCGTTGCGGAAAACTGTCCACGAATACGTTCGATTGCACCCCGGAAGAGTCCGCTGTTATAGAACTCGTTCTCGTCAAGTCCGTGATCGCCTAATTGATGTGCTTCAGTCTTTAGCACTTCCGCGAACTTCCTGATCTTGTCCTGAAGTTCGGGGTTCTTACGACAGGGAATTACGTCCATTAGGCGGCGATTCGAAGATGGCACTTCGTCGAAGCGAGAACGGGCTCGAAAAGCGTCGAAGCCAGATGACGAACCACCGGAGCAACAACCCCATCGCCCATGAGGTGATATGACTCGTTGTAGTTGCTCGGTAGAATGTAGGAGTCCTTCAATCCCATAAGGCGGGCGGTCTCACGGCTGGAGATCAGTCGCGACTTCACACTTTGACCATCAACCACCAGGATCATCTGGCGGCTTGAGCCACCCGCTGGGGTACGAAGGCAACCTGCAATGTCGTCGAAACGAACCTCTGTCCTCTGGACCTTAATTCCATTCTCATCGTGACGTGTTCGGCGATAAATTGTACCGACCATGCGGGTTCCTACCTCCTTCGCCTTTTCGACCTTCGCCAAATTGACAGAACTCATCATGGCAAGAACCTCGGCGGTCTTCTCCGCAGAATGCCACTCCACGCTAGGCGGTTCGTCCTCAATCAAGTCGGCAAACCGTTGGTCAACGATCTCTGGCGCGGCCATCCGCCACCAAATCCAGTTCTTCTGCGCAGCGAGCGAAAGCCTCTCAAACGCGGACCTAACAGACTTTGTGTGCCACAACGCCGAAGGCCCGTGCCCTGCCACACCATCCGGCACCACGACGTCTGCGTGAACCCCGATCATAAACAAGCGCGGGCGGGACTGAGGCACGAAATGCGCTGCGTCAACTACAACGGCTCCGAAGCGATAGCCCACCTCGCCAAACGCATCACAGATCGAAGCAAAATCTTTGCCCTCATGCGAACTAAGCGTTCCGCAAACATTCTCAAGGGCAATGATGCTCGGAGCCCTCCCTTCGGCAATCAACGCTTTCATCAGGTGCCAGAACGGCCAGAAGGTGCCTGAACGCTCTCCTTTGAGTCCTGCGCCTCCTCCCGCCAAAGAGAGATCCTGACAGGGGAACGAAGCCCACACAAGATCGGCAACCCCCGGCAGGTCTGAAGACTTCAGCTTGCCTACATCTTCGATCTTGAGTGTGTCGCAGCCCCAGTTGTCCTGGTACGTTTTGCCCTTCTTATGGTCGAAGTCGTTCGAGAAAACGCACTCCCAACTATGGTCCCCAAATCCAGCGCGCGCCATGCCACCACCTGCGAAGAACTCGTAGAACCGGTAGACATTGTTCACCATGTTGCGACCGATAATATTGTAACGGTTTTCAGATCAAAAACGCCTCGTGTTTCTGCTCGAAGCTGAAGCACGATCTGATAAGTCGGCTCACTGACCGCGATAGAACGTTCTTAGAGCGTCTAACAGAACTCTCTTCTGCGCCTCGAGAGCCTCCCCCCCCACCCCCC
>CAXTOO010000154.1:0-9666 GCA_964245875.1 uncultured Fimbriimonas sp. | reverse complement strand
CAGATTCATCAGCCTTCCTACGGATGCAACTCGCTCTTTATGAGATGGCTTCTAGTAACGTCGGAAGGTTTCGCCCCGCTCCTAAGGATTCCAAATCGGAGGTGTTTCGCGCCTTCCCCGGCGAGATCCAAGCACTCCGCAAGGCGCACGTTCGAACGCGACTGATCGTGGTTGTCGATGCGGATCAACTCACCGCTGAGCAGATCGTGGGGATGCTACGCCTTAAGCTTCGGGAAGCGGAAATGCCGGACGACTTCACCCAAGATCCAGTCCTCGTGATCCACCCCCGGTGGGAGATGGAGAACTGGGCGTTGCACCTGCTCGGCGAATCGATTGGCGAAGACCGCGACCGTAAGGCCCGTGAGAAGGTCGGATACCGGGGTCGCGAAGCGGGACGGCGGTTGGCCGATGCCTGCAAAGCCGGGCGGATGCCCCAGCCTTCCCTTCCGTCACTCGACGAGGCATGTCGAGAGTGGCAGGCGTACCGCGAGCGGCACGGGCTCTGAGTCCTGCTATCCTCATCCCCATGCCCGCCGCGCTGCTCGCCGGACTCGCCCTCTTCGCGCCGAAGTTCGACTTCTACTCCGAGGGGCCGTACGACGGCTCGATCCCGAGGCCCGAGTCGATCCTGGGATACGGGCCGGGGGAGCGGACCACGGTGTATCGCGACCAGGAGCGGGTGGTGGACGCGATCGTGGCGGCGGCGAAGGGGCGGGCGCGGAAGATCGTGTACGGCTCGAGCGTCGAGGGACGACCGCTGCGGGTGGTCGCCGTGTCCAGCTCGGCGAACATCGCGCGGCTGGACGAGATCCGGAAGGCGCACGAGGAGCTCGCGAACGGGAAGGGCGATCCCGCCAAGACGGTGCCGATCGTGTGGATCGACGAGTGCATCCACGGCGACGAGACGGCGAGCTTCGAGACCGGAATGTGGACGCTGTACAATCTCGTCGCCTCGCGCGGCGAGCTCGCGAAGGCGCTCGATCGGTGCGTGGTGATGATCAACCCGGTGTACAACCCCGACGGGCACGAGCGGTACGCGGTGTACTACAACTCCATCGCGACGGGTTCGGGCGCGCCGGACGCGTTCGAGGGGCAAGTGCCCTCGACGGCGCTGGGTCGGCTGAACCACTACCGGTTCGACATGAACCGCGACCGCGTGGCGTTCAGCCAGCCGGAGACGCGGCAGGAGTTCCCGACGATGCTTGCCTGGGGGCCGCAGGTGTACATCGACCAGCACGGTCAGGTGGCGTCGTACTTCTTCCCGCCGGAGCCGCTTTCGATCAACGCGAACGTGGACCGGGCGCGCAACGCGAAGTGGACCGACCGCCTGGGCCGGGCGACGGCGAAGGCGTTCGACGCGCGCGGGCTGGGCTACTTCACGAAGGAGGAGTTCGACCTCTACTATCCGGGCTACCTCGACGCCTCGACCACGCTCTCGGGGGCGATCGGGATGACCCATGAAACGGACGGCGGGCGACGGTTGGCGAGCGAAAGGGCGGACGGCTCGACGGTGACGCTGCGGCAGGGCGCGTACAAGCACTTCGTGTCGGCGGTCGCGGTGGTGAAGGCCTCTGCCGCGAACGGGCCGGAGCTGCTAGCGGACTACGCGACGTTCAAGCGGCGTCAGTGCGACGGCTCGGCGGCGGGCTCGTTCCGGCGGGTGGTGCTGGCGGGCGACCCGCGCGAGTTGGGGCGTCTGCGTGAGCATCTGGCGGTGGCGGGCATTCGGTCCGCGTTCGCGGGGGCGTTCGCGCAGCCCGACGCCCACGACTACTGGTCGGCCACGGTGGGCCGGGTGGAGTTCCCCAAGGGCTCGCTCGTGGTGGACCTCGCCCAGCCACAGGCGGCCCTGGCGAAGGCGCTGCTGGAGCCGGGGCAGAACTTCGAGCCGGAGTTCACGAAGGCGCAGGTCGACCGGTTCAACAAGGTGAAGAGTCCGGAGTCGCCGGACGAGGCGGAGTTCTACGACACGACCGGCTGGTCGCTTCCCTACGCGTACGATTTGAAGGCTTGGTGGTGCGAGTCGACGCCGACGGCACCCCTCGGGGGAGGAACGCTGCCGCCGGACACTCCCAAGCCGACCTCGACCATCGGCTACGCCCTGCGCTACGCCGACCAGGACGACATCCTCGCGGTGGCGGACGCGCTGCTGGCGGGAGTCCGGGGCGGGATCACGACGCGGGCGATGCGTCTGGGCGACCGGGACTATCCGGCGGGGACGTTCCTCTTCACCGCCGACCGCAACGAGGAAGGCTATGAGAGGCTCCTCCGCAAGGCCTTTGACGGGCGGGGCGTGTCGTGGGAGCCCTTGACCAGCGCCTATCCCGAGTCGTCGCGGTTTGGGCCGGGCAGCTCGTCGGTGCTGGCACTGCGCAAGCCGAGCATCGGGATCGTCATGGGCAACGGGACCAACCTCGCGGACTCGGGGGCGATCTGGTACCTCATGGACCGGGTGTTCAGGCTGCCGTTCACGCCCTTGGCGTCGCGGGCGCTGGCGGGCGGGAACCTCGGGCGGTTCACCTGCGTGGTGCTGCCGAGCGGGGTGGAGGCGTCGACCTCGGGCGGCTTCGGCGATTGGCTGCGCGGCGGCGGGACGGCGGTGGCCTTCGACGCCGGTTGGGCGGTGGGCAGGTCGTTCGCGAAGCTCGAGGAGCGCAAGGGCGAGCGGCTGCCGGGAGCGCTGTTCCGGGCGGAGTTCGACCCCGCGACGTTCCTGGGCTACGGCTATGCTTCGCGGACGCTCGCGGCGCCGGCGTCGGGGCGGGTCTTCTTCGTGGCGAAGGAGTCGGCGATCGCGTTCGGGGGTGACGAGAAGGCTTCCCTGCTGCTGAGTGGCTGGGAGTGGCCCGACACGGAGAAGGCGCTGCGGGGCGGGGCGTTCCTGCAGAGCGCGAAGGTGGGGCAGGGGCGTCTGGTGGCGTTCCTCCAGGACCCGACGGAGCGGGCGATGTGGCCGGGACTCTACAAGGCGCTGCTGAACGGGATGATCGTCGGCTCCGCCGAGTAGCCGGTTGTTGGTTGTTGGTATCCCAACCAACAACCACCATCTAAAATCGTATCTGGGAGACGACCGAAGTGGTGCCGTTGGCGGAAACGGCGGCGTTGATGCCGAAGATGCAAACGCCGGCGACGAACTTCGAGTGGGAGTCGTAGCCACCGCGCACGGCGAAATACTTGTTGACCGCGTACTCCGCGCCCAGGCGAAAGCCGCCGGCGCCTGCGTGGTTGCCAAGGTCAACCGCGTCAAGGGCGACGAGGTACTTCTGCTTCACGTAGGCCGCACCCACGCCGACCTGTCGCTTGAAAGGGCGGAAGTCGCGGATCAGCGGGAAGTCGGTGTCCGGGGCGGTGCGCACGAACGTGACGTTCGGCTCGATGGCGTTGCGCACGTCGAACCCGACGTACGCTCCCGGAAGGTTGTGCAGGGAGACGAGGCCACCGAAGTCGAGGGCGAAGCCCGATCGGGTCACCATGTCGTCGCCGTCGGCGATCTCCGAGCCGTTGCGCACGTCGCCGTTCCCCGCGATCGCGGTGACGTCGGCGACCTTGTGGGCGTAGATGGCGGTCACCTCACGGGCGGCAAGACCCAGGCTGTAGTGGTCCTTGCTCTTCGGGACCGCGATCTCGTGGCCATAGGCGAGGGTCGCCTGGTAGTAGCCTAGGCCATAAGCGTCCAGGCGCGAGTCGATGGGGGCGTCGGTGTAGTCGTTGTCGCCCGTCTTGAGGAAGTTGCTCAGGGCTTGGTTCGGCACCGATCGGACGAGGGCTTCGGCGCGAAAGCCGAGGGCGAAGTTGTTGCCGGAGACTCCAGCGCCCGCGTTCACGCCGAGTTCCTTCGTGTCCTCGCCGTACTTGCGGGCGAGCTTCACCGCCTCGTTGTCGCTCAGGCCGCCCTTGCCCGCGTCGTCGATGAGGTCGTTGACCTGGGCGAGCGAGATGTTGTTCGTGTGGTAGCCGATGTAGGGAACGCCGAAGTGGAGCTTCCGGCTGGCGAAGCCGAGGAGCGCGGGGTTGAGGCCGTGGGTCTCGTAGACGTCCATGGGGAGGGCGATGCCCGTGCCCGCGAGGCCGAAGGTACGCGCGCCGCCGAAGCGGACGTCGTTGCCGCTGCCGAGCGCGAGGGTTCCCAGCGCGACGAGACTGGCGGCGGAGAGGAGGCGAGACAAGGGTGTTCGCATGGACTTCTGTCCTTTGTCTTGGCCAGCAATCTTGCTGGGAAGAGGGCATCGGACCAAACGTGCGCAAAAGGTCGCCGCTTTGGCGACGCTCCCTGAGGAAGGCCGGGAAACCCGCCAGAATGCGGGCATGGCACGTCCCCTTCGTCATGCTTTCGGTTGCGCTCTCATCGCCGCCATCCTGGTCGGCTGCGGCGGCTCCGGAAGCCAGCCCACGACCCTCGACCGTACACTGAACCTGTCGGCGGTCACCGCGTATCCGGACTCCGCCACGGCCTCGACCTCGCTGGAGGTCCTGAGCGGCGGGGGCGTCGTGAAGCCCATCGCCGAGTTCACGGGCAAGTCCGATGGGCAGAAGCTCGTCGTGTGGGGCACGCGCGACGCGACGACCCGCCTCGTGAGCGGCATCCACGAGGGCGCGCTCACGGCCGACGGATTCACGACCCCGGTGTACGTGAGGTACAACGCGAGCGGCGGCGTGTCCTCGCTCTACGACTCCGACACGAAGTCGTACCTCACGCTCTCGGACCTGGAGTCGAGCGGCAACTCGATCTTGGCGGTGGGCTACGACGGCACGACGGGCAAGTCGGCCACGGTGCGCGCGACGTACCAGAACGGCGGCGTGACGGTGAAGCAGCTCGACCGCGCGGCGGGCGCGTCGAGGTTCGTCTCGAACGCGGAGATCGCGGCGGTCCTCTCGAAGGGGCGCGTGACCGGCGCCTCCGATCCGATCGAGGGCTTCACGAGCGTGTACCAGAACACGGCCTCAGAGTCGGTGCGCACGAAGATCCTCACGGCGGTTTTCCGCGCGGCGGCGGTGGTGCTCAAGGACGACGCGAAGTTCAGCAAGATCGTGGCCGAAACCGCGGGCTTCCTGCTCCTGAACCAGCTCGAGGACAGCTACGCGGAGTTCTTCGCCGCGGGCACGCCGACGCTGGCGACGGACGAAACGACTTCGCAGCCGTACCGGACGGACTTGCCGTAGGAATTAGGGAGCTATCTCCAGAGGAAGGGGGGTCCGTCCTTACTCCCTTCCCCTCTTGACTTCTCAGCTCCCATTCTCCTACTGCCCCGTCCCCGACGTTCCCGCGGCGACGACGATGGGCGGGTCATTCTTGCCGAGGCGGTCGAGCGCGGCGCGGCGGCGCTTGACCTCCGCGAGGAGATCCATGCGCGCGGTCGGCGGTTCGCGGCGTTGGGCGAAGGCGCGCGCGAAGATGGGCCACATCGGCTCGACGTCGTGCGAGAGGTCGAAGACCATGACCCCCTGGGTGCTGGCGAGCGCGGCCTGGAGCGCGTTCGTCAGGCCGTCGGGGTCGTCCTTGAAGTCGCTCAGGGCGATGCCCGCGTAGGTCCAGGCGTCGCCGCGCACGAGTCGGTCGACGAGGGTTCCCGACGCCTCCACGGTCGCGCCGATAGGCCCGCCTTTGGAGAAGGCGTCGTAGATGGTGGCGGTCGGGTAATAGCAGCCCGCGACGAGAAGGTCCAGCAGCGGCGCGGTGCCCGCCCGCTGGTAGGCGGGGCTGGCGAACCAGAAGCCGCCCGCAGCGGCGTCGGGCGAGGCGTAGTTGTGGCCGTTGGCGGGATAGTCGCCGTACCACGAACCCGCGTAGACCCCGAAGAGGCAGCCTGGGCGCGCGCCCTTGACCGCGTAGCGGACCTTCTGGACGAACGACTTGATCTCGTCGGCGCGGAACGCCATCCACTCGTCGTAGAGCGGGCCGGGCTTCATGCCCCGCGCCATGCTGGGCTGGAGCGTCCACTTGAAGACGTCGTCGGGCCACCTCACCTTGCGCTTGACCCGGTCCTCGAAGCGGGCGTGGGTGAACTCGCTGAAGTCGGCGTTCATGCCGCCGAAGCGGAGGCGGTCGTCGTACAGAACGCCGTCGATCGCGTAGTTCGAGACGAGCTCGCGCACCACGTCGAGGGCGTACTGCTGGACGGCCGGATGGAACGGGTTCATCATCAGCGGGTACTGCTGCTCCGGGCGGTCGCGGATGGGCACGAAATCGGGCTCGGTGTCGAAGGCGAGCCTCGCGCCTAGCGTGGCGTTCGCGGCGAGCCACGTCGCGCCGTCGCCGAGGCCCGCGACGATCGCCGCGCCCTTGGGGATCTTGGGGGTCGGGGTCTGAGGGTTGGGGGCCAGGGCGGGGTCGGGCACCGCCGCCGCCTCGACCACCGTGCCGTCCTTGCGCACGACCGCGTAGTAGCCGCCCCTCGGCGCGAGGACGCCCAGGCTCGTCACGACCCCCACCGCGCTGGGTGGCGCGGGCGGAGGGATGGGCGGCGCGTTGGGCGGCACGGTCGCGTTCGGGGCGGGCGGGGGCGGGACCGCGGGCATCCGGTCCACGCCCGGCACGAGGCTCGTCTGCGCCGCGCCCGCCCGCAGGATCGGCTTCGCCTCGTAGAGAACGGTCTGCTGGGTCGGGCGGTTGTAGCCGGGGCCGACATTGAAGAGGCGGTGGCCCTCGCTGAAGGCGTTCAGGCTGCACAGGAGAGTCAGGCCGTCCTTGTGCGCCTCGCGAAGCATGATCGGCAGGGGGTCGAAGTCGGCGGGCATCGTCTTGCCTTTCCACTCGGTCAGCTTGGGGGCGATCCGGCTGTTGTAGACGACCTGCCCGGAGATGGGCTTGACGTCGAACACGACGGTGTTGAATCCGACGTCGACGATCTGCCGGACGAGGGCGACGATCTTCTCCTCGGTGTTGTAGCGATCGAGGTTCGCGGTGGCGTCGATCCACATCGTACGGCCTTGAAGGCCCCGCGCCTTGGCGGTCTCCTGCGCGAGCCCGATGCCGGTGGTGAGGCGGTCGACCATGACGCCGGGAACGGTGGCGAGGGGGGCGGCAAGCTCGAAGCGCGGAAGGGGCGGGGCGGTCGGCTCCTCGCCTCCGGAAAGGAGGAGGGCGAGGAGGGAGGGCAGGGGCATGGGGGAGAGGGTACCGGGGGAAAGAGGGTGACGGGTGGGGAGTGAGGGGTGAGGGGAGAGGGGTGAGGATGGGGTACTTGCTTCTACGGTTCGAGGGCGATGAGGGCGCGTTTTCTGTGGATTCAGAGCGTTTTGCGAGGTCGAGGTTCCGTGGTTCCCATCGCGTTCTCTTCCTTTTTGAACCTGATCTCGTCCATTCGGGGGCGATCTACTTTGTGGATTGTGTGAAAGTCGAATTCATGTGCGTTTTCGGTCGTTTTTGAACGAGGGTCTGGCATCGTTCGGAGGTCTTGTTTTCACCACCGAGAATACGGGGAGCACGGAGGGGCATCGCTTCCTTCGTCGCCGGGCGGCGGTTTCGTCAACCAAACGCTCCCGGCTCAATTTCAGAGGCTGCGCTTGAAGAAAGGCGCGAGCTTGTCCAGGGCCTGGTCGACCTTGGGTCCCGCGTAGAGGTCCATGTGGGTTGCGCCGTCGATGACGAACAGCTCCTTGTCCTTAGACGCCGCCTTCGAGTAGAGCTCCTGGCTGTGCCAGAGCGAGCCTGCCTCACTACCCGCGATGACGAGAAGCGGTTGGGTCAGCAGGGTGTCGACCTGGTCGAAGCCCGTAAAGCCGATCGTCTCGTCCTGGCCCATGAGCAAGAACCTGTTCGGGGAGCGCGGATGCTCGTAGGCGATTGGCAACCGGTAGTAGTCGTAGGCTTCCCGCAGGTCACGCGGAGTGTTGCCGTCGAACTTCTCGGGCACGTACTCCACAAGAGTCGGCTTTGCGCCCTTGGCGATCGCCGTGCGCTCCGCGGCGATCGCCTCCAGCGTGGGGATGAGAGAACGCGTAGACTTTCCGTCCCATCCCTTCCTCGATGCCGCGCCGACGTCGACCGCGCTGATGGTGGCCACGGCCTTGATTCGTCGCTCCAAGGTCACGGCCTTGATCGTGAAGCCGCTGCCCGCGCACATCCCGATGGCTCCGAGCCTGTCGGCATCCACGTACGGAATCGTGGTCAGATAGTCCACCGCCGCGCGGACGTCTCCGACTCGGGCTCGCGGGCTGTCCAGGAGTCGGGGCATTCCGCCGCTCTCTCCTTGGTAGGATGCATCGAACGCGAGCGTCACGAAGCCCTGCTCGGACATTCTCTGGGCGTAGAGTC
Source organism: uncultured Fimbriimonas sp. (assembly GCA_964245875.1). Taxonomy (GTDB): domain Bacteria; phylum Armatimonadota; class Fimbriimonadia; order Fimbriimonadales; family Fimbriimonadaceae; genus Fimbriimonas. The sequence continues at coordinate 1,412 of CAXTOO010000154.1, read as the reverse complement.
CAGCCGTCTGCTCCTTGATTCCGCCGTTAGGGTGCACGACCACGATGGCCGGGTACTTGCGCCTCCCGTCGAATCCCGTTGGGAGGTAGACGTTGCCCGCCATCTCTATCGGGCCGTTCTTGAACCAGACGTGCTTCACGTTCGGGCCGCTCACGACCGTCTTGTAGGTTCGTCCGTCGAACTTCGAGGCGGGGGCGTTGGCCTGGCTCCACGAGAGTGGGGCGACGAACAGGGCGATCGCGGTGAGGGCGGTCTTGGCGAACGTGGCTTGATGGTTTTTCATGTGGTTTCCTCGATTGGCTTTTGGAGCGTCCAACAAAAACGCCGTCCCGTCTGAGGTCGGCTCGTCGACACCCCTTCCCTGGCTTCCGGACCCCTCACCCCCTGTCCCCTCTCCCCCGGAGGGGAGAGGGGAGCCGGAGTTTTGTCCCTCGCTCTCGGAGTCGATGGCGAGCGAACTCGACAGCTCGCGGTGGGCCTCGATCTGCTTTTGAAGCGTGGCGATCTTCCTCTCGGCCTCCGCTAAGGCGTCGTTCCCGGCGATGAAGCGGAGCGGGGGCTTCTCTTCCGCCACGATCTTCAAGAGCGCCTGGGCGAGCTTCGCAGGGTCCCCACCTTGCTTGCCGTTCTGAGAGGTCCAGGCCGCTTGCTGGGCGTGGGTGCGCTCGGCGTAGTCGTCGATGGTCGCCTCGGCGTAGCGGGTCGATTCCTTGCCCAAAAGCTCCGTGCGGAAGAAGCCCGGATTCACGATCGTGGTGGAGATGCCGTAGGACTCGACCTCGGGCTGAAGCGACTCCATCCAGCCTTCGACTGCGAACTTCGCCGCCGAGTAGGCGGAGGTGAACTCGTAGCCGACCAGCCCAGCGGTGGACGAGATCGTGACGACGTGCCCCGAGCGTTGCGCCCGCATGACCGGCAGGACGGCGCGGGTGACGCCCATCGCGCCGAACAGCGTCGTTTCCAACTGCTTGTGGATCTCGTCGGGCGTGAGCTCCTCGAAGTAGCCCGCGTAGAAGTTGGCCGCGTTGTTGAGCAGCACGTCGATGCGGCCGAACCGATCTTTGGCCGCATCGACGGCGACCTTCACGGCTTCCACATCGTTGACGTCCATCGACAGCGTTAGAAGGTTCTCGGCGCTGCCGAGTGCCTCGTTGAGAACCTCCACCTTTCGTCCCGTCGCTACGACGTTGTGCCCGGCAGCGACGGCGGACTTCGCGAAATCGGTGCCCATGCCGCGCGTCGCGCCGGTGATCAACCAAGTCTTGCTCATTGTGTTTTCCTTGTCTCGAATCGACGAGAGGGAATCGTCCCAAGTGGAACTAGGCTCTAGCCTGGTCTCCCACCCTCGATCGCTCTTTCGCCTGTTCTGGTTAGAGTTACGGTCTGTAAGGACCGGAGCGGTATGACGATCC
>CAXTOO010000153.1:0-9730 GCA_964245875.1 uncultured Fimbriimonas sp. | reverse complement strand
ACCGCCGCCTGCTCGGCGTCGAACGGGACGACGGCCAGCTCCAGCCGGCCGAGGTCGGCCACCGCCGCGTCGAGCAGCTTCCCCCGCTCGACCGCCCGGGTCAGCACCTCGGCGTAGTTGACGGCCGACAGGACGGCCGCCTGCAGGTGCGGCAGCACCGCCTCCGCCCCCGCCCGGGAGCGCTCCCGCGCGGCCTTCGACGCCCTCGGGATTCCCACGAGTCCGTCGAGCGCCTCCGCGATACTGAAGCCGCCTCCCGCCCACAGCACCGAGCCGTCGCGCACCACGAACGCGTACGGCATGAGGTTCGTGCCCTTGAGCCAAGCCGAGGACCCGCCGCTGCCCGCGCCCAGCGACACGCCGCTCGCGGCCTCCCCCATCCACGCCGCTAGGCCCGCGACGTCCGGCTCAGTGTAGTCAATCGGCACCATGGCCGGGTCGCAGATACCCAGCACGGTCACGTCCGGATGCGACCTCGCGGTCGCCGACAGGAGTTCGAGGCCTTTCGACGCCGTCTCGGGGGAGGGTCCCATCGCCTCCAGGAGGTTGCCGCGGCCCACGGCTCCCTCGGCGTCCGGCAGGCTCTCGCCGGGATCGAGGAACGCCACCACGTAGGTCTTTCCAGAATCGAACGCGGCCACCGGCCTGCCCCTCGCCCACCATGACACCGCCAGTGCCGGCGCCCGGTCGCCCGCCTTCAGGGGCGGACCGCCCGGCAGCACGAAGGGCGTCTGTGCGCGGGCGGTCGCGGCGAGCGGAGCGAGGGCGAGGGCGAGGAGGGCGGCAAGATGGTTGCGCATGGCATGTCTACGCAGGAAATCCCACCGGGCATTCCCGACTATGGTCATTTCCGCCATCGGAACCCGTTGGACTCGGCGAGCGCAGCAGAGGGTTTCCGCTCCAGCATCGTCCTAACGTGTCAGGTGAACGACCGCTCGCCGACTCCGCCGGACCATCCCCTCGAGAGGGAGCGACTAGAATCGCTGCACGGGCTCCGCTTCGAACGCGGTTCTGAGGATCCGTCGATAGACGCCGGGGGCAATGGGCGACGGAAGTCTGAGCCGGGCCGATCGTCATGGTGACGTTGCCGTGTTCAAGGTGGTGAGGCCGCTCCTGCGTTCTTGACAGCGATACGCGACCCTCCCATGGCCGATTCTAGGCGTGGCAGTTCCTAGCGTAGCTCCGCCTTTGGGGGAACACCGCCGCCCTTCCGGCGGTCTTCTGCGCGCAAAATGCCGAGATTCCGTGCCCTGTCCGCGTCCTTCGCGGTGCCCACGCTGGCCTTCCTCGCGTTCGGGGCGGCGGTCCGCGCCTCGATCGCGCCCCAGGCAGGCCCCTTGGACGGTCCGAAGAATCCCCAGGCCCCCAAGCCGCTGAAGAAGGGCGACCCGAAGCACGGCCAGACCGTGTTCCGCGACGAGACGTTCGGCATCGAGGGGTTCTGGACGGACGCCGTGCGGATGCCGCAGGGCTTCGCCGCGCACCGGCTGACGCCGCTGGGGGCCATCAAGCTGGGCATGAGCTTCGACTCGGACCGGATTCCCGACGACCTCAAGGACAAGATGGCGGCGGAGGCGAAGACCGACCTCTCGCCCGCGAACGCGCCCACGATGAACAATCCGGCGGTCTTGCCGAAGCTCATCCGGGCCGACGCGCTCATCGGCTGGACGCCCCGGCCTTTCGGCGCGATCGGGATGGCCTGCGCGCTGTGCCACTCGATCACCGACGCCTCCGTGTTCCAGTTCAGGGACAAGGGCGGCATCGGTCGGCGCATCGACGGACCTTCCGTACACGGGCTGGAGATCGGCAAGATGTTCGCCCTCGCCGCGAACTCACGGGCGCTCTACCCCTTGCTCCAGCTCGACCAGGGCAAGAACACCGTGGGCCGCGTCCCGACGTACCGCCTCACCAAGAGTTCCTCCGAGGCGCAGGTGGACGCGTACCTGAACGACTCGCGCGCGTGGCCCCCCGGAATGCTGGACGACACGCCCGACGGCAACGGCAACCCCGTCCACATCACGCCGTTCTTCCGCACGGACCTCGCCGCGCCCTGGGGCTCTCAGGCGCAGAACAACGTCCTCGACGACTTCAATAACACCGCCTGGACGGTGGTGTTCGAGGACTCGAACCTGCTCTCGCCCGGGGGCCGCAAGTTCATGCACGGCCTCGGCGGCGCGGCAGGCAACAGGATCGTGAACGACTACGAGTCCGTGCTCAAGGCGACGGGCGTGAAGGGCTACCCCTATGTGGTGGCGAACGGCGGCCTCAAGCCAGGCACGCCCGCGGCCCCGACGGGCAAGCGGGTGGACGACAACAGCCTCTTCGACCTCAACGCCTACACGGCTGGCCTGCCCGCGACGAAGGGCCATCCCGAGGAGGCGATGGCGGTAATGCGGGGCCGCGAGACGTTCCGCGCCCAGTGCACGAGCTGCCACAACGTCGATCCTTTGAAGCCGCTCGACGCCCGGGTGTTCGCCTTCTCGCAGGTGTGGCCCGGCTACCGGCCGAAGGTGGTCGCCCTGCGCAAGCCGCCGCTCACGCCCATCGCGAACTCGCCCGGCACCTTCGACGACAAGACGATCGTGGTGGATGGCAGCCCCGACCACAACCCGCGCGGCGACGCCCTTCCGCTTCTGGTCGATCTCTGGCGCAAGACGGTGTTCCTGCACGACGACTCCGTGAAGGGCTTGGACTCGCTCCTGAACCCGAACCGCGGGGCGAAGGCACCGCACCCGTTCTACGTCGCGGATCCCAAGCGACGGTCGGACGTGGCGGCGTTCCTGCGGAGCCTCGGGCAGGGCTGAGGCGGACGGGCGTTTCGCACGACAGGGCGCTAGGAAATTTCGCCGTACCAGCGCTTTAGGACGGCGGTCTATCCCTCAGCAGACATTCTGAGACCGCCTCACCAAACCCGCGATCGTCCATATTCTAAACCTGAGCGGCGACGGCACGCTCCAGGTTTGGGGACAGACCGACGGTTCTCGGCTAGAATGGGCTCGTGCCGGCCGCCCTTCTTGCCTGCGTCGCGCTTCTCGCCCCAGGTCCCAAGCCCCCTTCCGCCGTGCTGAAGGCGCAGGTCGTTGCGAAGATCGGCGCCTTGCTTCGGAAGGACGCGTTCGTTCCCGGGGTGGACTTCTCCCGTTGGGGAACCATCGCGAACGACCACCGAGCCGAGATCGACGCGGCGTCGATGCCAGAGGAGTTCTCGGGCGCGCTGGTCGACGCGCTCAAGGACTTCGGCGTGAGCCACATGTTCGTGACGCCGCCCGGATCGAGGGTCGGGGAGAAGGTCGACAGCCCGGGGTTCATGGGAGACGAGTACCGCGAAGGGTACGTCGTGACGCGGGTTTTCGACGGGACCGACGCCCAGCGCCTGGGTTTTCACCCCGGAACCTTCCTCAAGCAGTTTGTGTGGGTGGACCGCCGGCACCTTGAGGTCGTCTACGTCGACGACTCCCAGACCACCCGGAAGGCGACGCTCACGTTGGGCAAGGCCGTGATGAAGACCGCGCCAACGCTCGTGCCGCTGGCCCCCGATGCCTTCGTCCTCAGCGTCCAGGAGTTCTCCGCCGGATACGACGCGAAGGTCGTCGACCGCCTGATGGCAAGAGCCGTGGGCGCGCGGTACCTCCTGATCGACCTGCGGGGAAACACCGGAGGCCAGCCGCCGCGCGTCGACCATCTGCTCGGCTACTTTCTTCCGGCGGGCACCAGGGTCGGAGCGATTGTCCAGATGGAGACGTTGCGAGGCCAGGCCGCGAACCGCGTCCTGACCGCGGAGGAGCGGGCGGCGATCGTCGCCAAGGTTCAGGGGTTCGACGCGATCGTTCCAATCTCGTCACCGGTCCGCTACGCGGGCCATCTCGCGGTCCTGATCGACGGGGACACGGCCAGCGCGGGCGAGATCGCGGCGCGAGCCCTGCGCGACTACGCAGGAGCCCAGGTCTTTGGAAGCCCCTCGGCGGGCATGGTCGTCGCCGCGACGGGCGCGAACCTGCCGGGCGGATACCAACTCGTCTTTCCCTATGGCGACTATTGGACCGCGAAGGGCGAGCGGATGGAAGGCCGACAGGTCGTTCCCGACTTTCCCGTTAGGCAAGGGTCCGACGAAGCGGGTCCGTCGCCGATCCCGCTTCGCATTCAGGCTTTGAAGTGGCTCCGCGAGAAGTACCCGGCAGGCGGATAGAAGGCACTAGCCTCCAGCGTCCTTTTCCGACTTGAGCGGAGATCGCCAAGACCCTTCCGAACAACGGACCCGCCTCTTACAACCCCTTCTATGCGTCTACCCTCCCGAGCATTTTAGGGAAACATAACCCCTTTTATGTTTCCCTAGACACTCGGCATTAGCCACACATGACCCCTTTTACGCTGGTGGCTCCGGGGCAAGGCAGTTCGATCAGCCGCGACGATGAGCGCAAACGCCCATCGTCGCTTGCCGGAGGGATGCCGAAGAGGCCCTTGTACTCCTTGCTGAAGTGAGAAGCGTCATCGTAGCCCACCCGATAGTTGGCGCTCGCCACGTCCGGGCTCTCCCCCAGTAGTAGCCGCCTCGCTTCCTGGAGCCGGAGTTGCTTCAGGAACTGGAGGGGGCTCATGTCGGTCACGGCCTTGAAGTGGTGGTGTAAGCCCGGGGCGCTCATGGCGGAGAAAAGCCCCTCGACTCATCGGGCGATCCAAGGAGCCTCCAGAACCCCTCTGTTTCGTCCGACTCCCTTCTTCTCCGATCCTTGAAGCGGCGGCTCGAACGGCCTTGGAAAGCAGGGCCGCCGCCCTAAGGAAACGGAGCGCCCGCCCGATGATTACCGACGAGCCCATGGTGTCCCTCCTCGAACGCGCCCTTCGCCAAGCCGCCTCCCTCGATCGGAGGCGAAAGGTCGCCCTCGCGCTCGCTGGGCTCGCATCCCTGACGATGGCGGGCGCGTGCCTGGCCACCCCCTCGTCGCGATCTCGGTACGAGCCGCTGTTCGTCGACCTGTCGGACGTGGAGAAAGCCGACGCCCTGTCGACGCTGAGATCGGGCGGCGGGTTCTCTCCGAGGGTCGTGCGCGTGGGAACCATCGAGCTGCCGGAGGACCAGATCCCCGAGGCGCGCCATCGGCTCGCGACGCAGGGCAAGCTCCCCCAGGAACGGGGTGCGCGCCGCATCGCGGAGGATAGGACGGACGTGGACGCCCTCGAGAAGCGGATCGCGAGAACGCTGGAGGCGACGGAGGGCGTCGAGTCCGCGTTGGTCCACGTCTTCAGACCGGGCAAAGGCCCCTTCGCAGCGAAGCCGACCCGATGGACGGCGAGCGTCTTCGTTGTCGAAAAGGGAGGGGGCGGGAACGAGAGGCTCGTCGCCAAGCTCGCCCGCTCCGCGTTCCCGGACGCCGGCGTGCTCGTCGTCGACCGCGAGACGATGAGCGACATCGAGGCCGCCTACCGCGAGTTGGCGGAGATGGAGGCCCGGACTGGGCCGGACCCGATGGACCCGCAACCGAGGGACACCGCGAGCGCCGGGTCCGTTCTGAGCAAGAGGGCGCCGACTGCCTAGGTCCCTCGAACGATCCGCAGGAACGCGGCTTTGGGCCGGGAACGTCCCCCACCCAGGCGGACCGTTCCGTTCGCGTCGACGACGTCTTTGCGGCGTCGCGGCTGACTACGGCAAGGTGTAGACGATCGTGAGCGTGGGCGAGGACCAGATCGTCGGGGTGAACACCCTTCCGGTCCCGACCTGGAAGCCCGCGTATGGGGCGCTCGCCGCGATGAGCCCCTTGACGGCGGCGGTCGCGTCGAACGACCTCGGCCCGATCTCGCCGACGACGCTTCCGGCAGAGACGGCGCCCGCCGGGAGCGTGGTGGAGGCGTCGCTCGGGATACCGCCCTCCGTGGCGGGGTAGGCGGAGGCGCGGTGCGTCGGCAACGGAGACGAGGTGCTCGTCACGCTCGCACGAAGGGTCGCGGCGACGATCGTCGCGGCGGCGGGAACGCCGTCGAGGGGGAACGTCGCCCGCCATGCGAAGGAGACGGTTCCCCCTTGGGTGATCACGGTCCCGTCCTGGAGGCCCGCCGGGGCGTTGCGGACGTTGGACACGGTCCTCGCGGCGGCGAAGGGGACGACGACGACGCTCGACGCGACGACGCTCACCGGTACGTCGACGCTCTTGGTCCCGCCCCCGTCGTCCACCCGGATCGACGCGGCGACGCTCGTCGTCCCGGCGGCGGTTCCCGCGAGGACGGCAGTAGGGCCGGCGCCCGCGACCGAGGCGACGCTCGGGTCGGCGCTCGTCCAGGTCAGCGTCTCCGCCCCGCCCCCCGCGGACAGGAGGACGATGCGGCCCTGTTCGTCCGTGGCGCTCGCCGTCAGGCTCAGGGTGGTGTTCGCGGGCACGGAGACGGACGCGGGCAGGACCGCGAGGGCGGCGACCGTCGACGCGAGCGACACGGGCACCGCGTTGTGGGAGCCCTCCGCGACCACGAGGCTCCCCGCGCCAACGGCCTGGGCGACGCCGCTGCCGTCCGTCGTGGGGAAAGCCGCGACGGCGACGGCGAGGGTGCCATAGGGAAGGTCCTCGAACTCGGCGGTGGACGAGGTCTGCGCCCCCGTGGGGCGGGCGACGGTCTTCGTGGCGACGACGGCCCCGTTCAGCGACAGCGTCACGACGAGAGAGTTCGCGGCGTTCGGGATCAGGCGGGCCGTCCGGGCCGGCCAAGCGACCGTCAGCGAGGCGGCGCCGCGCGTCGAACCCGTGTCGGAGGAAGGGGACGGGCCGTGCCCGCCGCAGCCCAGGACGCAGAGGGAGGCGAGGAGGAGCGGAAGGCGGAGGGTCGAGGTTCGCATGGCGTTCATCGGCGACGGAGCCGAGTGGATTGTACAAGCGCGCCCACGACTGCCGAGACCTTTGGCGAAGGCGGTTTACGACATCTAAGGTCCGTTGGATCGTCGCTCGGGGTACGTCGTCGCATTGTTCGTCGCCCACGCGGTTTCCTCGAGGTCCCTCCTAGGCTCATGGATCGTCGAGTCACGAGGGGTTCCGCAAAGGATGTGAGACGAAGCTCAGAAGTCGCCCTGGTAGGTTCGGAGCCAACCGTTCGAGTAGAGCACGTTGAGGCTCCGTCCATCCTTCGAAAACTGGACGCCGGAGATCGTCGGCGCGGGCGCGTTCTCCGGCGGGGCCTCGGCGGCGGCGTCGAGGGTGAGCAGACGGCGATCGGAGCGGGTGGAGCGGATCTCGATCGTCCCGTCACCCACGATCCCCGCGCGTAGGCGTCCGTCGGGCGAAAAGCATTGGAAACCCCGAAAGGTCTGCGGCGGCGCCGGACGCCTCTTCTTCATCACGAGATCGTACAAGACCGGGTGCCCGTTGGCGTCGCTCTCGAATCGGAGCGTGGACGGGTCGATCCATGTTCCGTAAAATAGGTCCCGCTCCCCAGGGGCAGAGGTCAGCAAGAGGCGCAGGGAACGGGAGTCCCGGATCTCGAAGCCCTCACTTGTACCGAAGACGAGGATCTTCGCCCCGTCCGGGGAGGTCTCCAACAAGCCGGAAGGGTGTCCTGCCGAAGGGGTCGAGAACCGAGTCTTGGCCCGCGCGACAGGCGTCGGAGCGTCCATCCAGACGCGGAGCACGCCGCGTCCGTTGATCGACGCGACCCTCCGAGGATCTGCGGAGACGAAGGGGAAATCGCCCTCCTCGATCTCGAGGGTCCGAACGAGCCGGAAATCGCGAAGACGCCTAACCTCGAAGCGTCGGCCTTTGGCGACCCCGAGGTAGTTCCCTTGGGTGTAGGCACTCTCGGTCGGGGGAACCTCGCCAGCCGAGGGGTAGCGGGCCAGCACGCGCCCCTCGAGGTCGTACCGCGTGTACGATAGCACCCGCTCTCGGTAACCGCCGTTCGCCGACCTCGGGGCGGTCTCGTAGGCGGTCGCGAGCACCGATCCCTCGTCGAGCGAGAGACGGTCGTAGGGTTCGGAGGCACCGGACGGGCTTGGAGCGCGGCGACTCCCTTGGCGCGCGCGCAGGACCGTCGTCTCGCGATAGGGCGACGCCTCGCGCCAGTCGAGCGTCCGCGTCTCCTCGTTTTCCAAGGTCACGATCCTCCGACCGTCCCCGGAGAGAACGCCCCCGGAGAGCGGCAGACTGCCCACGAGGCTTCCGGTGCGAAGGTCCCAGATCTTCCCGGAGGATTTGTCGGCCGCACTGGAGGAATCGCCATCTAGCTGAGTCGAGAGAAGAAACCGACCGTCGCGGGACACGGAAAGACCGCCTCTGAAGTCTGTCGGTGCCAGGGCGAAGCGTGGCTCGGGATCGCCCCTCCGGAAGACCGCGACCTTGTCGCCGATCCGTGCGACCAAGGCGTCCTCGGAGGCGAACACGAGCTTTGCGTACCGCTCTCGACCGGACCCGGGGGACGTGGGAAGTGCGTAGACCTTCCCGATCGCGCCCCGCTCGACGTCGTACTCGGCGATCCCCAGGCGTCCAGAAGACTCGTCCCCGTATCGCATCAGAAGCGTCTTGCCATCGGGATCGAGCGCGTTCGCGAACCCGAGCGGGGCGGGCGGGCGGCGCACGAAGAGGGGACGGCCGCGAACGGAGTCCCAGACCGTGACCTCGCTGTCCTTGCCTCTTCCGTACACATGCGTGGCGTAACGGCCTCCGTCATCGCCGACCCCGTCGACGATCTCCCCTTCCGCCGCAGGGAGGGGGCGGGTCGTGCCCCGGGCGAGGTCGTGGAGGACGAGGTGGCGTTTCGAGTCGTCGCGGACCGCCCAGCGTCCGTTGCGGCTGAAGGCCGCGCGGTAGTAGTCGTTCTTCAGTTCGGGGAGGCGCCAGAAGCGCCGGAGCGTCTTTCCGGTCCGATCGTCGACGAGGTCTGCGGCCCGCCCGGTCGTGGTGTAGAAGACGATCCCGGCTCCTTCCGAGGGCACGAACGACGAGGGAGGGACGTCGTATCTCGCGGAAGGGCCGACCCGACCGACGCGAGCCTCGTTCGACAGACGGCGCCAGTAGCCCCACTCCCACCCACGGCCCTTCGGAGTGGGCGCGGCGGCGAGGACCTTCGCCATCTCCGCGCGGTCGCCCTTCTCCCAAAGAGCCTGAAGCGATTGGATCGCGTTGTCGTACAGCTCCGCCTTGAGTGACTTCTGGCTTTCGAGGACGCGGTTCGTTTGTCCGAGCGCGATCCTACGTTGACGCTCGGCCTCGGTCGCGCTGCGAAGGGCGACGCCCTTCGCAGCCGACTCGCTCCTCTTCGCGGCGAGCGCCGACGACGTCGCGCGCTCCGCGTCGCCTTGGGCCTTCAGGGCCTCAAGGCGCCGTCGCTCGGCTACCTTCGCGCTCTGCTTCGCGCGGAACTCCGACCACCTCGCGACCTTCGTCTGCGCCGTCGCGCGCTTCGCCTCCCGATCGGCGCGCAGGAGGTTCTCGTTCGCCCGAGTGGCCTCGCTCGTCGCGAGGAGGGTCTGTCCGTTCGCGCGGTCGCGTTCTTTCCGAGCCTCGACGGCGTTGAAGTAGGCCGCCGCCGCGAGGGTGGTGGTCGTCGCGACGACGGCGAGCGAGATGGCTCCGGTCCGGAGCGCACCCTTCCAGAAGGCCTTTCTCTGCCGTTGGAGTTCCTGCCCCGGCATGTTCTCGCGCACCCACCTCGAGTCGAAGGCGGCGGCGTAGATGCGGTTGCGAGGCTTGAGGAGGCCGTTCTCGACCCGCGCCACGCCGCTCATCTTGATGCGCGCTGTCGAGGGGTTCGCCTCGTC
>CAXTOO010000152.1:0-9741 GCA_964245875.1 uncultured Fimbriimonas sp. | reverse complement strand
GGAGGCCGATCCGGCAACCCTCGACGAGGTTCAGTCCCGCCTCGACGCCCTGAAGAGGCTCCGTCGCAAGTACGGCGAGGACGAGGCGACCGTGCTGGCGCACCTTGCGAGCGCACAGGAGGAGCTGGCCCGCCTCGACGACGCCGAGGCGAGCGAGGAGACGCTGCTCGCGCGGGTCGAGAAGGCCGATCGTGCGCTCGGCAAGGCGGCGGGCGATCTGACGAAGCTCCGCACCGAGAAGGCGAAGGCGTTCGGCTCGCTCGTCGAGACACAACTGCGCGACCTCGCGATGTCGAAGGCCCAGTTCGCCGTCGAGATCCGCCCGCGCCCCGCCGACGCGCACGGCGCGGACGACGTCGAGTTCATCTTCCAGGCCAACGCGGGCGAGCCGATGCGCCCCCTCGCGAAGATCGCCTCCGGCGGCGAGATCTCGCGTGTCATGCTCGCGATGAAGACCGCCCTCGCCGGCCGCGCGGGCGTGCCGACCCTCATCTTCGACGAGGTCGACGCCGGCCTCGGGGGTCGCGCCGCCGCGACGATGGCCCGCAAGCTCGAAGAGCTGGCGGGCCACTACCAACTCGTGGTCATCAGTCACCTCCCCCAGATCGCCGCCCGCGCCGCGACCCATTACCGGATCGAAAAGGTCGAGGTCGACGGGCGCGTGGTCACCCGGATCGTACGCCTCGACGACGCCCAGCGGGTCGAAGAGATTGCCCGCATGCTGGCCGGCGAACGCCTCACCGAAGCCTCTCTCGCCAACGCCCGCGAGATGCTCGCCTGACCCCTGGGAGCGCGGGCTTCAGCCCGCCTTCCGCGCGAGTTTGCTAGCAAAGCACCGCCCCCTACGGCCGACTTTTCTCCCCCTTCGCGAAGGAGGGGAGCGTGACCACCGCCCTCTAGGCCGGTTCGTCCCACGGCAAGAACAGCAACGTCGCCAATCCGGGAATCGCCAGGAACACGGCGCAGACGAAGAAGCCGGGATACCCGAAGTTCGCCTGGAGCACGCCGCTCAGCACGCCCGCGACCCCGATGAACAGCGCGCCGATGCCGACGCCGAGCGCGTAGTGCGCGGTCTTGTACTCCCCGCGCTGGGCGATCCGCTGGAGCACGATGAGGTAGCCCGCGAAGCCGAAGCCATAGCCGAACTGCTCCACGAAGTCGACGCCGTACATGAAGCCGACCGGCGGCAGGGCAAGGGACGCCCACAGGTAGAGCAAACCGGGCGCGTGCATAGAAAGAGCGATCGGCCAGATGCTCCGCCGCAGTCCCAGACGACTCACCAGACAGCCGCCCAGGACGCCGCCCAGAACGATGCCGAACACGCCGACCACGCCCTTGATCTGGCCGACGGCGTCGGTCCCCAAACCGAGTCCCCCGGCGTTCGCCGGATCCTTCAGAAACAGCGGCGAGACCTTCATGATCATCGCCTCGCCGAACCGGTAGAACATCAGGAAGCCCAGGATCGCGACGATCCCCGGCTGGCGGAAGAACGAGCCGAACGCATCGGCCATTGCCGTCCCCCGGATCGTCCGCCGGGCGGCGACCAGGAAGCCGACCGTCAGCGCGGCGCAGAGGGCGAACTGGACCGTCTCCGCGACGGCGCCCGGCCCTTCGACCACGACGCCGAGGATCGATCCGTCCTCGGGCAAGTGCCAGCCCCGGAGCGGACCGCCGATCGCTCCGTCGCGCACGGCCCAAAGCGCGTTCGCGCCGAGCCGGACCGAGGCGTTTAGAAGAAAGTAGCCCGAAACGCCGAGGCCGACGACCGACAGGGTCCGCGCGACGTTGCGACCGACCTCGTCCCGGTCCTCCGCCGCGGGCGCGTCCTCAGGCGGTCGTGGGATCGCGCGGCGCTCGAAAAGGTAGAGCAGCCCATACGCGAGCGCGCCCAGCAGGAGCGTCGCCGTCCAAGCGCCGCGTCGGCTCGCGTAGGCGCCGATGCCCAACGGAAGGTGCTCCGTCCCCATGGGGACGGTTGCTCCGGGCGCGATCGGCAGGCGACCGACCGTCGTCCCGAAGCTCGTGATCCCTCCGCCCCTCCCGAAGAAGAGGTCCGACGTGTCGGGACCCACCTTCACCGGCGGGTCGAGCTGGTTGCCCTCCTCGTCGGTCAGGCCATCGCCGCGCACCGTCAGCCGCGCGGACGGAACGACCACGCGCTCCTTCCTGCCGTCCCGCTCGACGATGAACGGCAGCCCTCCGCCGGAGGGTCGAATCTCCACGCTGTCGAACGCCATGAGCTTGCCCGCGAGGAGCACCAGCAGCCCCTTCGCGAAGAGCGTCCCCAGGCGGTACATCGTCGTCTGCACCCCGGCGAAGCGGGCCTGGGCGTCGCGCGGCATCGCGAGGAGGTAGAAGCCGTCCTGCGCCGTGTTGCAGAGCGCGGAGAAGACGGCGGCGACGAGGAACGCCCCCAGCGAGAGCTCGAAGGCGTTCGGCAGGCGCAGGAGGAAGGGAACGACGATCAGAGCCGCGGCGATGGCGAGCTGCGTTCGGACGATCCACGCACGGCGGGTGCCCGTGAGGTCGACCAGCGGGCCGAGCAGCATCTGGAGGCTCCAGGGCAAAGCCACGATCGAAGTCCAGCGGGTGATCGACTCGTTCGCGACGCCCAGGTCCTTGTACACGATCGTCGCCACGTCCTGAACGAGCGCGACGGGAATCGCCTGGAGAAAGTACATCAGGGGGACGTAGCTCCAGGGATTCCGCGCCTTCACGCCCCTACTCTAGCCCTTTTGGGCGCAACGTCTTTCGATGCGGGAACACCGCCGTCCGAAGGACGGACAAAGCGTCTATGGGAAAGCGATTCGAGGGCGAGGAGCCGACGTTCACCGACATTCTGGCGGCGTACCAGCGCTTCGGCCTGGCCGGACTCCTCGGCAGGCCGGGCGAGGCGACCGCGTACGCGCCGCGCTACCCGATGGGCGAGACGATGGAGTTCTCGGTGGTGCCGGGCACGTTCACCGCAAAGGAGATCGAGTGCCTCCGCGAGTGGGCCGCGTAGTCCCTTCACGCTCGCCGCGCCGCGGTCCCCCTTTGTGGTGAAAGGCGGGAGCAAGCTCCCGCACTCCCAAAGTAACCTCTCCGGGTGAGACGCCTCGCCGCTCTCGTCCTCGTCGCCGCCTTCGGGTGTGGTCGACCGACGAACACCAAGGTCATTGTCCCGAAGACCGCCGGACCCACGGTGGCGCCGCTCGACCCCTGGGTGCTGACGACACTGGACGGCCACGGGGGCGAACCGGCGTACCTCTCGAACGGCCTGATCGGTGTGCGCATCGGACGGAGCGCGGGCGGACTGGACCCCGAAGGAAAGCCCCTCGGCTTCTTCATGGTCGACGAGTACGAGCCCAAAGGAGAGGAGAGGATCCGGTCCATGCCCCATCCCTTGCTCGTGACCCTCGCGGTCGGCAACAAGACCTACCAGGGCGGGAACGACTACGACTTCCTCAAGTCGGGCGGGACGCCGCTCGACCCGCGCGGCGGGACGGGCTACCGGCAGACGCTCGATATGCGGACCGGGATCCTGAAGACGTTCTGGGAACAGGCCGGAGTCCGCGTGAGCTGCTCGACCTCGATGCATCCCTCGACGCGCGCCCTCGGACAGCGGTGGACGCTGACCGCGGCGAAGGACACCACCTACTCCGTGCGGACGCTCGACTACGGCGGGCCGACCGATCCGCAGAAGGCCGTCGGCCAGGACGACTCGGTGGGCGTCGCCATCTCCGCCTCGCCCCGCCGGATCGTCGCGACGGAGTGGAAGGCGACGGGGGGCACCCTCGGGGCGGGGGCGGCGATCGACGGTCTGCGGGTTCAAGAAGGGTCCTTGCGAGCGGGCCAGACCCTCACCTACGAGCGGACGCTGTCGTTCGGACCCCTGGCGGCTTCGCCTCTCAAGGTGGATAGCGACGCGGCGGTGCAGAAGGCCCAGCCCAGGGCCTTGGCCTACGCCGAGATCGAAGCCGCATCCGAGGCGGCGTGGAAACGGCGGTGGACCTCCGACATCGAGATCGACGGCCCGGTCGAGGACCAGCAGGCCGTGCGGTCGTTCCTGTACTACCTGCGGTCGTCCATCGCTCCCGCCGCGCGCCGGGCGATCGCGCCAATGGCGCTGTCGTCGGACGTCTACAGCGGCCACGTCTTTTGGGACGCGGACGTTTGGGTCTTCCCCGCCCTGATGCTGACCGACCCGGATCTCGCGCGGCAGATCGGCGAGTACCGATTGGACAAAGCCGCCCAAGCCTTGGAGAACGGCGACGCCTGGAGCACGGATCGGCCCACCGCGACGCACCCGCTCGGTCCCATTCTTCCAGGGGAGCGAATCGACCGCAAGCGCGTCGCGAAGTATCCGTGGGAGTCGAGCGAGACGGGCAAGGAGACGGTGCCGGGACCGAGCCGGTACGAGGACCACATCACCGGGTCGGTGATGTGGGGTCTTTCGCAAGCAGAGGCACTCGGCTTCGACTCTGCGCAAAGCGCCGTAGCCGTACCCTCCGTGGGCACGGGAGCCTCTCGAACGTCGCAAGGCTCTCGCGCGGGCACGAGGGCATCGCGCGACTACACTGGGTTGGCGGGCTACGCGGCAGGTTTTTACAGAGCACGGAGCGAGAAGGGGCCGAACGGTCTCGAGATCAAAGCCACGATGTCACCGGACGAGAACCACAGCGGGGACAACGATCTCTACACGAACCTCCTCGCAATGTGGCTGACGAACGGGCGCAAGTGGCCCGCGACGCCGACCTACAGGCTGCCGAAGGACGGCACGAGCTTCCTGACCTACGACGGCGACGCGCTGAAGGGCTACAAGCAGGCGGCGGCGATCCTCGCCTGCTACCCGCTCCAGTACCCCCCCGCCGAGGCTCGGACGAAGGCCATGCTGGAGCGGTTCGGGCCGAAGACGAACGCGAACGGACCCGCGATGACCGACGCTATCGAAGCGCTGCTCTGGGCGCGGATCGGGGAGCCGGAGAAGGGCTACGACGAATGGCGCAAGGGCTGGGTCGACTTCACCCGGCACCCGCTGATGATGTTCAGCGAGAAGCGCAAGAGCGCGCGGACGTACTTCGCGACCGGCGCGGGCGGAAGTTTGCAGACCGTTCTGTTCGGATTCGCGGGATTGCGGTTAGACTACAAGAAGGCGAACGGTGCGCTCTGGAGCCACCGCCTGGCCGGAGGAGAGATGTTGAGCGTTCGACCGAGTCTGCCGAAAGCGTG
Source organism: uncultured Fimbriimonas sp. (assembly GCA_964245875.1). Classification (GTDB taxonomy): domain Bacteria; phylum Armatimonadota; class Fimbriimonadia; order Fimbriimonadales; family Fimbriimonadaceae; genus Fimbriimonas. Next base: position 4,530 of record CAXTOO010000152.1, on the reverse strand, counting down.
GAAGCGGATCCGCCTGAAAGGGATCGCCCTTCCCGACGGACGTTACGACTTCGACATCACCCCCGGCAAGGTGACCGTCGCCAAGGTCCGATAGTCTATGCCGAACGTCGTTCTCACCGTCGACTGCGAAGGGGCCATGCACGAGCGGTGCTTCACCGCCGAGTACGTCTCGATTCTCGAAGCAGAGTTCGTCCCCTGCACGTGGCTCGTCCACGTCTCTCTCCGCGATCCGAGCGCGAACACCAACCTGTACTACCGCGAGTTCATCCACCGCATCCCGTCCTGGCACGAGATGGGCGTCAAGGTGAACTTCGAGAACGAGCGGGGCTACGTGGAGGACCCGAAGACGCGCGGCGAGATCCTCTGGCTCGCGAAGGACGTCCTCAAGAGCCACACGATCAAGGCGACGGCCTTCCGCGCGGGGGCGTTCGCGCTCTTGCCCACCGACCTGCCCTACCTCAAGGAGATGGGGATCATGGTCGACTCGTCCGTCGTGCCGGACGCGAACTACAAGATGTTCGTGGACTGGACCGGCGCGCCGCACCAGCCCTACCACGCCGACCCCTCCGACCTCAAGAAGACGGGAAGCAGTTCGATCCTTCACCTCCCCCTCGCGACCCACCAGGGCCTCCACGGCTACCTGGATCAGGGCATGGACAAGCTCGTGCCGCTCTTCGAGGCGAACGCCGACTGCGAGGTCGTCACCCTCGGGCTGCGCGATTACCAGGACAGCCGGGAGACGCTGCGGGACACGATCCGGTGGTTCCGGGACAAGGGCGCGCACTTCACGACCATGACCCAGGCCGCGAGCGAGCACTACGAGCACCACCGGGAATTGGCGGGCGTCTGAGGGGACAAGGGACAAGGACCATCCCTTGTCCCTGTATCCTGGTGGTATGGAACGCGGTTTCGACAAGCTGATGACGCCCGAGGGAGTCGGCGTCGTGACGTTCGCCCTATTCCTGTTCTTCGTGGTGATCGCGGCGGGCGGCGTGTTTTGGAAGCTGATGGACCGCGAACGCCGCAGGAAGCGCGGCGAGTAGGCCATTCGGAGATTTCGGCAACGTTCCCGCCCCGTTGGCGTCCTATATCCCTGTCCCTCGGACGAGAGCCAGGTTGACACAGGGGGCAGGGTCGGGTACCTTGTCCCTTGCGTCACGGGTGACCGTGGGGCGGCTGCCTCCAGGTTCGCCTGGAGGTAGGAGAAAACTTCCTTTCGAGCGCGAAACGACCCGGAGACAACGTCGCTAGCCACCCTCGGGAGTTCGTCGGGTTTTCCGCGCAAGGGCAAGCCTCTTGTGTCTGCGCACCGGTCCAAATCGAGGAACACGTGATTGGCAAACAGTTTCATCCTTCTTAGCACTCTCGCCTTCGGCGCCATCGCCGCCCCCAGCATCACCGACCGCTTCGCCTGGCTTCGTCGCCGTGGCGTCAACAAGGTCGACGCCGCGCCCGTCCTGGACCGGCCCAAGATCCACACCGAGGACGGCTGGACGACCATCGCCTGCGACAACCCCGCCGCCTTCGAGGCTTGGTTGGGCAAGGATGAGGAGGGACTCCCCACCCGACCCGGCGAGGAGCCGTCGCTCGGCTCGCACCTGCTCATCGAGCTGTACGACTGCGACGAGAAGCAGCTCGAGCGCGAGGACGTCGTCGGACAGGCGATGCGCGACGCCGCGCTGATGTCGAAGGCGACCGTCGTGGCGCAGTCGTTCCACGAGTTCAAGCCCTACGGCGTGAGCGGCGCGGTCATCATCCAGGAGTCGCACTACACGGTCCACACGTGGCCGGAGCACGGCTACGCGGCGGTCGACCTGTTCTACTGCGGCGGCTCCGTGCAGGTCCACCGTGCGGTCGAGGTGCTCCGCGAACGTTTCCAACCGGGCCGCATCAAGTTCCTCGTCGTCCGCCGGGGCATCGAGAGCGAAGTCCGGGGCTGACCTTTGGGAATAGCGGGAGCTTGCTCCCGCTATTCCTTCCAAGCTTGCTATCTAGGCTCCCTGTAGCCGCAGGATGCACTTGTGCCTGCGTGGAGCCTTCCACGCACGACGCAGACCTCAGCTGCCTACCCTTCGTTCAAGAAGGGAAACAGGGGTCCCGTGTCGAGGAAGGCACCTATAAGGGGCACCTCGATCGCTTCCCCAGCAGGCACGAACCGCGCGACGGTGTACACGCCGTCAACCGTTTTCGAAAAATCCCAAACCCCGCGCTTGACCGTGTCTACAACCCAGTAATGCGGGATGTTAGCCTCCGCATAAGCATCCCTCTTACGGCTCAGATCGTACGAGCGACTGGTGTGCGACACCTCGATGACGAACAGAACATCCTCTTGGTGGGGCACTCCCGCGCTCTCCAGCGAACTCAAGAAGGCAATCTCGGGATCGAACACCGCATTTTGCGTAATCACGCTGGGTCCAACCATCATGCCGTGGTCATATCCCCCCATCGCGGCGAGAGCGCGCTGGAGGACTCGCAGGGCGATGACGTGAAGGTCTCCTTGGGGCATCTCCGTAACCACTTGGCCATCGACGAGTTCGATGCCACGACGCTCGGGAATCACCCCTGATTCTACGAGCGCCATGAACCGCTCGACGGTCCATCGCATCAAGGGAGGGCGTTCGGCAGTCTCCATAGGACCCATTCTACGCCTCCGGCGGGAAGAGCCCGCCCGTGTCGAGGGTCGCGTCGAGGCCCGGAAGCGCGACGATCTCCCCCTCATGGGCGAGCCGCTCCTCGGTGTGGACGCCCTCGACGGGCTTCGAGAACATCCGCTGGGCACGATGTTCCACATCGATCACCCAATAGTCGGGCGCGCCGACGGCGGCATACGCCGCCTCCTTGTTCCCGTACCGGCCGACCGACTCCGCGCGGTAGCGGGCGAAGTCGGGCTCCAACGCGCTGCGCTCGCGGACGATGAACTTGAGCATCGGGATCACACCCTTGAAGTAGAGGCCCTTAGCCGCGAAGGCGAGGTGAAGCGCCTCGTAGGCGAAGTCGTGTTCGCGTCCGGGTGGCGTCTGCGTGACGACGGCGCCATCTAAAAGCTCCGCCCGCCAACCCTCCTCGAAAGCATCCGCCGCAAGGAGGGCCATGAACTGGTTCACCGTCCAACGATGGGGCACAGGCGCGGGGAAGATCGGGGCCTCGGCGACGCTCATGGCCCCATTCTACGACACCGTGTCAAAATAGCCCACAAGAATGTCCAGCGACGCCACCGGGATCTTCATCAACGAGACCCACACCTCCGCCGCCATCTGGCAGTACCGAGTCGGAAAGATGCTCCTCGAGGGCAAGACGGCGTACCAGACGTACCAAATCTGCGAGGTGCCGCGCTTCGGCAAGTCGCTCTTCCTCGACTACAACATCCAGACCTCGATCCTCGACGAGTACGTGTTCCACGAGTGCATGAGCCAGCCCGCGATGATCCTCCATCCCGATCCCAAGAAGGTCGTGGTGTGCGGCGGCGGCGAGGGGGCGACGCTCCGGGAGGCGCTCAAGCACAGCACGGTGACCGAGGCGACGATGGTCGACATCGACGAGGAGCTCGTCGACATGGTGAAGCTCCACATGCCCGAGTGGCACCAAGGGGCGTTCGAGGACCCGCGCACCACCCTGCTCCACACCGATGCCCGCCAGTGGCTCGTGGACCGCAAGGGCGCGGGCTTCGACGTGATCCTCAGCGACCTCCCGAATCCCCACGAGGACGGGCCGGGGCAGATGCTCTTCACGAAGGAGTACTTCCAGATCGCGGCCGACGCGATGAGCGACGATGGCGTGTTCGCGATGCAGGCGGGCTCGGCGAACGAGAACTATCCGGCCTGCATGGCGAGCTGCATCAAGACGCTCGAATCCATGAAGGACGTGTTCCCCCACGTGGCGGGCTACTATGGGCTCGTCTCGACCTTCTTCCAGCCGTGGGGCTTCGTGCTTGCGAGCAAGAGGCACGATCCCCTGACCCTCGCGACCGAGGAGATCGCGCGCCGCCTGGACGAGCGCGGCGTCCAGAACCGGTACATCACCCCCCGCTTCTGGTCCGCCGCCTTCACCCTGCCGGAGTACCTCGTGCGCGCCGTGGAGGAAGAGGGACGCATCCTCACCGACGCCGAACCGTTCGTCTGGACGGCATAATGGTCGCAGAACAATGACGTTCCGCAGACTGTACTGGATCACCGAGCGTCTCCACGAAGACGGCACCTCCGAAGCGACCGGCGTGTACACGTCGATCCACGACCTCGTGCAGCGCGGCCTGCCGCGACACGACGGCGGCCTGAGGCTGACGATCGCTAAGGTCGACGCCGACGCCGACCCTCTCGACCGATACTCTTCGCCCGGCTTCGAGGGATTGGCCGAGGATCTCGTCCCCTACGTCGCCACCGAGGAGATCACCGAAGAGCAGCGGCGCTCGCTCCTCGCCGCACTAACCGCACGAGCGATGGACTGATGGTGCGTTAGATTTTCTGGGGTTCCTGTAGCCTGCGCCGCGCCAGCCTTGCCTCGTCGCCCCCACCGGAGTCCGGTGACCCGACAGAC
>CAXTOO010000151.1:0-9762 GCA_964245875.1 uncultured Fimbriimonas sp. | reverse complement strand
CCGTCGTGCCGCCCGCGGGAAGGCCGTACTCGATGACGCCCTACGAAGGGTAGCGATCCCCGGCTGCGGGCGGGGCGCCCGCGCCACAATGGTAGCGTGAACGAGCGGCTCGACGAGGATAAGAACGCCCGCCTCACGGTGGAGGCGGCGCGGACGCCCTGAGTCAGGCGGGAAAGCCCTGAGCCGACCTGCCTCAGGGCGCGTCGCCCGGCTCGCTGACGTCGCTTGTCGCGCGAAGGGCGGCGCGGACAACGGACGGCTGGGCGCTCCGGGAGAACTTCTCGAAGGCGGCAAGGTAGAAGCCGCGCTCGGCATCCCACTGCTGAGGCACGACCTCCCGCAACCGACGCGCGTGCAGGGCGAGCGTCTGAACCGCCTCGGGCGTGTCGAGGGCCAACAGAGGTGCGTAGGCGAACTCGTTCATGAAGTACACGTTCGGGACCCCATTCACGTCGTTGCGGAGCGGCTCGGTCGCGAACCGCCGCCACGCGGCCCCGGCGACGCGGGGGTCCATCGAGAACAGGGCCGCCAGCGCCGCCCCGCCTAACCCGCCGTGAGACTCGCCCTTCCACTCCCCGATCCGGGCGCGGTCCACGAGGTCCATCGCGAGGCGTCCGAGGCGCGCGGGGTCCGCTTCCGCGACCCGGACCGTCAGGTCGGCGGCGCCCCGCTCGACCCGTTCCGGGACGTTCGAGGGCTCTTTCGCCTCCTCGTAGGACCAGACGAGCCGGAGCGCGTACGCGCCGGGCGGCAACGAGGCCGGGACGAGGAAACTCGTGAACTCGGTGACGCGCTCCCCCGGCGCGATCAGCGAACCGTAAGGCGTGTTCGTGATACGGTCAGGCGACGATTCATCTGATTCAGAAGGCGTTGCCTGGGGAGCGGGGGCAAGGGGGATCGCGCGGGACCCCTGCCTCGGGACGAGGAAGGCGGACAGGACCGGCGATCCCGCGCCGAGGGGCGACGTCCGCAGGGGCGCGGAGTCGGCGTTCCGACGTTGGGCGCGGACGAGGATCGGCCCTCCGGGAAGGTACACGCTCTCGTCGAGATCGAACATCGGTCGCGCGGACGAGGCGGCGAGCAGGGCGGTGAGGAGCGTCGTGGCGATCATGGTTGTGCTTCTTGGAATCAAGGCAGAGGGACGGAGTTGACCTCTCCGTCCTTCGAGATGGTGTAGTACCACCCGTCAGACGTGGGTCGGACTCGACGCACGATATCGAAGGGGCCGAGGAGCAGCACCGCCTTTTCCTTGGTCTCATCGTCATCGAAGTAGTAGTTCTGGGTTCCCGTGTACGAGCCGTCGGCGTAGGGCGAGTAGATCTGCGGAACGCCGTGGGTGTCGATAACGTTGGACTGCCTCGGACTCCACGAGTTGCCGGTCGCGGGGTTGTTCAGGCTGCTCGCGAAGGGGTAAGGAGGCTGGTAGGGATTGCCTCCGGGGTAGTTCACCCGCTCGTACATCTTGATGCGGGGGTCGATATCGGACTTCCTGCCGGAGGTCGATTTCCAGTCGTAGGTGAACTCGATCACGCCGTTGGAGTACGGTCTGTAACCGATCCTCTTCATCCCGTAGGGCTGCGCACGGATGCTCACCGAGTAGCTGACGTTCGCGCCCACGGACGAGCCGTCGATCAACGGCGACGGCACGTACGTGGATGCGGTGGCCTTCAATGTGCAAGAGGCGACCACCTTCCCGCTGCTCGCGTCGAACTTCTTCAGGTGTGATTTCGGCGGGGAGATGCTCTGCGCGTTGCCAGTCTGGGGATCGCCCAGGCCATTGTCCGCGGTGGCGGAGTTGTCACCCGAGGCACTCGCGTTTCCGTTCTGGTAAAGCCACAGGGTCGGAGGGGGAGGATCGTTCTGCCCGCTGGGCACCCAGGTCAAAGTCACGGTGATCGTGCCGGAGGCGGACACCGACACGGTCTGCCCCGGCAGGACGCCTGATCGGATGCCCGTGGGGCCGCCCGGAAGGTTCGAGGGCCAAGGAGCCTCTGTCGTGTTGCCGTTCACCGTCCGCGTAGACTTGCCCGAGTAGGTGGTCGCCATCGACCACGACCCGCCGTGCGCGAGGACGGGTGCCAAAAACGTCAGCAGGATCAGAGATCTAGGGGGGGCACGAGACGATTGTACAACAGGTTTCGGAGATTGCCAAGCAAAATTCAGCACCCTTTGTACGATCCGACCGTCTGGCGGGAAGGGCGCTGGCGGAGGTCGGAGCGAGTCCCGCGGAGGCCCGCGTCGCGACCGTGGCTCTGCAGGACGCCGAGGGTCGGCGCAACCCGCCGCCGCCCGCCAAGGTAGAAGAACGGACGATGTGGCAACGCTTTACAGAGCGCGCGCGGAAGGTGGTCTTCTACGCGCAGGAGGAGGCCAATCTGCGTGCCGCGAAGACGGGCACCGGCCACCTCCTCCTCGGACTCCTCCAGGAGCCCGACGGGATTGCGGGACGGGCGCTGGAGGAGTTCGGCGTCGAGGCGGAGGCGCTGAGCAAGGCGATCGTAGGATTGGAGGGCGACGCCCCGGCCTGATCTTCGAGGTCCATAGGTCCTTCGGCCTACACGTTTTTCCCCGTCGTTTTGGACCCCAATCGGGTAGGGCTTTGGGCCTTTTTCGCCAAGGGTTGGTTGACGCTCCCTTCCGGCCAGTTTTTTTAACCACAGAGGCACGGAGTCACCGAGGAGTGCCGCCATCGGCGAAAATGTCAACCATCCTTCCGTGCTTTTTCGGCCGGTCGACGATCGGCGGAGTTCGGGAGACTCTCGCAGGGCAAGCTGCCGCTACAATCCCTTCGCTACTCCTCGTCGTCGAGGTCATCGGGCATGACGTGGTAGTTCAGCTGCACCAGCCCCCCCTCGAACGACTTCGTGCTCTCCAGGAGGAGCAGCGTCCGGGGGAAGCCGCCGGGAAAGAGCGGCACGCCCTTCCCCAAGAGGATCGGGTGCATCGAGACGGTGATCCGGTCCAGCAGGCCCTGCTCCAGGAACGAGCGCACGAGCTCGCCGCCGCCCACGAGCCACACCCTCTCGCGCCCGGCCTCCTGGAGGTGCCCGATGAGCGAGGCGAGGTCGCCGGAGTGGCGCTCCACGTCGCCCTCCTCCACCGCGAGGTCGGCCCGCCGCGAGACCACCACCGTGCGCTTGCCCGCGTACGGCCACGGCCCCATGCCCTTCACCGCCTCGTAGGTGCCGCGCCCCATGATGAGCGTGTCGACCCTGGCGTAGAAGCTCGAGAAGCCGTAGTCCGCGTCGGTGAACAGCCACGAGAGGTCGTCGTCCGGCCCCGCGATATAGCCGTCGAGGCTGGTGGCGATGAAGAGCGTGACGGTCACCCTCGGGAAGGTACCCGGAGAGGGGACGGGCGTTGGGGATGGAACCGAGCGAGATCGCCGCACACCGGCGCGCGGGCGCGCGTAGACCGGAAGGGAGCACCGAATGAAACGAGAAGAGGCCGTAGAGATCCGCGAGAAGCACCCCCTCGCCATCCGCTGGTTCCACTGGGTCAACTTCCCGGCGCTGACCCTGATGGTCTGGAGCGGACTGCTGATCCTCTGGGCGAACGACGCCTTCACCCTCTTCGGAGGGCGCCTCGTCCTCCCGCGGGGATCGCTGGAGCATCCGCTGGGCTGGTACGACCGCCTCCTCGGTCGCGCCCCGGACGCCGAGGGCCACTACACCCTCGGCTTCAGGCTCGCGGAAGGCTTGTCGTGGCACTTCCTCTTCGCGTGGCTCTTCGTGGCGAACGGCGCGCTGTACGTGCTCTATCTCGCCCTCTCCGGCGAGTGGCGCGCGCTCCTGCCGAAGCGCGGCTCCGTCCGCCATGCGTGGCTCACCGTCCTGCACGACCTCCGCCTCCGCAAGGAGCCGCCGCCCCCGGACGGCTACAACGGCGCGCAGCGGATCTCGTACACCGCCGTCGTCCTCATGGGCCTCGGCGCGACCCTCACCGGCCTCGCGGTCTACAAGCCCAAACAGCTCTCGGTGCTGACGCAGCTCCTGGGAGGCTACACCGCTGCGCGGTTCGAGCACTTCTGGCTCACGATCGGCTTCTGCGCGTTCTTCCTGGTCCACGTGGCGCAGGTGGCGAAGGCGGGCTGGAACACCTTCCGCGGCATGGTGACGGGGCGCGAGCTGGCGCCGGTCGAGACGCCCGAGAGCGAGGTGGCGGCGTGAGGGAGTCGGCGGATCGCGATCCGCGAAGGGAGATGGCGCGTCTCTCGCGGAGGGGCTTCCTCTGGAGCGGGGTCGCCCTGCTCGGCGGCTACCAGGGCGTGAAGTACCTCGCGTCGCGCTCCGACGCGGCGGGCACTCCCTGGCCGTTCCGCACCGCCTTGGAGGCGAACGAGGGCGTTTGGCACGACGCCCTCGGCGACCGCCTCTCGCCGACCTTCGACCGCTCGCAGATGACGGCGCTGCGTCAGAACGGCGACGAGGGGCTGACCGAGTGGGACCCCGCGAAGTGGAAGCTGAAGCTGGAGGGCCTCGCGGGCGACCAGACGTCGCGGACGGTCACGATGGCGGAGATCAAGGCCTTGCCCAAGCACACGATGATCGCCGAGATGTGCTGCATCGAGGGCTGGAGCATGGTCGTCGAGTGGGCGGGCGCGCGGCTCGTCGACCTCATGGCGATGTACCCGCCGCCCACCCTGGACGGAGACGACGCGGACGTGCACCGGCATCCCGAGAACCTCGTGCGGTACGTGGCGATGGAGACGCCGGACGGCGGCTACTACGTCGGCCTCGACATGAAGAGCGCGGCCCACCCCCAGACCCTGCTCTGCTACGAGATGAACGGCAAGCCCCTGGGCGAGTTCGACGAGGACCACGGCGCGCCGCTCCGGCTGGCGATCCCGCACAAGTACGGCATCAAGAACATCAAGCGGATCGGCACGATCCGCTACACGAACGACCGCCCGAAGGACTACTGGGCGGAGCAGGGCTACGACTGGTACGCGGGGCTCTAGACCCGCCGCGACGCGAGGATCTCCACCGCGCGCTCGACCGGGTCGCCGTTCTCGGAGACCTCGACGTCGGGCGAAACGCCCCGCCCCTCCAGGCGCTCGCCTCCGACGGGCACCTCGACGCGGGGGACCTCCAGGTAGGCCCAGTCCGTGAGGCGCATGGGCTCGGTGCCCAGGACGGCCCCCGCCGTGCGCTCACCCACGAGGGTCGCGCGCCCGGCCCGCTGGAGCAGCGCGCTCAGGACCTCCTTCGCGCTGCGCGATCCGTGGTCGATCACGACCGCGAGGGGCTTGCGGTAGGCCCGCAGGGCATCCACATACCCTTCGACGTGGCCGCCGAAGCCGCCACGAAGGTCCAGCACGAAGCCGTCCGAGGGCGCGGCGAGCGCGTCCGCGAGCGCCCGGCGGAACTCGTCGCCCGCCTGGGTCCAGAGGTGGAGGTAGCCCAGCCGCTTCCCGCCGCGCTCGATGGTGCGGCGGGAGGCGAGCGTGGCGTCGAGGAACATCCGCAGGGCGGTCGAGCGCGTCACGTCGAGCGCGGCCTCGCGCTCCGCGCCGCCGCGACGCAGCGTCAGGACCGCGCGCCGCCCCACCGCGCCCTCCAGGGTCTTCACGGGGGAGAACGGCCGACCATCGACGCGGGTCACGAGGTCGCCCACCCGCAGGCCCGCCCGCTCGGCCGCACCGCCTTCGAGGAGCATCTGCACGGTGTAGCCGTCGGGAGATCGTCGGAACCACGCGCCCACCTGCGGCATGGCGGCGGCCATCCCGCCCTTGGCGAGGCCGTCCATGAGGTAGTAGCCCTGGTCCTCGTCGGAGAGGAACTCGAAATGCGAGTCCCCGAACCCGGCGATCATGCGGTTCACCTCGTCCTCGAAGGCGCGGCGGTCGGGCGCGGCTCGGGCGAGCGGCGCGGCCTTCGCGAGGAGACTCTCCATCTCGTCGTGCCGGGCGGCGCGGGCGTAGTAGCCCGTGCGGATCGTGGCGGCCACGCGGTCCCACACGGGCCGGAAGTCCTCCGTCGGGAGGAGCGGAAGCAGGAGCGTCACGCCTCTAGGTTACGCTCGGGACGGTGAGTTCGCACCCGCACTCCAGGCGGACGACCGCGCCGAGAGCGAGGGGACGGTATCCGTCGCGGCGGAAGTGGTGGGCCAAGCGTCCCTCGGGGTCGACGACGACCACGTCTTGGATGCCCTGCGCGAGGTAGAAGGGCGGTCCGACCTGGAGGTCCTTGCGCTCGCCACGCGGCGAGAGGATCTCGACGACGGCCTCGGGCATGACCGTGAGGGCCTGCCGGGTGAGGGGCGGTCGCGCGCAGTAGATCATCAGGTCGGGCCGTTTCACCGAACCGTCCCGGAACTGGATGTAGGCGTCTGGCAGGGCGAAGCAGCCGCATCCACGGTCGTCTCCCGGAGTCGGGCGCACGCTGCGCTGGAGGTCGACGACCAACCCTTGATGCAGGGGAGAGGGAAAAAACTCCCAGGTGAACTCGTTCCCCACGACCTCCAACTTCACGCCCGCCTCATCAGCGTTCATGAGTTGGACCATCAGTTCGAGGGGAGTAGCGGCACCCATCGGTCCCGGAGGATCGAACATGGATCGATTGTACGCCAACGCGATCTAAGGTCCGAGGTCTGGAGACCCTCGCCACGTTAGGGTTGCGTTATGAAATGGCGCGAGGCGCGCTGGACCGGGATAGACTTCGAGGCGATGGTCTGCGTCCTCCTCGCCCTGCTCGGTCCGGGGCCGCGGCCCTACCTCCACGTGCCGTCGGTCGACACCTTCGCCCACCACGACCCGAACGGCGTGACGATCCTTCCGGAGGGGCGGTGCCTGACCCCGGCGGGCGCGGCGACGCCGGTCGCGCGCAATCCCTACGGCCTCGCGCTCGGCCCCGACGGCACGCAGGCGTTCGTGGCGAGCGAGGGTCGCGGCCAGTGGCTCGACCGCTGGCGCGAGAAGGCCGAGGTGACGCCCCAGGAGGCGCCGGGCGGCAACACCGGGGCGTGCGCCTACTCGGCGGACGGCAAGCTCCTCTACTGGGCGAACGGCGAGAAGGGCGGCGTGCGGATCGTGGACGTGGCGAGCCGCAAGACGGTCGGCGAGATATCGCTGAACGGGACGCTCGGCGGGCGGACGTTCAAGGACAGCTACGTGAACGACCTCGTGGCGAGCCGCGACGGGCGGCGCCTCTACTGCGCGGACGTGACGAACTTCCGGCTCGCGGTGCTGGACCTGGACAAGGGCGCGCTCGTCGCCTCCGTGCCCACCGGCCGCTACCCGTACGCGGTCGCCCTCGCGGGCGACCGGGTCTTCGTGGCGAACGTCGGCCAGTTCGCGTACTCGCCCGTGGGAGCGATCACCCGCCCCTCACCCCCTGCCCCCTCTCCCTCGGAAGGGAGAGGGGGGTATGATCCGCGCGGTCTGACCTTCCCGCCGTTCGCCTACCCGAGCCGGGAAGCCGAGGAGGGGGTCGAGGTCGAGGGGCGGCAGGTGCCGGGCTTGGGCAAGCCGCTCGCGCCGGAGGCGTTCTCGGTGTTCGGGTTCGACGTGCGCGACCCGCTCGCGCCGCGGCTCGCCACGGTGACGAAGACGGGCACGGCGGTCGGGTCGCCGTCGCTCCAGGGCCGGGTCGTGGGTGGCAGCGGGCCGAGCTTCGTGCTGGGCGTGGGCGGCTCGGTGTACGCCTCGAACTCCAACGACGACACCGTGGACGAGATCCAGGCCTCGACGGGCCGGATCGTGGGGCGCATCTCGCTGGAGCCCTCGCCGCTCGTCCACGGCCTTCGCGGGGTGCAGCCCACCGGCATCGCGGTGTCGCCGGACGGGCGGCGGCTGTACGTGGCGGAGTCGGGCCTGAACGCGGTCGCGGTCGTGGACCGCGCCGCGCGGCGGGTCGTGGGCCTCATCCCGACGGCGTGGTACCCCTATCGCGTCGCGCCCACGCCGGACGGTCGGAGCCTCGCGGTCATCTGCTTCAAGGGCTACGGCAACGGGGCGAACGGCGGCGCGAACCCGGCGAAGGACCCCTTCGCCCACCTCAAGGGTTCCTTCCACGCGATCCCCGTGCCCTCGGACGAAGAGCTGGGGGCGATGACCGCGACCGTGCTGCGGAACAACGGCCTCGTGGACGCGAGCGCCGACTACGCGGCGATGCGCTCGCCCGTGTGGTCCAACGTCCTCGGGAGGCGATCCGACGAGATCAAGACGGTCGTCTTCATCACCAAGGAGAACCACACCTTCGACGCGATCTTCGACCGGGTGCCGGGGACCGACAACGATCCCTCGCTCCTGAAGTGGGGCCTGGACCAGAGGATCGAGGCGAAGGGCCAGCCCACCCTGGAGCACGTCGCGGTGATGACGAACCACAACCGGCTGGCGCGGGAGTTCGCCGTATCAGACAACTTCTACATGGAGCCGGAGGCGTCCGGCGTGGGCCACCGCTGGCTCGTGGGCATCCAGCCGAACAACTTCTGCCAGATGCTGTACACCCTGGGCTGGGACTACAAGCTGAACACCGACGCCAAGGGCCGCCTCGCGGCGTTCGGGAGCAACGGCTCGATGGCGCCGGAGGACTACCCCGAGGCGGGCTCGATGTGGGAGCACCTCAAGCGCGGCGGCGTGAGCCTGCGCAACTACGGCGAGGGATTCGAGTTCGCGGGCGTGGAGGAGGGCGAGGACGAAGGCCGGACCGGCGCGCGGGAGGTGAGCAACATCCCCCTCCCCGCCTCGATCTGGGCCGAGACGAGCCGCGACTATCCCATCTTCAACATGAACATCCCGGACAACTACCGCACGGAGTGGTTCGAGCGGGAGATCCGCGAGCGGTACCTGAGCGGCAAGCATCCCTTCCCCTCCTTCATCAACGTGACCCTCTGCAACGACCACGGCACCGAGCCGAACGCGAAGAAGGGCTACCCCTACCGGGCCTCGTGGATGGCGGACAACGACCTCGCGCTGGGGCGCATGGTGGAGTTCCTCAGCCACACGCCGCAATGGAAGCACATGCTGATCCTCGTCACCGAGGACGACGCGGGCGGCGAGCCGGACCATGTGGACGCCCAGCGCAGCGTGCTGCTGGCGATCGGGCCGTACGTGAGGCGGCGGAGCGTGTCGCACCGGCACACGACGATCACGAGCCTGCACCGGACGCTGTACGAGATCTTCGGCCTGCCGCCGCTGAACCTCTTCGACGCGGTGTCGAACGACTTCGCGGACGCCTTCACCGCGACGCCGGACCTCACGCCGTACAAAGCCGTCCCGGTCGACAAGCGGCTCTTCGACTGGCCCCGCGCACGCGACCCGAAAGACCCCGACTACCGCGTCGCGCGGCGGACGCCCACGATCGAGCGGGATGCGTTCGACCGCCCCGCCCGAAGCCGACGCTAGGCTGCGTCCGGCGAGCCGGTTCCCCTCTTCCCTTCGGGGGGAGAGGGGAACCTGGCGGACGCCGCCCGAGGGCGGCGTCCGCACTCTCCGGAAGTCGGTCGAGGCACGGGTCACGGGCAGGGGCATCCCTGCCCCCGCGACACCCGGAGCGTGGCAAGGGTTTGAGAGGATGCGTCACCGTCCAACGACACGATCGCCTTGCTCAGCGCCTCCGCCTCGACGCCGAACTCCTCCAGCGCCCGTCCCGCAATCCCGTCGGGCTCCCGGAGGGGTCCGGGCGGGAGGCGCTCGGTGCCGGCGCGGCCGTCCCCGAGGGGGGCCGACTCCACGGCCGCCAGCTCGACGGTCGCCTCGCCGCCTCCGCTACCCTTCGTAGGGCGTCATCGAGTACGGCCTTCCCGCGGGCGGCACGACGG
>CAXTOO010000150.1:0-9920 GCA_964245875.1 uncultured Fimbriimonas sp. | reverse complement strand
GGTCGCCAGCTCGGCGTGAACCTCCATCCCCACGCTCGCGACGTAGTTGGGCATCTTCGCGGACAGTTTACGCGATAGGCCTCCCTCGCCCTATGCCCCGGGAGCTTAGGCATCAAGAGGACGCTACAGGCCATCGTCGGCTCCCAGGGCATAAGACCTCCCCTCTGCGACCTTCCGAACGAAGGAACGCGAAGCGTGTAGCCGCACCCTCCGTGGGTGCGCCATGATGCCGACGTTCAATGGGACGCGTCTTACGCGGCACGCGGCGATCCAGGCGGAGGTTCGTCCTCGTCGGGAATCGCCTTCCAATAGCTCGCCAGCGCGGAACTCCACTGATTTCCTGAGTCCAGCCAGTCAAGCGCCTCCACGACGACCATGTACTGGAGGAACCGCTTCACGCACCGCCGCTGACGGAGGTCGAGCAAAGACCAAAGCGCACCTGGGTAAGAGCCGTGGTCGCTCACCTGCAAAGTCAGCGGCCAGCAGACCGTCTCGTCGTGGCCCGACCGAGCGCTCAGCGTCATCGCCGCCGGAAGGTAGTAGCGGAATCCGACGGCGTCGAGGAAAGACCACACGCCAATGCCGCTTCCGGGAAAGTTCGCCCGCTCATCGAGGAGGTCCTGCCAACGGGTGTCTCCGTCCCAGACAAAGGCGGCAATTCGAACGTCGCCATAGGCATCCGCGATTTCCGCCTCGGTCCACGAAACGCCCCCCTCGCGCGAGACGCCGTCGAACGCGGCCTCGATCTCGGCGATCAGGCCCTCCCGCTCCATGCGCACGAATGACGAGGGACTGTTCATGCAATGGAGCATAGCGTAGCTCCACGTACCCACGGAGGGTACGGCTACACGCTTCGCGTTCCCTCGATCGGAAGACCCGCGGCACCCGACACGTCCCGCTTCGCGTACATGGAGACATGATCGCCAGATCGCTCCTCAGCGCGGGCCTCGCCCTGCTGGCCTTTCTGGGCCTCGCCCAATCCCCATTCGTCTCGGTGAAGTCCAGCAAGGCTGCTGTGGCCGCGCGAAAAGCGGAGTTCAAGAGGTTCGGCCTCTTGCGCCTCATGGGCGACCCTCGCCTCCTCCGCACCGCCTCCAGCGTCGGCACCCAGAAGCCCCTCGACGCCGCGCGGGCGACGACCCTGGCCCGCGCATACTTCTCCATGCGCAGCGGCGGGTGCGGAGGCGTCGACTCGCCCGTAGACCGGGGCGCGTTCTGGAGCTTCTCGACCAAAGAGGGCGCCGCAGGCCGTTCGGGAGCGGCGATCGAGGTCGACAAGGCGACGGGCCGGACGTCGTCGAAGGGCTTCGCCACGGTTGACCGCCCGAGCGGCTTCGCCCGGTACATCCTGCCGGACGCAGTTCGCAAGCGTCTTCGACCATGAATCAGAGTGCCATGGAGGGTGCAACTATACGCTTCGCGTTCCTTCGAGAGGCAGACGCAGCAGGGATTACGGGCACGAACCCTCCTTGCACCCGTGGCACCCCGCTTGAGTGATCAAGCGGGGTGCCTACGTGAGATAGTCTCGAAAGGAAGTTGGCTGATGACCGATGAAGCTTCGAGCGATCCATGACGCGAACGCCTTCGAGGCGAGACTCTCAACTTAGGTTATCAAGATCGTTAACGTCGAACTTGGAACACAGAAGGATGCACACTCTTGGATTTCACCTTTTTCGATGAAAATATGTCTATCATAATCAACTTAACATTTGATTTTTGCCGGGGAAATATCAACGTATTATTTGAAGGCACGTATACTCCGTCCTCGTGGACGCAAAACGAAGAGGCCTGAGACGTAAGCAATTGGACGTGCAACTCGCACGCCTACGGGAGTTCGACGTTCCCACCGCGCCGCGCGGCGGCTGGCTGAAGGCGGTCCGGGAGTCTCTAGGAATGAGCCTGGAGCAGTACGGCGCCCGTCTTGGCGTCACGCCTCAAGCCGTTCACCGCCTCGAAAGTTCGGAGGCGAAGGGAACGCTGTCCCTCGCGCGCCTGCGCAGGTCGGCCGACGCGCTCATGTGCGATGTGATCGTGGTTGTGGTTCCCCGAATGCCTCTGGAAGGGCTGATCCAAGCGCAGGCCATGGTGGCCGCACAGAAGCACGTCCGCCGCGTGGGCCATACCATGGCCCTTGAGTCGCAGGGTGTGAACGACGAGTCGATGCATGAGTTGCATCGACTCGCGGCGGAGGCTATGATCAAAGCGAACGACCGGCGGATCTGGTCGCCGTGAACTTCCAGACGCCCGAAGGCGCCACGCCTCTCGATCCCGACGAAGCCGAAGGTCTGATCCCAAAACTCTCGACCCAAGGAGAGCTGAACGAGTTCGAGGCGCTTAACATCGAAGAGGCAACGCGATGGGCGGAACGAAGCAATATCCTACGAAAGGGGCTTTTGGCACCGGGAGGTTTGGAGCGCCTGCACCGCCGGATGTTCGACCGAACGTGGCGGTGGGCTGGAAGGTTGCGGCAGACGGGGAAGAGCATCGGCGTCGATGCGTACCGAATCTCCTCCGAGTTGCGGATGCTGTGCGACGACGCCCGCACCTGGATCGATTACGGGACCTATCCGCCGGACGAGATCGCCGCCCGCTTCCACCACCGGCTCGTCTCGATCCACCCCTTTGCGAACGGGAACGGTCGCCACGCGCGCCTCGCCGCCGACCTGCTGTGCCGCAACAACAACTGGTCGCTATTCACATGGGGATCGGAAGACTTAGGGGCGATCAACGACGTGCGACGCCGGTACATCATCGCGCTCCAAGCCGCCGATCGGCACGACCTGGGGCCGTTGCTCGCGTTTGTCAGAACCTGAGCACCATTCTCGTTTCAGACCGATTTCGTGGTTGACTTTTCGCCCTAGTGAGGCATGAATAATCATGGGATGCTTTCTAACGTGTCCTCATGTTCTTCGGTGGAAAACCCGTCAACCATCCCAAACGCAGGTTGGGCCTAAAGCCCCAACCTGCGAAAGGAAAATTTTTTGGAGGCTCGGTCAGCTCCGGATCGTCCGCTCCGCCGCGTCCACGCAGCTGCTCAGGAGGGTGGCGACGGTCATGGGGCCGACGCCGCCGGGGACGGGGGTGATCCAGCCCGCGACCTCGCGGGCCTCGTCGAAGGCGACGTCGCCGATGTCGCCCTTGCGGCCCTCGATCTTGTTGTAGCCGCAGTCGACCACGACGGCGCCGGGCTTGATCCAGTCGCCCTTCACCATCTCGGCGCGGCCCACGGCGGCGACGAGCACGTCGGCCTCCTGGCAGAGCTCCTTCAGGTTCTCGGTGCGCGAGTGGGCGATGGTGACGGTGCAGTGCTTCTGGAGGAGCATGAGGGCCATCGGCTTGCCGACGATGACGCTGCGGCCGATGACGACGGCGCGCTTGCCGGACAGTTCTATTTTCGCGTGTTCGAGGAGCTTGATGACGCCGTAGGGGGTGGCGCAGCGGAAGCCGGGGAGGTCGGCGACGAGGCGACCGAGGGAGGCGGGGGTGATGCCGTCGACGTCCTTGTCCGCGCCGAGGGCGAGGAGGGCGGCCTGCTCGTCGAGGCCCTTGGGGAGGGGGTGCTGGAGGAGCACGCCGTGGACGCTGGGGTCGGAGTTGAGGGAGTGGATGCGGCCGATGAGGGCGTCCTGGGTCGTCCCCTCGGTGGCCTCCCAGAGTCCGCTCTCCATGCCCGCGGCCTCGGCCCACTTGCTTTTCATGCGGACGTAGGCGAGGCTCGCGGGGTCCTGGGCGGCGACGATCGCCTCCAGGCGGGGGGTGACGCCCTTCTCGCGCAGCGCGTCGACGCGTTCCTTGAGCTCCGCCCGGATGAGCTTGGAGAGCACGAGGCCGTCGAGAGTCTGGGCGGGCATACGGCTATTGTGGCGTAGGCGTCCCGCCTGCGTCTTTGCTCGGTGTTCAGGGAGCGCGGGCACGAGGGCATCCCGCGGCTACAGGGTTAGACGGTGGCTAGGAGGGCGAGGGGATCGGGGCCTCTTCGCCGTCCTCGGGGCGTTCCAGCGCGTCGACGCGGACGATGAGGACGGTCGTGTTGTCCGAGCCGCCGCCCTGGAGGGCCGCGCCGATGAGGCGCCAGCAGGCGTCGGCGGGGGTGTGGGCCTTGAGGGTCTCGGCGATGGCGTCGTCCTCGACGTGGTTCAGAAGGCCGTCGGAGCAGACGAGGAAGAGGTCGCCCGCCCGCAGGTCGAAGCGGGTCACCTCGGGCACGACCTGCGCCTCGGTGCCGACCGCGCGGGTGATGACGTGCTTGTACTGGTGGTTCTTCGCCTCGTCGGGGGTGATGACGCCCGCGCGGATCGCCTCGTCGGTCCAGGTGTGGTCGTGGGTGAGCTGCTCGAAGAGGCCGTCGCGCAGGCGGTAGACGCGGCTGTCGCCCACCTGCACGGTGTAGGCCTCATCCTGCTTGAGGATCAGGGCGGAGAGCGTGGTGCCCATGCCCTTGCGCTGGGGGTTGTTCGTGGCGTTCTCGAACACCCAGCGATTGGCGGCCACGACGGCGGTGGTCATGGCGGTCACCGGCGAGTCGCCGGGGTGGTTCGCGTAGACGTCGATGAAGGTCTTGCAGGCGAGCTCGCTCGCGATCTGGCCCGCGGCGTGGCCACCCATGCCGTCGCACACGAGGTAGACCGCGCCCTTGGTGGCGAGGGCCCGCTCGTCCTCGGGGACGTAGAACTCGAACTTGTCCTCGTTGTTCTCGCGCACGCGGCCGAGGTCGGTCTTGGCGGCGACGGTGGCGCGGGGGATGGCGCGGAGGGCCTCGGCGGGGGCCAGTTCCTGGGCTTCGTACTCGGCGGTGATCTCGTCCATGCGCGGCCCTTTGACGGTACCGGAAAAAGGAAACGTGCGATCCGCTATCTGAACATCGTGCCGAGATCCTGCATCCCAGCCAAGACGCGCACGACCTCGATACCCTCTTCGATCTCACGGTAGAAAATCGCATAGACGCCTTCGTTGATCCTACGTATTCCAGGCTGGTATTCTTCGGCGGTTCGCCCCATCTTGGGCGAGGTCAGCACCAGACCGAATGTCCTCACGAACCGAGCGCCCATTCGATGGGCCGCTTGAGGACTGTCCTGAGCGATGTGATCCACAATGGCGTCGATATCCCTGCTCGCTTCCGGCGTGAGACGGTAGCGATTCACGCCGCTTCGGGCACTCGCCTGCCTTCATACGACCCATCGTATCGGGCGAGCAGTTCGCGCATGAACGTCTCGCCATCCACGCTCTCGCCGCGCGCAGAGGAGTCAAGGCCTTCCTGCAAGAGGCCTCGAACGCGCCCGATCTCTGCGTCGCGGTATTCAAGCCGCGCCTTCAAGAGCCTTAGACCGACGGCAACCGCGTCTGAACTCGAACCCACCTCGCCCCTTTCGACGAGATCGTTCACAAAGACCTCCAGATCGTATGGTAACGCGACGTTCATCGATCCCATTCTACGACAAGCCTCGAGGACGCACGCGAGGAACCTTGTGCATTTTAGCCTTGCCGTACCAGAACGACCGCGGCTTTTCGCGCCCCCGATCCGTCCTGAACAGAAGGGAATCCGTGCCTCCGCACGTTTCCCCATCCCGCGGGTTGCTCCGGTGGACAACCTGGGGACGCCTGTGGATGGTCTTCGGGCGGTGGACAAACCCCCTCGGCGCAAGAACAACCCTCGTGGTTTCCCACCGCGTTGTCCACCGGCCCGAGCGGGTAGATTCGTACCTGCGTGGCCGATCCCGTAGGCTCCTCTCGGAGAGTTTTCCCCACTTTCGTCCGCCCTAAGAGGAGTAATAGGGATTGAAAGAAGAGGAATTCATTAGAGAGAAGGCCGTGGAAATCCTGACCCTGACGGCCTTCCGGAACTACCCCTCTCTGAGCCTCGCCCTAAGTCCGGGCTTCAACGTCGTCTCGGGTCCGAACGCCCAGGGCAAGACGAACCTCCTGGAGGCGCTCTACCTTCTGGGCACCACCCGACTGCTGCGCGGCCAGCGCGACGCCGAGGCGATCCGCGACGGCGACGACCGGGCGTCGGTGGAGGTCGAGCTGGCCGACAGCGGCACCCGCCTGGGGATGACCCTGGAGCGCGGCGTGCGGAAGCGGGCGAGGATCAACGGCCTTGCTCTGCCCCGCGCGGCGGATCTCATTGGTCGCCTACCGGTGGTGTGCGTCTCCGCGGCGGACATGGCGATCGTCCGGGGCGAGCCGGCGGAGCGCCGACTGTTCCTCGATCTGGAGCTCTCTGCCCTGTCCCCAGCGTATCTCCACCACTTCGCGGGCTACAAGCGCGCACAGGAGCAGCGAGGGGCCTTGCTGAGGGCATCGCGTGAGCGGTCGATCCCTGCTGCCGTGTTCGAGCCGTGGGAGTCGCAGATGGCGGCGCACGGTGCGCACCTTCGCGGGGCGCGGCTCGACTACGTCGCGCGGCTGGAGGAGCCGACCCGCGAGGTCCACGCGCGGATGGGCGGCGGCGAGGCGCTAGGCCTCCGGTACGAACCGAAGGACGAAGCGACCACCGACGAGGGGCTGACCCAAGCCTTCGCCGAGAACCGGACGGCGGAGATCGCGAGGGGGGCGAGCCTCGTCGGGCCGCACCGGGACGACCTGCGTCTGGAGATCGAGGGTCGCGACGGGCGTCTGTTCGGGTCGCAGGGGCAGCAGCGTACGGCGGTGATCGCCCTCAAGCTGGCGACGCTCGACGTGGCGCGGGAGGAGCGGGGCGTGCCGCCGCTGCTCCTCCTGGACGACATCCTGAGCGACCTGGACGAGACGCGGCGGGCGATGCTCGTCGAAGTCGTGCTGGACCGTGCGGCGCAGGCGGTGCTGACCTGCACCGAGGCGTCGGCGGCGGGCGAGCGGATCCTGGAGCGGGCGAGGCTGTTCGAGGTGCGCGCGGGGAGCGTCCGGGCGCTCACCGTGGCGAACGATGGCTGACGACAGCCCGGAGCGATCGCCCGCCATCGTGGGCCAAACTAGGCGATGCGCCACGTCGGACGGGTCCTGCCCCGCGCGATCGAGAACGCGGAGGTGCTGCGCGCGGCGCGGGCCGGTGCGGCGCTGCGGCGGTGGGAGGAGGTCGTGGGCGAGCTCCTCGCTTCGAAGAGCGTGCCGGACCGGTACGACAAGGGCACGGTGTGGGTGGCGACGCAGGGCTCGGCCTGGGCGCAGGAGCTCCGGCTGATGAAGCCCCAGATCCTGGAGCGGCTGGAGGCGATGGCGGGCGAGCGCGGGATGTTCGTCGACGTCCGCTTCGGGGTGCGGCCCGCGAAGGTCGCCTCGATTCCAGAAGCCGATCCTCCTCGTCCCGAGATCGTCCCGGAGGAGCCCATCGACACGGCGCGCCGCATCGCCCGATCGCTTCGGGAGCGGCCCGCCGTTCCGCCCGACCCCGTCGTGGAGGACCCGAAGGCTCCGGTGGAGGTGGGCCTGACCATCCGCGAGCGGGCGGCGCGGCGGCTTGAGAACTGGCCCAAGGGAGGGTGATGCAAGGCTTGGACGATCTGAGGCGTGAGCTGGGCCATCGGCCGCTGGTGCTCGCCGCCGTGGCACTGTGCGTCGGGCTGACCGCCGTCCTTCATCCCCTAAACCTCCTGTTGCTCGTGCCCTTGTTCTTCGCGCGGCGTCCGGGGCCGGTGGCGCTGGCGTTCGTGCTCGGGTTGGCCCTCGCGCCCCGGCCCGCGCCGGTCTTGCCTGCGGCGGGGTGGGCGGATGGGACGGCGACGGTGCTGAGCGTGCCGAGCCAAACGCCCTATGGCCTCGTGGCAGACGTGGGGATGGACGGGCATCGTTGGCGGGCGACCTTCCCCTCGGACACCCTCGTGACGCGGGGCGAGACGTGGCGTCTGCGCGGCGTGACGAAGCCCTTGGGCGAGGCGGCCGAGGCACAACGATCGCGGGGGATCGAAGGACGCCTCGTGCCCCGCACGATGGCGAAGCTCACCGACGGGCCGTGGCCCTGGCGGGTGGCCGACGGGTGGCGGCGTTCGTACGCCTCGTTCGTCGGTGCGAGCTTGCCGAGGGACGCGGCACGCTGGCTGGAAGCGTTCGCCTTCCGGGCCGACAGCCTGGACGACGACGAGCGCGACGCCCTGACGCGCACGGGCACGGTCCACCTCGTGGCCGCGTCGGGCGTCCACGTCGCGGCGCTCGGGCTGATCGGCATGGTCCTGGGCACGCTCTGCGGGGCGCCGCGGTCGCTCACGCTCGGCGTCGTGTTCGGCGCGCTCGTCCTCTACGCGATGGCGACGGGCCTGCACCTGCCGACGGTGCGGGCGTGCCTCGCGTTCGCGGTGGGTTCGTCGGCGTACCTCGTGCGGCGGGAGCCGGACGGCCTCAGCGCGCTGGCTCTGGCGGCGCTCGCCTACCTTCCCTTCGACCCGGCGTCGGTGTACGGTGTCGGGTTCCAGCTCTCGACGGTCGTCGTCGGGATGCTCGTCCTGTGGCCGCGACGCGACCGGGAGCCCGCGCGGACGGCGGGCTCCCACCTCCTCCAGAAGGGCCACGACCTCGCGGCGGTGTCCGTCATCGCGGCGCTGGCCTCGACGCCCCTGGTCGCGCTGCACGAGGGGCAGATCGCGCTGCTCACCGTTCCGGCGAACGTCGTGGCGGTGCCGCCGGTGGTCGCGGCGATCGTGCTCTCCCTGGCGCTGCACCCCTTACGGGCCGGGTGGGCGATGCCGACGGTCGGCGGTCTGGTGCTCTTCGCCAAGGCGGCGGTCGAACGGGCCGACGCGGTTCCGGGGACAGTGATGACCGTGCCGCCGTTCTCGCCCTACCTGCTGCTCCTGGTGTACGTTCCCTGGATCTGGTTTTGGAGGCCGCGTGCAAGGGCCACCTGATGGGGCGCGTCGGCACGAGGGCATCCGACGCCTACGGATCGCGGGGGCAACGTTGGCCGTCGTCCTCGGCGGGCTGCTCGGTTGGAACGCGCCGGAGCCTCCACCCACGCTGACGATCCTCAGCGTGGGCCAGGGGTCGTGCGCCGTCCTGCGGGCGGGCGGAAGGACCGTCCTCTTCGACGCGGGGCCGAAGAACGATCACATTGACGGCGGACGTCTGTTCGTGCTGCCGAAGTTGCGGGCGATGGGCGTGGCGCGGGTCGACGCGGTGGTGCTGTCGCACCCGGACCTGGACCACGCGGGCGGCCTGGAGGCGGTGACGCAGGCGTACCCGAGCGCCACGATCCTCGCGAACGCGGGCTTCGCGCGGGAGCCGAAGCTGCCCCAGATGCTGCGCGACCTGCACGTTCCTTCGGCGCGGATCGGGTGGCTGCCGCCGTGCGCCCGCCTACGGGTCGGCTCGCTCGCGGTTGACCTCGCCTGTCCCGAGGTGATACCGGGCGCGAACGACAACGAGGGCTCGGTGCTCGCGCGTCTGCCGGACGCGTACATCGGGGGCGACGCGCCGTCGGAGGTCGAGGCCGCGTACGAGCGGTGGGTCGGACGGGTGGGCGTGCTGGTGGCCGACCACCACGGGAGCCGGACGTCGGGCGACCCCTCGTTCCTGGCGCTGGCGCGTCCGAAGTGGATCGTGGTGTCGGTCGGGCGGAACAACGTGTACGGGCATCCGAACGCCCAGGCGATGTCGCGGTACGCGGCGACGGGGGCGAAGGTGCTGCGGACGGATCGGGACGGCGACGTGTCGTTCGTGCTCCGAGAGGGTCGTTGGAGTCTCCAATAGGGTTGTTGCGTTATCAGCGTACGATTTTTCTTTTCGATCACCAGGTTCTGGCCTTCTTGGTTGACGAAATGTGTTCTCGATGTCGGTGGGGGCTTTTTCCTCTCGCAAAGGCGCGACGACGCAAGGGGGGTTTTGATGAGAGCACGATGGTTTAAGCCGCGACTTACGATTTCGTCAACCATGCTTTGGGCCGACGAAGGTGTAGTTTCGACCGAGGGCTCGATGCGAACCGCTTCGCGGCGCGGGCGCAAGCGCATCCCGCGGCT
>CAXTOO010000149.1:7716-9993 GCA_964245875.1 uncultured Fimbriimonas sp. | reverse complement strand
TCGTCGGGCTTCACCACGATCGCGCCCTGCGCCGACTCCACCGCTCGCCTGGGGAACCCCGCATCGCGCAGCACCTCCGCCCGCTTGATCCGAAGATACGGGTTGTAAGGCTCGCCCTCGATCGCGAGATCGAGTTCCCGGACGGCGTCCGAGAAGCGGCCGTACCGCTTGTACACGTCGCTCAACCCGACGCGCGGCTCGACGGCTTCCTTGTTCCGGCGCAACGCCACGAGGTACTGGCGCATGGCCTGCGGCGTCTCGTCGCCGTAGTCCAGCGCTCCCGCGAGGTTTAGAATGGACGTGATATCGTCCTGAGGTCGCTGGGCGACCGCCTCCTTGAAGTGGCGGACCGCCTCCGCGACGTTGTTGTCGCCCAGATGCAGCGCACCCAGGGCCTCGCTCTCCTCGGGCGTGTCGCCGTGTTTTTTGCGCGTGTTCTCCGGCGCGTCCGTCACCTCGGGCTGGGCCACGGCGAAGAGGTCGGCGATCGTCTTGAAATTGGGTTCCATGTAGATAAGGGACAGGAGATAAGGGACAGGAGATAGGGGACAAGGTCCGGAGGTTTCTACTCCCTGTCCCCTGTCTCTTATCCCCTCAGCGCGAAGCGTGCAGCGCGTCCATCACCGGACGGATCGTCAGCGTCGCCGGGTAGGCGCTTCCCGAGAGCGGAAGCGTGAGGATGTCGAAGTTCGACACCTGTCCGGGGGCGAGACGGATGCGCAACACTTGCCCCTCGGTCTTCGGCGAGAGCTGCGCGATCGTCACCGTCCTTCCGTTCACCACGAACAGGCCGCCCGCGTAGCCGGCGCTCGCCTCGAACACGACTTCGATGTCCGTCGCGTTCGCCGTGGGGTTCTCCAGCTTCGTCTTGATCGTGTACATCACGCCGAAGTTGCCGTCCAACCCACCCCCGAGGTCCGCCCGCTGGATGGGCCGCTGGCCCAGGCGGACGAAGCCGAAGCGACCGCCGACCTCGTAGTCCACCGTCTCCGTCTTGTAGGGCGCGGGGTAGATGTGGAGGCTCGCCTCCATGGGCGCGCGGTCGTAGTCCGTCATCGCGTTCGAGCCGACCTCGCGCCACGGCGTCGACGAGAACAAGGCCGCCGTCCAGCGGTCGTCCAGCGGGAACGGCGGGAAGGCATCGGTGCGGACGAGGAGCGAGTCCGGTCCGTCGACGAGCCGGATGGAGCACAGGCCGCTTCCGGTCTCGTTCTGGCCCAGCCGGCGCAAGCAGATCGGCATCGAGCCGTGCGGGGGGATGGTGACGATCTCCGCGCTGCCCGTCACGAAGCCCTTCATGTACTGGCCCGCCGCCTCGAGGCCCGCCTTGACGGGGTTCCGGTCCGGCGTACCATCGCCGGGCGTCAGGGCGACCCGCGCGGGCTTGTCGCTCTCGTTGACCGCCTGGACGCGCAGGAACAGGGTGTTCACCGTGCCGTTCATGTGGTGGTAGAGCAGCCGTGCCGCCTCGCCCCGCTTGACGCTCGCCGCGAAGAGTCCGCCCGGGCGGCGCACGGTTTCTGGGTCGTTCGAATACCAGAGACTCTCGTCCTGGATGCGCGGCAGGGGCACGTTCCTCACGCGGATCGTGACGACGCCCGTCGCGGGATAGGCCCCCGGCGCCTCGGCGGTGACGCGCACCGGCACGTCGAGGGTCGAGCCGCTCTCGACCGATCGAGAACGAAAGCCGGCGATCTTCCACTTCACGCCCGGCAGGCCCGCGAGGCGCGTGTTCAGAGCGCCCTGGATCGCGCCGCTCACCGTGCTTCCCACGGCAGGCGCGCCGGTGACCTCGGTCTCCAGCGTCCTCGGCAGGCTCGATGCGACCGGCTTTACCGTCACCTCGACCGTCTCGAAGCCCGTCGCGCCCTGGATGGAGATCGTCGCTCGTCCCACGCCGTTGCCCCGTACGAGCACGCCCCGGATCGTCCGGGAGGCTGTCGCGACGCCCGCGTTGTCGGACTTGAAGGTCGCCTTCGCCGCCTCGATCCCCTTCAGCCGCAAGCCGCGAAGGCCGCCCACGGGAAGCGTCACGTAGCCGTCCTCGACCTCCAGCGGCTTGATCTTCAGCGCCGCGCTCAGCGATTTCGCCCATGACGACGCCAGCGCTTCCGGACTGACGCCCGCCGTCTTCGCGTCGCCCACTGCGACCGCGTAGACCGCCTCGCCGTCCACGAAGACGTAGGGTCCCTTCGCCGACGCGCTACTCGCCGCCGAGAGGCGCGAGGCGGCCAGTTCGGCCCGGTTCGAGGCCGACATCGCCCCAACCGGGGCGAC
>CAXTOO010000149.1:0-7706 GCA_964245875.1 uncultured Fimbriimonas sp. | reverse complement strand
GACGAAGCGGGCGACACGGACGCCGTTCACCCAGAGCTCGCCGCCCTTCGCCACCACCTCCGTGGCGTGCGCGAGGGCGGCGGAAAGGGGAAGAAGGGCGAGCGCGACGGCGGATCGGAAAAAGCGCACGATGCTCAACGTACGTCTATCTTGGCCTAAACGGCACCGGTCCAACACCCCTCTGTCGTCAGAACCACAATCCTCTTCGAACCACCCGACGTCCAGTGCGTCAACTCACCGCGACGAGAGTGCGCCCACGGACATTGCCCTCCGTCATTCCGCCCACCACGATCGTGACGTCGCGCCCGAGCGCGTTCAGCATCCCGGCCAACCGGTCTGTCGAGACGCTGCGGAAGCGTCCGCGGAGCAGCTTCGACAGGGTCGGCTGGTCCATGCCCACGATCTTCGCGGCCTCGGCCTGGGTAAGCCCATGGGCGTCGAGGGTGTCGTTGATTGCCATTACTAAGCGTGCCTTACGCTCCATCTCGTCTGCGTCTTCGTAGCCGAGGGCATGGTAGACGCTTCCGGTCGTGGCCTCGATCGTCGCTTCCTCTTCTGATTCTCGGGCTGTCGCTTTCGCCATTTTTCGTGCTCCTCTCTTGCCTGTCGGTAGCGTTGGTCTATGAAGTCTTCGTCCTGGCGACGCGTCTCGCTTCCGCGTCTCGACTTCTTCTGGAAACAATCCAGGACGTAGATCGCCTCCTCGAACTCGACGGTGTAGACGCTCCGGTAAGCGTTGGTGTCATGACTGGCAACGATCTCCAAAACGCTGGCTCCGCCGTATCCCTGTAGTGGCTTGGCGTCTCTCGGCATCTCACCGGCCTGAGCCTCGAAAAGACCGAAGCCAATATCGTCTTGAACCTCTTCAGGAAACCGATCAAGATCCTTCTTGCTGGAACCCAGCCACATGACCGGCTTCAACACCGCCATTTATGGTCTGTATACCATAAAGGAACGCGTCCCGGCGAAGGCTATGGCCGGTAAACTCTCACCAACGCTATGAACACTCTTGAGCGACCTTCGACCACGGTCCACGCCCGCAACTTCATCGACGGTCAATGGCAGGATGCCAAGGCCACCTTCGAGAGCGTCAATCCGGCGAACCGCGACGACATCGTCGGGATCGTGCCCCTTTCGAACGCCGACGACGTGAACGCCGCCGTCGCCGCCGCCAAGGCCGCCTACCACCCCTGGCGCGACCTCAGCTGGGTCAAGCGGGCGGAGATCATCGACAACTTCGCCCAGCTCCTCAAGCGTGATATCAAGGAGCTAGGCGTCCTCTGCACCCGTGAGTGCGGCAAGGCGATCAACGAGGGTCGCGCCGACGCCGTCGAGGCACTCCATATGGCGCAGTACATCGCGGGCCTCGGTCGCCTGCCGATCGGGCAGGTCATCTCCTCGGAGATCGCGGAGAAGGACGCCTTCATCCTTCGCAAGCCCAAGGGCGTCGTTGCCTGCATCACGCCCTGGAACTTCCCGGTCGCGATCCCGCTCTGGGTGATCCTCCCCGCTGTCCTGGCGGGCAACACCGTCGTCTTCAAGCCCGCGGAGCAGACCCCCATCTGCGGCCACAAGCTCGTGGAGCTTTTCGAGGAGGCGGGCTTCCCGAAGGGCGTCATCAACCTCGTGCAGGGCATGGGCGAAGAGGTCGGCGACCCGCTCGTGCGCCACCGGGACGTCGCCGCAGTGCTCTTCACCGGCTCGCGCGCGGTCGGCAAGCACATCCAGCAGGTCGCGGCGGGCGACGCCTACAAGTTCGCCGCCACCGAGATGGGCGGCAAGAACGCCACCATCGTCCTCGCCGACGCGGAGCTCGACCTCGCGGTGAACGCCTGCGTGTTGGGGTCGTTGAAGACGACGGGCCAGCGCTGCGTCTCCACGAGCCGCATCATCGTTGATCGCAGTCTGCTATCGGAGTTCACCGAGCGGTATCTGGAGCGCGCCAAGCGCATCCGCATCGGCGACGGCGCGTTGGAAGAGACCTTCATGGGTCCGCTCATCGAGTCGGGCAGCGTCGAGAAGTGGGCCTTCCACAACGTGAAGGCCGAGGAGGAGGGCGGGGAGGTCCTGCTCCGGGGCGAGCGGCTCAGCGGCGGCGTCTACGACGGCGGCGCGTTCGTCTCCCCCTTCGTCTACCGCTTCGAGTCGTACAAGAAAGAGACCTTCTGCCTGCGCGAGGAGGCGTTCTCCCCCCACGTCGCGATCATCGGCGTGGACGGCATGGAGGAGGCGGTCGAGGTGTACAACGACACCGACTACGGCCTCGCGATGGCGGTCATCACCGAGGACTACCGCAAGTGGCGCTACGTGCGCGACCACGCCGAATACGGCCTGGGCTACGTGAACCTCCCCAGCATCGGCGCGGAGGTCCACCTTCCGTTCGGCGGCGTGAAGGCCAGCGGCAACGGCCATCCCGGCGCGGAGGGGATCATGGAGTCGGTCACCCACAAGGTCGCCTTCACGGTGAACCACAGCCGTGAGATCGTCATGGCCCAGGGCCTCTCGACGGCGGTCTAGGCCTTGTCCGGTGAGTCCTCGTAGGCGTCCGGTTCCCCCATGCCGCCGCCCGCGCCCTCGGGCGGGCGGCGTTCGCCGTGTTCCCGGACCCCTCACCCCCTGCCCCCTCTCCCCCCAGAGGGGAGAGGGGGGCGGATTCACTGGGCAAGGCCTAGCCTCGCGGCGCGCCTCACGTCCGACGACCTCAAACGCAGTCCGTACCGTTCGTCTCCAGCCAAAGGCTGATGGCTGTGAACAATCCCACGCATTCTAAGCGAATGGGGAAGAGCAAGCCGTCAACCAGGCCCCCGCAAATGCCATGCTTCTGTCCAGTCAAAAGTACCGAAATGAGGATTTAATCTTTCGTGCGGACGAAACGCCCCTGGAAAACCGTCTCTCCCGAACCTCATGGATCCTACTAAGGAGAAGCTTGTCGGATGCGCCTTGGCGGGGGGTGCGCTGCTGTCGTTCTGCTCGCTGCCGCTGATGTGGATGTTCGCGATGGCGGGCGTCTTCCACGGCACTGCGACACGCACTCCCGGCACCGACCGCATCACCGACGCGGGCGACCTCAACCTCATCCCGTTGATGATCTCGGTCTTCACCGTCGGTCTGCTCTTCATGGGCGCGGCCGTGGCCTACGGGCTCCTCTACAACACACGCCAGAACAAGGGACCGCGAACGGTGATCGCCGACGCGCTCGTCCTCAGCCGCTACGCGATGAACAAGCAGGGCGCCTTCCTGAGCGACTTCGACCTGGAGGCGGCGGACGACGCACGGTTCTACGTCCGCATGAGGACGCCGGACCGTCGAGTGGGGGAGTATCCGGTGGCTCCCGAGACCTACTTCAACTGCGCCGAGGGGATGCTGGGCGAGGTCGAGCTCCAGGGAAGGTGGGTCGGCCGGTTCACGCCGTACGTCGGACCCCGTCCGGGCGTATAATCGGAGCCGGACATGCCTGAGCTCGCCGAAGTCTGGAAGTCGTCGGTGCCGACGGTGCTGAACAACGTCACCGGCCGCGGCGTGTGGACCGCGATCAACGCCGCCGTGCCGATCGCGGTCGACGAGGGCTGGCTCATCCTGGGCATCCCCGCCAACGACACCGAGCTCGCGGGCCATCTGCGCCTGCCGAACACGAGTCGCCAGATCGAGCTTGCCTTCAGCAAGGTCTATGGTATGCCCGTCCGGGTCCGCGTGATCGGCGGCACCACGGACGCCGACTACGAGGTGTTCAAGCGCCGCGAAGCCGAGCGACGCCGGATGCAGGAGGCGGAGATGACCAAGCTTCGCGCCGAGCTTCAGGCGAAGTCGTCCTGGGAGGGGGTCTACGAGCAGCTCGCGCGCCGCTTCAGCGCCATGACCAACCGGAGCCTTCCCCAGAACAAGGCCCGATTCTACGCGGAGGCCCTGGAGCTCGTCGCGGAGGCCCGCAAGGAGCATCAGGATTCCGACGACATCAGCGAGCGGAACTTCGCCCGCTGCCTGGAGCGCGTCTCGCAGTACGCCGATGTCCCCAGCACCCTCGTCGCCGAGGAAGTTCTCAAGCGCGCGGGCGAGCTGTAGGTTGCCCGAGGCGGTCTTCCTCGGCTCCGGCACGAGCAACGGCGTTCCCATGCTGGGCGTCGAGTATCCACCGGGCTATCTCGACGACCCGCGCAACTGGCGCAGCCGTGCCTGCCTCTGTCTCAAGGGACCGACGGGCAACCTCGTCGTGGACTGTCCTCCCGAGCTGCGTCTGAGCGCCCATCGCTGCGGGGTCTTCGACATCGAGGCCGTCCTCATCACCCATTCCCATGCCGACCACATCATGGGAATGGACGACCTGCGGTCGATCTGCATGAAGACGGGCCGTCCGGTGCCGGTCCACACCCTGCCGCGCTACCAGGACGACCTCCGCCGCGTCTTCGACTACGCCTTCGCCGACTTTCCGAAGGGCGTGTTCGTCCCGCGCTTCGATCTGTTCGACGTTCCCGAGACGCCCTCCTCCTTTGAGGTCGGGGGCTTGACCGTCCGCACGTTCCTCGTCGAGCACGGCAAGGTTCCGGTCATTGGCCTTCGTGTGAACGACTTCGCCTATGTCACCGACGTCAGCCGGATCCCGGACGACGCGCGGGCCGAGCTCCGAGGGCTCGACACCTTCGTGGTCGACGCCGTCCGGCGCAAGCCGCATCCGAACCACTTCCATCTCGACAAGGCGCTCGAGGTCGCGCGCGAGATCGGCGCTCGGCGGACGTTGCTTACTCATCTAGGTTCGGACTACGATCACGCGAAGACGAACGCGGAGCTTCCTCCCGGCATCGAACTCGCCTACGATGGGCTTGTCGTCGCGATCTAGCGGCAAATACTGCGATAAACCTCGCAAAAGCCCTGAGGTTTGGACCAGCGTCCGCCAAGTTAAACTAGCAGGGACCTTGGCCCCAGAGAAAAGGATGCCTCTATCTCCGGAAAGTCTTCGCCGCGCTTGGACCGACTTCAAGGTTGGTCAGGATCCGAACGCCCGCGTCGAGATCATCAACAACTACGCCTACCTGGTGAAGATCACCGCGGGTCGCCTGGTGACGAGCCTCCCCGGCGGTCTCGACCGAGACGACTTGGTGAGCGCGGGCGTCGTCGGTCTCATCAAGGCGGTCGACCAGTTCGACCCGACCCGCGACGTGAAGTTCGAGACTTACGCGATCGCCCTCGTGCGCGGCGCGATCCTGGAGATGCTCCGCGAGGAGGATTGGGTACCTCGCTCCATCCGGGAGAAGCTCCGCGCGTTGGAGAAGACGCAGAAGAGCCTGGAGACCCGCTTCGGTCGGCCCCCCTCCGAGCACGAGATCGCGGAGACGATGGGCATCTCCGGGCAAGAGGTGAGCGAACTGCTCGTCCGCGTGGGCCGCACCGCCGTCTACTCGCTCGACGACATCCTCACCGGAACCGACGGCGACGACGCAATCCACTTCAAGGAGCTTATCGTCGACGAGAACGCCGATCCTCGCCGCGAGCTCGAGGGGCGCGAGATCCGGAAGCTCCTTGGCGACGGCGTCGAGCGCCTTCCCGAGCGCGAGCGGCTTGTGATCGCCCTGTACTACTACGAGGGCCTCACCTTCAAGGAGATCGGTCGCGTCCTCACCGTGAGCGAGAGCCGCGTCTACCAGCTCCATACGCAGGCGATGGGAAGAATGCGGAATTATATGCAACAGGAAGGCGGGCTGCAGGTCCGCTGAGTACCCTGGAGGGAACGGGTGCGGGCGTCGCGGCGTTGAACCGCCTCGGCACCCTCGTCGTGCCCTCTAAGGTTCTGGAGAATCGCAAGTTTTGAAAGCACATCCCTCACAGTTCGTCCTCGCGGCCCTCGCGTCGTTCGCCCTCGTCGGCTGCCCCAAGGGCGGATCGGCCTCCGTCTCCGGCGCCAACGGCGACGTGGCCGTCGTCAACGGCGACGCGATCTCGATGGACGAGTACTACCGCTACCTCGAGCGCAAGCCTGCCGTGCAGGTCGCCACGCCGCAGGGTCAGGTCGCTGAGCTCCAGGTTGCCGCGCCCCTCGGCTTCCAGGCGATGCGCGACCTCATCAACCGCCGCATCCTGATCGACGTCGCGAAGGACGAGAAGGTCATGCCGACCGACCAGGATGTGGCCACGGAGCTCGCCTTTCAGACGAAGCAGAACCCGCAGTTCATGGAGCGCCTGACCGCGCAGGGCCTCAGCCTGGAGGACATCCGCCGGGACCTCACGCTCGACCTCGCAAAGGAGCGGATCGTCACCAAGGGCATCACCGTGACGCCCGCCCAGGCCAACGACTTCATCAAGGCCAACCCGGACAAGTTCAAGACTCCGGAGCAGGCCAAGCTCTGCATCGTCCAGGTCAAGGACGCGGCCACCGAGAAGCAGGTCGACGCCGACCTCGCCTCCGGCAAGCCTTTCCCGCAGGTCGCGCTTCAGTACAGCACCGCTCCCAACGTCCGCCAGACCAACGGGTACTACCCGGTCACCGATGTCTCGAGGATGCAGCCCGCCCTCCAGCAGCTCGTCGCGGGCACGGCGGAGGGGAAGACGACGGACTGGAAGCAGGACGGCCAGCAGTTCGTCAAGATCTACGTCGAACAGAAGGTCGCGGCCAAGCCGATGACCCTGACCGACGCGATGAAGGAGACGGTTCGCCGCCAGCTCGCCCTTCAGCGGGGAAGCCAGGCGACCGACCTTCCGAAGCGGCTCGTGGACAAGCTCCGCGCCTCGAAGATCGTCGTCACCCCGCCGAGCCTGAAGACGCTGTGGGACAATGCGTTCAAGACGCTCCAGGCGCAGGACGTCCAGGCCAACACCCGCACCGGCGCGGCTTCGACCGCCGGCGCCCCCGGCGCCCCGCCTGCGCCCGTGAAGCCCTGACCGGCTTACGACGCTGTAGCCCTCGGCAGGGGGACTCGGAATCGAATCCGGGTCCCCTGTTCGCACTTGGAGATCTGTGCCCGGCTGAGAAGAGGGACAAAACTCCGTCTTAGAGGGTGTGGAGAAACGGCGGGTCCCCGTAGCGGCCCCGATGCATCGAGGTGGGAACGTCGCGCTCGACGGCCCGCGGACGCCCCCCTCGAAGGCTCCCACCGGCAAGGACGCGCAAGGCGACGACCTCCTCGATGATCGTGCCCATCATCCCGGCGATGTCTCAACCTTTCCGCAACGCAGTCCATGGTCACCAGAATGGACGGCAGGGAGTACGATCCGACCGGCCTCGACACGATGAGGACCTGGGTGGCTGAGAACCGCCTCGCGCCGCACACCCGGCTTCGCGACTTCAACGCCGGCGGGACGATGGCCACTTGGGCGGTGCCCGGCCTCTTCTCGCAGGCGGACGCCCTCAACGTGCCCCCCGGTCGGCGTAGGCTATCTCCGTGCGGGAGCGGCCTACATCGCTCCGGTCGCGTCGCGGGACCACGTGGGGCGGGATGTTCGTGGGCGTGATCGTGCGTTCTCTCTTGGGGCTGGCCTGGTTCTTCCTCATCGACGGCTTCGGCTTCATCTTCGTGGGCTGCGCGCTGTACTGCGCCATCCAGTGCCGGCAGAGCGGGAGCAGGTACGGGATCGTCGCCGTCGCCGTCGCCGTCGCCGTCGCCGTCGCGGGCGTCGTGCTCGCCGTCGTGCTCGTGGGTTCGGCCTAAAGCTTTCGGTGGCTCACGCCTAAGGGTTCCGTCCCGTAGAATCGACGTATGCGGCCCCTGCTCCTCCTCGCT
>CAXTOO010000148.1:0-9994 GCA_964245875.1 uncultured Fimbriimonas sp. | reverse complement strand
TCTAACCTGCTTTACCTCGCCGAGGCGCGTCAGGAGTGGCTGAAGAAGCTCCTCAACACCGTCCGCGCCGAGGCGAAGACCCCCGAAGAACCCGCCGCTACTTCCTGATCGAAAGGATCTTGTAGCGCTTCTTCCCCTCCGGCGCCTCGAACACGATGTCCTCGCCGGAGCCGTGGCCCATGAGGGCCGTGCCCATCGGCGAGTCCGTCGAGATGAGGTCGTTCGCCGGGTCGGCCTCGAAGCTCGACACGATCCGAATCTCGAACTCGTCGTCGTAGCTGCCATCGTGCACCTTGACGAGCGTCCCGATGCCCACTCGGTCGGTCGACAGCGTCGACTCGTCAAGGACGTGCGCGTTGCCGAAGATCGTCTTCAGCTCGGCGATCCGGTTCTCGACCATCGCCTGCTCGAACTTCACCTCGTCCAGCTCGTTGTTGTCCTCGCTGAACTCGCCGTGCTGCTGGCTCTCCCGGATGCGGTCCGCGATCTCCGGCCGCTTGACGCTCGTGAGCTGCTCCAGCTCCTTCTTCAGTTGGTCGAAGCCACGGGCGGTCAGCAGGATGCCGCCCTGTGGCTCGGCGATGAGTTCGGATTCGTTCATATCGTCCTTTCGGCGCGCGATTATCGCCCGTCGCCAATACCCGTACGTGACTTTTCGGGCATTTGTTCGTGCGTCTGGACCCAAAGAAGGTTCCCGGCGAGTCGTCTGCTCCCAAGTGGCTTCAGATGTTGGTGACTGGTCGCGAGTCGATCTTGAAACACCGGCCTCCTGTAGTTGCGGGATGCACTTGTGCCCGCGCCGCGTCGCGGTCCGCTCCGCACCGGTTCGTCCCTAGCCTGGAAGGGTCCGCGCCTCCACGCGCAACGCCGGTCGCAAGACGATCCCTTGCCGGGAACTCCCCCCGAACGGACCGCCCACCCCGGCCCGTCTAACCGCAGAGCGCCCCGCCACGGGGTAGATTCCCTTCGATGCGGACGCGCCTCGCCCTTGCCGCCCTTTTCGCGGGAACCCTCCTCCTCGGCGCGTCGGCGTCGGCCCAGGCCCTCCCCTCGGCATGGGATGTCCTCGTCTCCGTCCGCAAGGACCGCGTCGGCAACGACGTGGTCACCGTCGGCGCCCGCGCCGCCGACTACCCGCCCGACCTCCTTCAGGGCCAGCTCGTGCGCCTCGGCGAGGTTCTGGCGCGCGGCGGTGCGCGGGGAGCCTCCGTCCACCGCGACGAGATCCGCGTCGGCGAGGGCACCGAGTCCGTCCTCCGCGGCGTGTGCGCCGTCGACGGCCTCATCGACGCGGCCACCGGGAGTCTCGCCGTCGCGCCCATCGCCCAGGCCTTCGCCGGGGCGCCCGCGCCCTACACCGTCCGTCGGATGCTGGTCTCCTTCGACGGCGTGACCACCCGCCCCGGCCACACCCTCGCCTATCACACCGCCGGGAAGGCGAGCGACCTCGCGTTCACCGGGCGCCGCATCGGTTCAAGCGTGGAGTACGACGTGCGGCTCCTCTCGCAGGATCCCGCCCGCCTCGTCGTCCACGAGACCGCGGCCGCCGCGAAGCCCGTCGCGGACTCGAAACCGGCCGCCAGCCGCCTCGATGCGGCCACCCTCGCCTTGTTCGCGCTCGCCGCCCTGGCGTCGGGGGCGTTGGTATACTGCCTTATCCTCCTCGTTGGCCGCCGGCCCGTCGCCAAGTCGTAACCGCTCACGCCTCTACCGAACCACCATGACCCTCGAAGAACTCGACCTCCACCAACTCATCGAGATCGGCTACGAAAAGAACGTCTCCGACGTCTACGTCAAG
The DNA here is from genome assembly GCA_964245875.1 of uncultured Fimbriimonas sp. GTDB lineage: Bacteria > Armatimonadota > Fimbriimonadia > Fimbriimonadales > Fimbriimonadaceae > Fimbriimonas. The sequence goes on along the minus strand of CAXTOO010000148.1, from coordinate 8,196 downwards.
GCCAAGCAGATCCCCATGATGCGCCTGAACGGCGCGATGGTGCCCTGCGGCGAGGACATGCCGATCATCACGCACGACCGGATCGAGGAACTGGTGACGGGCATGATGACCGAGCGTCAGAAGGCGATCTTCGCGGAGACCTGGGAAATGGACCTCGCGTTCGAGATCGAGGGCAAGTGCCGCGTCCGCATGAACGTTTATCGCCAGCGCGGCTCCGCCGCCACCGTCATGCGCATCATCCCGTTCAAGGTCCGCACCCTGGACGAGCTGAACCTGCCGCCCGTCCTCAAGGAGCTCTGCAAGCAGCGCCTCGGACTCATCCTCGTCACCGGTCCCACCGGCTCGGGCAAGACCACGACCCTCGCCGCGATGCTGGACCACATCAACCGCAACCGCGCGGGCCACATCGTGACCATCGAGGACCCGCTGGAGTACGTCCATCAGGACCACCAGTGCTATGTCTCGCACCGCGAGATCGGCTTCGACACCCTCGACTTCCAGCCCGCCCTCCGCGCCGTGCTCCGCGAGGCGCCCGACATCATCCTTATCGGTGAGATGCGCGACACTCTCACGATGGGCGTCGCGCTCCAGGCCGGCGAGACCGGACACCTCGTCTTCTCCACCGTCCACACCGCCTCCGCCTACGAGACGATGGACCGGATCATGAACATGTTCCAGCCGCACGAGCGGGAGTACATGAGGGTCCGCATGGCGGGCTGTCTGCGCGCGATCGTCGCCCAGAAGCTCGTGCCGCGCGCTGACGGCCAGGGCCGTGTCGTGGCCCAAGAAATCCTCGTCTGCACCCCGACCGTCCAGAAGGCCATCGAAGACGGCCATTTCACCGACCTCTACCACCACATGAACGAGGGCTCGTTCTGGGGCATGCAGACCATGAACCAGTCGCTCCTGCGCTATGTGAAGGCGGGCGTCGTGAGCGAGGAGACCGCCCTGCGCTTCGCGGGCGTCGCCTCCGAGCTCAAACAGATGCTCCGCCGCTAATACGGTCTCCCCTTCTCGTCGCCACGGACGCCCAGTTAGGTTGATCACGGCGTTCTGTTGGGCGATGAGGAGGGGCTGGGGGTGGAGCAGGCAGCCCTCCGCCTCCACAAAACCCAGCCGCCTGCGACCAGGGTCGCGATGGCGGCCGCATTCTACGACGCCTCGTGCATCGCCGCTTTCTGGGTAAAGGCAAGCCGCTCGGCTCGGGAGAGGCTCGTACGTCATCGATGGTCAGCATTTCTCCTCCCGAAGGCTGGCATCGTAGCACGCGAGAACGGTCAAATCACCGCCTAAGAACACCCTTTCCCGCCCTCATGACAGGAAGGTACCCTTGGGCCGTGCCCATCGACCACGCGCTGTTCCAGGAGAACGAGCGCACTGCCCCCGCCGACGGCGCGCGGCGGACGGTCGAGGTCGGCGCGATGGACCTCGAAGCGGGCGGCCACCTGCCGCGCGTCACCGTCGCCTACGAGACCTGGGGCATCTTCACCGGCGACAACGCCATCCTCGTCCCCCATGCCCTGAGCGGCGACAGCCACGTCGTCGGCTGGTGGAGCCGCCTCGTCGGCCCCGGCAAGCCGATCGACACCGACCGCTGGTTCGTCATCGGCACGAACGCCCTCGGAGGCTGCCAGGGCACCACCGGTCCTTCGTCCCTCGCCGAGGACGGTCGCCCCTACGGCTCGCGCTTCCCGATCCTCACCATGCGCGATCTCGTTGAGGCGCAAATCCGCCTCGTGGACCACCTCGGGATAGAGAGGCTCCAGGCCGTCGCTGGTGGCAGCATGGGCGGGATGCAGGCGCTGCAATGGACCGTCCAGGCTCCCGGCCGCGTAGGGAAGGCGTTCGTCACCGCCAGCACCGGTGCGCACTCCGCGATGCAGATCGGCTTCAACGAGGCCGGGCGGCAAGCCATCATGCGCGATCCCAAGTGGCGCGGCGGGGACTACCCGCCGGACGATCCCCCGACCGACGGTCTCGCGCTCGCAAGGATGCTGGGCCATCTCACTTTCCTCAGCGACGCCGCGTTCGAGCTCAAGTTCGGACGCCGCCTACAGGGCAAGGATCGCCCTGACTATCGCCTTGGCGTCGAGTTCGAGGTCGAAAGCTATCTGAGCCACCAGGGCGACCGCTTCACCCGCCGCTTCGACCCGAACTCCCAGCTCGTGCTCACCCGCGCCATCGACTACTTCCAGCTCGACTCTCTAGAGCCTAGCGAGTCGAGCTACCTCTTCGTCTCCTATGCCTCGGACTGGATTTATCCCTCGTCGCAGAGCGCCCGTCTCCACCGTCTCGCACACGACGTGGGATGCCCCTCGCGCCACGTCGAGATCGACCTTCCGCACGGCCACGACGCCTTCCTCCTCGACGGTGAAGTCCAAGGCGCGCTGGTGCGCGAGTTTCTCGAAGGCTAGCCGTTCAGCATTCGTTGGATTGCTCGAAGCTGGCGAGCGTCCTCAAGGTCCTTGTCGCGCCCTGCCGCGGCCTTCATGGCGAGCAGGTCCTCGATCGAGGCGAGACGGACGCCGACTCCTCCGCCCTCCCACCATTCGGATCGAGCGTAGAGGCCTTCGAAACCACCGTTTACGTCCGTGAGACTTACGATCAAGTCCAGCCGTCCGGCATCGGTCTGAAAGATCGACCAAGGTGCTCGCAGACACTTCTCATCCCAGACCCAGGCCGCGCCTGACGCGAGCCGCAACGGTCGCGGGTTCAGGGGCTCGAGCGCCTCCACAAGGCGACGACGATTGTCGAGGTCGAACGCGATCGCGATGTCCGCGTCGAACGTCACTCGGGTGCCACCGTGGATCGAGACAGCCATCCCACCCACGAGAACGTAGCGAAGACCCTCCGCGTCGAGACGTCTAGCGATCCGGGGTAGGTCCAGAAACACGTTTGAGACTCCTCAGCCAGAGAACGGATTCCATCGCGCGCCGATGCTGCTCGATCCGCTCGGACACCGAAAGCGTGAGGTTGTAACGAATGCCGACGAGGTCGGTGCCGTCCTCTGCCTGCTCGCCCTCGGCAACGGGATCGTAGCCGTTGAGTTCGTCCTTCCTCTCCACGCCCCTATTCTACGACGCTTTCGCCGAGTTTCGAATCATGTAGACCATGTTAGTCAGGCCAAGGCTTTTACCGACTGACAAGGCGCCGAAAACCATATAGGGGAGGTCGATAGGAATGTCCGTTGTCAGCCTGCCATCAAGACCTTGGGTGAGAACGCGGGCAAAAGCCTTGGCGAGCAAGGCTTGTGGATTTGCAACCGCGAAGGAAAAGTGTCCGTCCAGCGCTCTGAAATACACCTCGCTCTCGCATCCAGGAATACGGTTCTCAGGCGTATGCGGCACTTCATCCGTCGTGGGTGCTACGTACTCTCTCGCTAGATCGACGAAGAGAAGTTTGCGGTCCTCTCCGTCGGGGAACATTGCGAGGTCGTCGAGCAAGGATTGAAGTTTGGGCGGCATCAGCGTTCGACCGGCGCACCGACGAGGTTGCCCCATTCCGTCCACGAGCCGTCGTAGTTCCTTACGTTCGGGTAGCCCAGAAGGTAGCGCAGGGCGAACCAGGTGTGGCTCGAACGCTCGCCGATGCGGCAGTAGACGATCACGTCGTCCGCGGGCGTGAGGCCTGCGCCCTCCTCGTAGAGCGCCTTCAGCTCGGAAGCTTCCTTGAAGGTCCCGTCCTCGGCGACGGCCTTGGCCCACGGAACGCTCGCCGCGCCGGGAATGTGGCCGCCGCGCAGCGCCCCCTCGTTCGGATACTCCGGCATGTGGGTCCGCTCGCCGCTGAACTCCTGGGGAGATCGCACGTCGATCAGCTTGCCCTTCTCGACCACATGGGCGAGGACCTGCTCGCGGAACGCGCGGAACTCCTTATCGTCGCGCACTGGCGCCTTGTAGTGCGTCGGGTCCACCGCGGTCTTCTCCGTCATCATCGGCCGCCCTTCGGTCTCCCACTTCTTGCGTCCCCCGTCCATGACACGGATGTCCAGGTGGCCGAAGAGGTGGAACACCCACGCGGCGTAGGTGGCCCACCAGTTGTTCTTATCGCCATAGAAAACGACGGTTGTGGCGTTCGAGATCCCGCACCGGGCCATCAGGGCCTCGAATTCGATCCGATCCAGGTAGTCACGGCGCACGGGATCGTTGAGGTCGCGCGTCCAGTCGACCTCGACCGCACCGGGGATGTGTCCGCTGGAGTAGAGGAGCGGGTCCTCGTTGCTCTCGATGATCCGCACGTCGGGATGGTTCAGGTGCTGCTGCACCCAGTCGGTGCTGACCAGCACGTCAGGGACGGCGTAGCCGCGCTCGGCGATCTCGCTCATGGTCTCCTTTCTAGGGGTTGAGAGGCGACGGGGTTCCCTACTCAGTAGTGCGCCAGCCCAAGCGCAGGGAACGCCGCGCCGATCTCGGAGATCTGTTCGACGTCCACCCCACGCACCGTCGTGTAGCCGACGAGGCGAGAGCGGGTCCCGCCCGGCGCGAAGACGGGGACCCGGAGGTCGACGCGAGAGACGCGACGATGGAGTTGGATCGCATGACCGCCGAGGGCCGTCGTGCGCTTATCCCCTTTGCGGGTGAAGATCGCGAGTCCGAAGGCGGTGCCATTGTCCTCGTCCAAGACGGAAGCGCGCTCCTCCAGGTCGCCGTTGGGCTTCGTGCCCGACCAGAGGACGTACAGCTCGCGGTGCGCCCCTTGGGCGACGAGACGGAGACGCGTGGTCTGGTCCCCAACCCTCAGCGTTGCGATGGGACGGGCGAGACGGGCGCGGAGCCGCGCGTCGATCGCGTCGAGGTCGTAGGCCTTGACGCCGTTGCGCGGCGGGATGACGAAGGTGTCATCGGGGAAGCGGTCAGGGTACTCGATCGTCGTCTGGCCCTTGCCGTCCTTGTACTCAACGTCATAGCCAAGGATGCGACCGGTGCTCGGCTGGACGTAGGCGATCAGCGGAGCGTCGAAGTAGGCCTGCGCATCCGGTAGGAACCGACGCTCGCTTGGGGCGGGGATTCGCTTGAGAACGTAACGGTCGGCCTTGCCGACCCGGGTCTCCGCCCCCCGCTCCACGCCCGTCTGGCGGAACCGGGGAGATCTCAGCAATGACTTAAGATCGGTTCGCGCCCGGACCTCACCGGCGCTCGTCAATCCGAAACCCAGATGTCGCCCTCTCTTGTGCGTAAAGGTCGCGACGCCGTTGAAGAGGTCGTAGCTACCCTGGGGACCTTCGATGTGTTCGAACTCCTCGGCGACGGCCTTCGATCTGCTCCTCATGCGGTGAGCGTTCACGGCGCGATCGACCCATACCTCCACGCCGCGCCGGCCTTTGGTCTCGTGCCACTCGTGGTAGCGCACAGGCAGGTCTTGGGCGGCGATCTGCGCCCAAGCCAAGCCTGAAGAGCCACGCGGCCACAGGGCGACCGCCGAAAGGGCGGCGACTCCGAAGGCGAGCGGAACGAGGCGGGGCGTGGAAGGGCGATGGAGGGCGGCGACGGCGCGGGCGACCGCCTCCTGGCGAGGCTCGACGCCCTTGAGAGCGTCAACGGCGAGATCAAGCGGGTTCGACATGGGTTTTCTCCTCGAAAGTGGGTTCGAGGCGTTTGCGGAGCTGGAGTCGGGCGCGGTGAAGGCGGGACTTCACCGTGCCGACGGGGACGCTTTGCAAGGCGGCGATCTCTTCAATCGGCAGATCGCCCAGCGTGGCGAGCAGGAACGCCTCGCGCATCGGGAAGGGGAGAGCGAGCAGGGCGGGCCGGAGCGTCTCGACCGCCTCGACCTCGACTCCGTAGGCGCGCGTGTCAGGCAGGTCAGGCGAGAGCCACGCGGTGAGGCGGCGACGGCGCGACCAGCGGCCGTACTCGGTAAGGGCAACGTGGCCGGCCCAGGTGCGCAGCGACGCTTCGCCACGGTAGTTCCCGAGCCTTCGTATCACGGCAAGCACCGCCGCCTGCGTGAGATCCTCGGCATCCGCCGTGGTCCTCACGAGCGACCGCATCATCCGGTAGAGCGAGGGGTACAGCTCGCGGACGATCCGTTCGGCCGCCTCCTTGTCCCCCTTCACCGCCCGCGCGGCCAGCTCCTTCTGCACGACCCCATAGAACCCCTTCGAGGCACAAGCGGTTCAAACTTTCTTTTCGGCAACACGCCCGACCGGGTGTAATCGTCAGACGAAGGGCCGCAGGCTCGGAAACCATGATCCTTGCCGCCGCGATCGCCATGCGCCAGGAGGCGAGCCCGCCCATTGCGCTGGCTTGGCGCGATGGGCAGCTCTGTGTGCCGCTCGACATCGGCGAGGAAAGGCCCGTCTGGCTGCTGCTGGACACCGGGGCGAGGCGGTCAACCCTCGGTCGCATGGCGTTCGAGCGGTTGAGGGCAAAGGGAACCGTCGAGGACGACGGAACGCTTACCCTCCGGGGCACGTCGTTCGGCGGCTACTCGCTCCCGCCGCTTCGCTTCGCCGGGGAAACGGACGACGATCCGCCCGACGGCTGCCTCGGCGTCGACTTCCTCGCGCGCTACCGGGTCGGGCTCGATCTGCGCGAGAAGACCCTCCGCCTCTGGCCCGTCGCCAGAACACCGGATGGCTGGTTCACCGGGCCGCCCGAAGACCGGATCCAGGTCACTCTCACCGAACGGACTGAAGGCTGGTGCGTCCCGGTCGAGGTCGGCAACCTCACCGTGCCTATGGTGCTCGACACCGGTGCGTCGGCGACGTTCCTTCACACGGACGTGGCCGAGCTGCTCCGCGGCGCGAAGAGGGAGAAGCGGGACCTTCCCCCGATGTCGTTCTACGACGGGCAGCACCGCGTCCGCGCGTACTCCGTCCGCCCGCTCGGCCTCGGCGGCGCGTCGTTCGGCACCCGGACGATCCGTGCCGCCAGGGTCCCGCAGATGGTCGGTCTGCTCGGCCGCGACCTGATGTCGCCGCTCAAGGTGCTTCTCGACTATCCGGCGGGTAGGGCGGCCTTCGCGGGGTTTGAGTTCGTTCCGCTGCCCGCCCGCAAGGGACCGACGGTCACGCTCCCCAGCGGGGTCGTGGTTCACTGGACCCTCGGCGAGGTCGCGAACGCGCCGCCGGGCTGCGCCTACACGCTTCCTCGGGGCTACCGCGAGGTGTTCAACCGGGACGAGAGCGTCGATCTCGTCCCGCCGAAGGGCGGCTAGGCGGCGCAGGGAACACGCCCCGAGACCGAACAGCCGTCCGAAGAAGCTCGTCCGCTTCTTCTCGATCCGCAGGCCATTGGGAGCGAGCACGCTCGCAAGGTCGATGAGGTCTGCGGTCGAGGGTGCGTCGGGTGCGCGCGAGAACACCGTCGCCCGCGCCCGGACGGCCCGCACCATCTCCTCGTCGCGTTGGATCGACCCGGCGTACGAGAGCGACGCGCCGAGGTGCTCGCGGACGATCGCCTGCATCCGGGCGAACAGCAGCTTGCCCCCGCTCGCTTGGTCAACCTCGTTCACCACCACGCGGATCGCGACGTTCAGGTTGAAGGCGACGAGCCGCTTGAAGGTCGTTTAGGCGTCCACAAAGCTGGAGGGGTCCTCGTTCATCACGATGAGCGCCTTGCCCGCCGCACCGAAGGTCGCAATGGTCGCCTCGTGGACGCCCGCGCCGATGTCCACAAGCAGGTAGTCGGTCGACGATTCCAGCTGTTTGAACGAACTCAGCAGTCCGTCCAGCTTGTGGGGGTCGAGGTCGGCCCTCTCGGCGACGCCGCTGAAGCCGGGAAGGATGCGCACGCCCGTCGGATGCTGGCGCAGCGCCTCGTCGCGGTCGTTTCGGCCCTCCACGAGGTCGTGGAGCGTCGGCCCGGCGGGGACGCCTAGCATGAAGGCTAGGTTCGCGAGTCCGGAATCGGCGTCCATGGCGACTACGAGATGGCCCTGCCGGGCAAGGATGACTGCAAGGTTGGCCGTAATGCTGGACTTCCCGATCCCTCCTTTTCCACTACCGACTGCGATGGTCCTCGATGTCCGCGACACGTAGCCGCAGACTGCTTCACCCTTCTCTTTCCGCATCTCGGCATCTCTCTCCGTCAAGGGTCGAAAACCGCGTCTCGGGGTTCTCGCAAAGGGAATGCGTTGGTGGTTGACCCTTCATGCCACCTTTGGGAGCTTGCGGCGGCTGCAGAATTCGTTGGATGAGGCTTAGAGGTCGTTTCACAACTTGGCTTTGTGCCTCCCCCTTGCGTCTTCGCGCCT
>CAXTOO010000147.1:0-10032 GCA_964245875.1 uncultured Fimbriimonas sp. | reverse complement strand
CCGATGAGGAGCCGTTCCCCGATCCCGAGGTGGCCCAGGCACAGGAAGGCTGCGACCACGGCGAGCACCGTCGTGGGCACGAGGCGAAGGTCCAGGTGGCCGTAGAGGAAGCCGAAGTGACCCAGGAGGATGAGGCCGCTCATGGTAACGAACACGCTCAGGTGGAGGGAAGAGTAGGGGTTTGTCACCGAGATCAGGCCCAGGCCGAGCACCATGCAGGCCGCGGCGACCGCCCCAACATGGTTCTCCCACTGCCAGAGCCGATAGGCGAGATACCCAAGCGTCGCTCCCATCGTGACGAACAGCGCCCAGGCCCTCCACTCGCCCCGCGCGAGTTGGATCGAGATCGCCTCGTCGTACGCCCCTTCCGGCGGCAGGGCCAGAAGGAGCCCGACGAGGAGGGAGAGCAGAAGGAGGATCGGGCGCAGACGACGTTCGCGCGCCTGCGCCCGCAGGCGCGCCGGGTCGCGCCAAGCGGGCGGCTTCGGGGCGTTGATCTGCTGCAACGGCATCTTGCGGCCTCCTTTTGGACGGCACCGCCAGCCTCCGTCGTTCTCGTCAAACGATCGTCGCCAGGGGTTGCGTCAGGCCCGAATCCCTAAGCCAGAATAAGGGTCACGCAACGACTGCGAGCGTACGGCGTACTTACCCTAGTCCGCCCGGCTCGCCGGGTCCCGTGTCAGCATGACCGTCGCCGAATACAAGAAGCCCGCCTGGCAGAAGGCCATCACGATCGCGATCATGATCGCGCCCTGCATCGTGGTCCTCGTCGCCGCCGCGAAGTTCAGCACCTCGCCCCATCGGGGCCACCTGTCCTACATCCTCACCGTGCTCGCCTTCCTGATCGTGGGCATCAAGGCGCGGATGTACGGCATCTCGCTGGGCTTCCACCGCGGTCTGACCCACAAGAGCTACGAGACGCACGACTGGCTCCGCGGCACGTTCCTCGCGCTGGGCTGCGCCTCGATCCAGGGCGAGCCGGTGCGCTGGGCCACCGACCACGTGGAGCACCACCGGCACGCGGACAAGGACGAGGACCCGCACTCGCCCGAGCACGGCTTCTGGCACGCCCACTGGGGCTGGCTCATCGAGAGCAACTTCGAGCGCGAGGTGAACCCGATCTTCAAGAAGGACCGGCTCGCGATGTGGATCTCCAAGTGGACGTGGGCCTGGGCCGCGCTCGGACTCGCCATTCCCGCCGCCATCGGCGCGCTGGTCGGCATCGGCTGGTGGGACGGCCTTCTCTGGGGCGGTGGCGTCGCGATCTTCTTCGCGAACCAGGGCACCTACTGGGTCAACTCCGGCGCGCACACCTTCGGGCGCCGCGACTTCGACACTGACGACCGGAGCACGAACTTTTGGCTGAAGGGTCCCCTCGGCTACCCGATCTCCCTGTTCCTCGCCTGGATGACCTGCGGCGAGACGAACCACAACAACCACCACGCCATCGGCCACGCCGCCAACCACGGGATGTTCAAGGGCCAGCTCGACCCCTCGGCGCGCGCCCTGCGGCTGATGGAGAAGTTGGGCCTCGTGTGGAACGTCCGCTGGGTCAGCCCCGAGGAGGCCGAGCGGCGCCAGCGAGAGCTGACGATGACCCCCGAGGAGCGCAAGGCCGAGGCGCTCCGCCTGCATCGCGAGAAGCAGGCGGTCCTGGCCTAGCCGCTTTTGGAGTGCGGGACAGAAAAGCGGCTAGGCCTTGCGCTTCGACGCGATCTCGCCGAAGGTCGCCACTCCCAGCCGCCGGTCGGCGTCGTCCTGCAGGCGACGCATCTCCGCCTCGAACCGGACGCGCAGCGCCTCCAGCGCCTCGTCGTCCGCGTCTTCCGGGACCCGAATCGGCTCGCCGAACACCATGATCGCCTTCGCGAACGGCAGGGGCAGCATGAACTGGTCCCAAGACCCCATCACGATCCTTTGCCGCGCGCTGCTTCCCACGGGCACGAGCGCACAGCCCGACTTTCGGGCCATCGTCATCACGCCGCCCTGGAGCACCCCGCTCGGCCCGCGCGGCCCGTCGGGAGTCACCGCGAGCGTCCGCCCGCTCCTCAGGAGCTTGATGCAGCTCGCCAAAACGCGCGCGCCGCTCGGCCCGGTGCTGCCTCGGAGCGCGGGATAGCCCAGCGCCGCGAGGATCTTCGAGATGAGCTCGCCGTCGCGCGAGAGGCTGATGAGGATCGTGATGTCCTCGCCGCGGTAGCGCGCCGCGGGCGGGATCGTGCGGCTGTGCCACATGCACAGGATCTTGCCGCCCTCGATGCCCAAGAAGCGCTCCTCGCCGATGCAGCGGATGCGGACGGTCGCGCAGATCAGGCGGACGAGGGCTGTGGCGAGTCCGGCGGCCGATTCCGAAAGACGCTTTCGCAGCTTGGTCTTCTTCCGTCTGAAGGGGACGCCCGGGCGGGCGGGCGCGCGGTCACGCTGGGCCACCTTCAGAGCGTACTTCATCGAAAGCCTCGGGGTGAGGCCTCGCCTGTTGCATAATGTCCCCATGAAGCCTGCTTTCGCCCTCCTTGCCGCCGTATCGGCCGCCTTCGCCCAAGCCGACATCACCAGCACGTTCGACACCGATGCCCAGGGCTGGCGCGGGGCGAACGTCGACACGACTACGCTCGCGACGACCTATGGCGACCTGACCTGGGCCTCGGGCCACGTCGAGGGCGCGGAGTTCGCGAGCGGTCTCTTCCTCCTCGCCGCGCCTGCGGCGTACCTCGGCGACCTCCGCGCCTACAGCGGCGGCACACTCTCCTTCCGACTCGCCGACGCGACCTCGAACGGCGTCGCGTACCCGAGCGTCCTCATCCGGAGTGGCGCGTCGCTCATGTACTACAAGGGCAACGCCACCGTTCCCGGTGTGACCCTCACCCCTTTTCAGGTTTCGTTCGAGCCTTCCGGCTGGCGAGTCGGTTTCTTCGGCGAGTCGGATCCGGCGCCCACCGCGACCCAGTTCCAGGCCGCCCTTGCGAGCGTGACCGACTTCGGCCTGAATGCCGACTGGACGTCGAACACCCCGGATCGCGTGATGCTCGACGACGTGCGTTTGGCCTCTCCCGTCCCCGAGCCGACCACCCTCGCCGCTCTTGGACTGGGACTCCTCGCCGCCCGGCGATGGCGACGGGCGGTCTAGACCCGCCCGATCCGGTTGCCCCGTCCGAGGTCGGAGATCCCCGGCGAACCCTTCCGGTAGCGGACGCGGTTGCCGTTGCCGGGCGTGGTGATCAGACGCACCGTGTCGAGCCGGATCGTGTTGCGGTTCCCGCTCACGAGCAGCGAACGGAGCGAGCCGGTCACCGTCACGGTGTTGCCGTTCCCGTTGATCGTCAGAGTGCCGCCCTTGCCCGCTCGCGTGATGCGCCGGTTGTTGCCGTTGATCGCGCCTGACTCGCGAAGGCCCGACACGCGACCGGCCGTGATCCTACCCTGTGGCGACACGATCCCATGGGGACCGATGCTCACCTGACCGAGCGTCAGCGTGGCGACAAGAGAGATCATTATTGTTCTTTCGACCCTGGGCGAGAGGACTGCGTTCCCGCTCGTCGCTAGCGCATTTCCAATGCGTTGGAAGACTCAGGCGGGATACGATCCTACGCGCCCCATGGAGTCCAACGACGTTCTCGACGCGACCGAGGAGCCGCCAAAGGATCGCCTCAACGCCACCGTCGCGGTGACGGTGGCGATCCTCGCGACCTTCATGGGCTGTGCAAGGTCAAGGACGACAACATCTGCCAAGCCATGCAGCAGGCCCAGGCGGACAAGATCGACAACTGGGGCTGGTACCAGGCCAAGAAGACGCGCGACGAGATGATGAACGTGCCCATCACCGGCCTCACCGTCCAGGCCGCGTCCCTTCCTACCGCCGCGCGTTCGCCCTTCGAGCGCGAGCTCGCCCGCGTGAGGGCCGAGCTCGTGAAGAAGAAGGACGATCAGAAGGACTACGACGCGCTGAACTATCGCGACGACCAGTTCGACCTCTCCGACAGCGCCCTCGCCCTCTCGATCTCCCTGCTCGCCGTCACCGCGCTCACCAAGAAGCGCACGCGCTTCGCCTTCGCGCTCCTGCCGATGGCCGTCGGCGTCCTCATGGGCCTCGCCGGCCTGTTCGGCTGGCACATCCACTCCGACCTGCTCGCCAAATGGCTCGGCTTGACCGTGGCGCGGACGGCCCGCCCGCGTCTCCTAGATCTCTTCCGAAACCTTCAGCGCCGCCGCGCGGAACTCCTCGTCCGCCCGGTCGCCGTCGACCACGTCCACCCGGATCGAGAGGTCCGACTCCATGAACTCCTCGCGCAGGTCGGCGAGCGTCCGATGGGGCAGCGGACTGGGCGCGAAGAGCATCAGGTCAAGGTCCGACCATCGCCTCGCGCGACCGGTCACCCGGCTCCCGAACGCGATGACGCGCAAGTCCGGAACGTGCGCGTCGAGCATCTCACGCACGATCGCCCGCTCCCTGGGCGAGATCGCGAGGCTACTCACGGTACCGCCCCAAAGAAACGATAAGGGCTTGGGTTGCCGGAAGAAAGCCTTCGGAGACGACATACACCTCCTCGGCCGTGGCTTCGTTGTAGGTGTGGGAGGTCCGACTGCGGGCCTCGTGGAAGTCGAACCAAGGCTCCGGGCCCGGGATCGAGCCGCGCCACCATCCGGTAGAGTTCTCGTCTCGACGCGCCCTCCGCATCGGTAAGAACAAGCTCGACAAGAAGGGCGCGGCGAATCGTTTTCAACGCCAGTTCGTACGTGTACTCGAACCGCTGAATGACAAAATCGCGCGTGAACTCGTTGGATGGCTGAGCGAGGGCGCGCGCCAACGAGGCGGTCGCCTTCTCAAGGGGCGTCAGCACGAGCGGCATGGCAAAAGGCCATTTCGGCGTTCGTGCGCGGCGGCATCACCCATCACACTCCACTACTCACCCCTCCGACGCCCACGGTATCCTCTCCCCCATGACCATGCAGGAGATGATCCGCCGCCTGAACGACTACTGGGCCGCTCAGGGCTGCGCGATCCTCCAGCCCTACGACACCGAGGTCGGCGCGGGCACGAAGCACCCGGCGACCGCCCTGCGCGTCCTCGGGCCGGAGGCGTGGAACGTGGCCTACGTCCAGCCCTCGCGCCGCCCCGCCGACGGTCGCTACACCCTCAATCCGCAACGGTCGCAACGGTACTACCAGTACCAGGTCATCATGAAGCCGAGTCCCGAGAACATCGTGGACCTGTACCTCGGCTCGCTCGACGCCCTCGGCTTCGACACCGCGAAGAACGACGTGCGCTTCGTGGAAGACGACTGGGAGGACCAGGCGGCGGGCGCGAGCGGCGTGGGCTGGGAGGTCTGGGTGAACGGCGCGGAGGTGTCGCAGTTCACGTTCTTCCAGCAGATGGGCGGCATCGAGTGCAACCCGGTGTGCGCAGAGATCACCTACGGTCCCGAGCGGCTCTGCCTCATGCTCGGCAACGAGTCGTCGTTCTGGACCGACCTCATGTGGAGCGACACCGTCACCTACAAGCAGGTCGACTACCAGTTGGAGATGCAGAACAGCGTGTACAACTTCGAGGTCGCCTCGACGGAGATGCTGTTCGCGCTCTTCGAGACGTTCGAGGCGGAGTCGCGGCGCGTGATCGAGACGCCGGTGTTCTGGGACGCCGGGCGCGGGATCCTCACGACCGAGCCGCATGACGGGACGCCGCCCCCTGGCGCGGGGCCGCTCGCGCTGGTCTACCCGGCCCTCGACCTCGCGCTGAAGTGCTCGCACGCCTTCAACGTGCTGGACGCGCGGGGCGCGGTCGGCGTCACCCAGCGCGCGGCGTACATCCAGCGCATCCGGGCGCGGGTGCGGGCCTGCTGCCTCAAGCATGTGGAGCAGTTCAAGGTCCCGACCTGACCTTCGCGGCGAAAGGTCTCGCCGCGCTACGCGACGAGGCGCTCGTCGGCCAGATGGATCTGTCGGTGCAGACTCTCGAGCGCGGTCGCGCGGGCGGCGCGGCCCTCGCGGCAGATGCGCATCATCTCCGCCGCCTCCTCCGCGCTGAGGCCGGCCTGCTCGAACCGCCTCTCGTCGCAGGGATCGTCCTTCCGGTGCTTGGCGAGTTCGGCAAGCCCACGGGTCCTCAGAACCCGGACAGCCTCTTCGACCACGGCTTCGAGCCGCTCGCCCTCGTGGCCGGGCCAGAAGGTACGGCCGTCGGCGGCGGAGTCCATGCTCTCGTGGGCCAGCCGCAGGGCGCGGTGGCACTGATGGGCCTTCGGTCGCAGCGGCCGGTCGTCGGCGGGCTGGAGGAAGTAGGTCCCGACGTGGAGGGTGAACGTCGCCCCGTTCGCGTAGGCGTCGCCGCCGAGCCAGCGCGGCTCGCGCCACTCGGGGCGGAACGTGGCGAACTCCACGACCTCCACCTTCTCGCCGTCGGTGCGGAACGCACGGAGGGGAGCGAACTCCAAGAAGCCTTCCTCCTCGAGGACGGGCCACACCTTTGCGCGAATCTGACGCCGGAGGAGTCTGCCGAGGAGAACCGAGGAGGCCATGCCAAGACTACCGACGCCGGATTTCCGAATGCGGTTCGGCGGAGACGCTCGATCTTCGTTTTTGTTCAGAGGGTTGCGTGAAGTTCGCATGAACGGTTCGTAGTCGGCACTTTTAGGGTCCTTAGGTCTTCCGGCCTACGCGTTTTCTACGCTGTACCGGGTGGGGCTTTTGGCCTACTTGCCGTGCGGACGGATCATGGGGACGCGGGAGGCCCCGCTCTTCTTCATTGCAGAGAAAGAGAAAGTCAACCATCTTGGGCGAGGTTCTATTAGAATAAGGAATGAGCTTGGGGCCAACCTTCGAAGCGAAGCACGAACCAAATGAGCCGATACGCCGTCGTCTACTCCGCGCCGAGCGATACTCCTGAAGGGGGCGTCGAACTGGTGCGCCTACGTGCCCGACCTTCCAGGCTTAGTCGCCGCCGCCGACACGCGCGAGGAGTGTGAGTCTCTCATGGCCGAGGCGATCCCGTTCCACATTGAGGGAATGCGCCTTTCGGGTGAGTCCGTGCCACCGCCGACCACGTGGGGCGAGCTGCTCGAAGTCGCGGCATAGACGAACCCCCGTGGCGCTGGACTCGCTTCGCAGGGCTAAGGTGGAGCATCAACACTAGCGAACGAGTGCCGTCTGGCACAACGTTGAGGCGGAGCTCGGCCGACGAATGCCGGGATGGCGAGAACGGGTCGCCCTTATCGAGCAGATGCCCGCCCTCGAAAGAAGAGAGTCTGGAGGGGTCTGGACCGACTGCGAGGTCTTCGAGGCCCTCGTCCTCGCCGTGCTGACGAACTCGGTGGACTGGTCGAAGATCCAGCGCATTCGCCACGACCTGAAGGATTGTTCCTGCGCCTTCGATCCGGTCGCCTACGCTAACCTCAACCCACATGAGGTTGAAACGCGTATCCTGCCTTGGTTCAAGGAGCGCAAGGCCGGAGCCCTCACCCATCGTCGGAGCTTCAACTTGTTCATCGAAGCGGCAGGCCAGCTGACCGCGAAGGTGAAGGATCATGGGACTATCGAAGCGTACATCGAAGCTTTGTACGAGAGTTGTGGTCGTCAGTCTGTCGTGCTGGCCGTGCTTCTCGGCTCGGAGAAGAAACACAAGCTTCGTGGAATCGGCATCCCACTCGCCGCGGAGTTCCTGAAGAGCCTCGGCTACGACGTGGCTAAGCCGGATCGACACATCTGCCGCGCGGTCGGCACGTTCGGATGGGTGGAGTTCAAGAGTTGGCCGGATCGCTCCGGAAACAAAACTCCGGGGCCATCCGAGAAGGAGATGGTTGACGTGATGAGAGTGCTCGAGAGCTTAGCGGCGAGCGTCGGCCAACGCACCGTCTTCGTGGACAACGCGCTCTGGCTCCTCTGCGCTCAAAGCGGCCTTCGATTCACGAACGAAGAACTGAAGAGCCTGTCATCGATAGCGGGAGACGGGATGAACTCACGCAAAGACGAGGCTATATCAGCTAATGCGTCCCACATTGCTCCCGAGCGTGCCGATCGCTTCACTCGGGGACCTGGAGATGTTGTGTGGGTGAGCAAAGAGGAGAGCGAAAGAATGCTGGACAGAATGCATGGACAGTGGAACCGACCGGGCGTGGATGGCTTTATGGGTTAGACACAAGCCTGGACCAAGCCAAGCAGAGCCTTTCTGGAGGGATCGGCTGAGCGAAGGTTGACGAATTTCCGTCTCGCGGCCTCCGTTTGCGTCCCTGTGCCTTCTTCGTGTCTTTGTGTTTTCTCCGTAAGCACTCCCCCACATACTCGTCAACCATCCCGCCGAAGGTTGGGCCTAAAGACTCAACCTTCGAAATAGAAATATTTCGTGCCCGGGAACGAGGAGCATGTCGCAGTCAAAGAATTCGTGCGGCTTGCCGACAGGGTCGCAGTCGAGCGGAGGTCGTAAGCCTCTCGCGAAGGCTTCGCCTCCGACTACACGCTTCGCGTTTCCGGAGGTGAGCGGGAAGAAGGGCGGGCTCCTCTTCCCAATTTCGCGCGAGGGTCTCGCGCGCTACCTTTAGTTCGGCGTCGGCGTGATGGTGAAGCCGCTGGCGGTCAGCTCCTGGCCGATGTGGCGGAGCTTCTTCATCGCGCGGAGCTCGATCTGGCGGACGCGCTCGCGGGTGACGTTCAGCTCGGAGCCGACCTCTTCGAGGGTGCGCGAGCGACCGTCGTCCAGCCCGAAGCGGAGGCGAACCACATCGCGCTCGCGCGACGTCAGGCGACCCAGGATGCCGTCGATCTCCTCGCGGCGGATGAGCGTCCAGGTCACGTCGCCGGGGTTCGGCATGTTCGTGCTGTGGACGAAGTCGCCGATGGACGAGTTGTCCTTCTCGCCAACGGGCGTCTCCAGGGAGATCGGCTCCACGGCGACCCGCATCATCTCGCGGACGCGGTCGATCGAGAGGCCGACCTCCTGCGAGATCTCCTCCTCGGTGGGCTCGCGCTGGAGCTCCTGCTGGAGGCGCGAGGCGGTCTTCACGACCTTGTTGATGAGCTCCGCAACGTAGACCGGGATGCGGATCGTGCGGCCCTGGTTGATGATGGCGCGGGCGATGGCGCGGCGGATCCACCACGTCGCGTAGGTGCTGAACCGGAAGCCCTTGCGCCAGTCGAACTTCTCGACCGCGCGGATGAGGCCAAGGTTGCCCTCCTGGATGAGGTCGGCGAGGGGGATGCCGCGCGCGTTGTACTTCTTCGCGATGGACACGACGAGGCGCAGGTTGCTCTCGATGAGCACCTTCTTCGCGTGCATGTCGCCCGCCTGGACCTTTCGCGCGAGGTCGACCTCCTGCTCGGGCGTGAGGAGTTGCGCGCGGCGGGTCTGCCGCATCCACATCTCCAGCTCTTCGCTGTCGTCGGAGGTGGAGGGCTTGGCCGGGGCCTCTTCCTCCTCTTCCTCCTCGGCGGCGTCGAGCTCGGCTAGCTCATCGGCTTCCGGCTCCGGAACCTCGTCCATGCCCGGCGCGCTCCCAGCCTCCGCGTACGATTGGCGACCGGGAGTCCGCACCGTGATGGCGCGGCCCCGTCGCGGCTGAGTGGCGAGCCCGTTTTCTGCTGGCATTAGTCGTGTTTCTCTCTCGGAGCCCCTGTGCCGGGACCCCTGCTGGGTCTAGGGGGCCGCGTCGCGGCCCGTGGTCGAAAATCGGTCGACGCGGCCCTTTTCCGCTCCGCTTCGGGGAGCGGAAAAGGGCCGAACATCTGTATTGGACGTGTCGGATAGGCCGCGACGTTGCGCCAAAAACCCGCCTTACCCTATTGTACGTAGCTTTTCCGCGGATCGTACGATGTTCCTCGCCAGCGCGGCGGCGCCTTCGGGCGTGTTGGACCGTCCAAAGGAGATTCGGATCGTTCCCCGGCGCCACTCGCCAGGCAGACCGAGGGCAGTGAGGACGTGGCTCGGCTCGGTCGAGCGGTTGGAGCAGGCGGCCCCGGCGGAGATCGCGAAGCCCGCGGCGTCGGCCTCCAGAACGAGGGTCTCGCCCTCGACGCCGAGAAAGCTCAGGGAGAGGATGTGGGGCACGG
>CAXTOO010000146.1:0-10043 GCA_964245875.1 uncultured Fimbriimonas sp. | reverse complement strand
CTACGAATACGAGAAGCTCTCACCGCGAGCGCAAGGGGGAACCGTGGGGGAGGGGGTGGTCGGCAGCCACGCTTGCTCCAGAAGATGTTCTGACACCCGTAAGGTGGGGGACCTGGGAGAGAGAACGATTTCTCGTCCGCCAATGGCCTTACGTTTAAGCCTTAAGGCCCAGACGCCTAGGACAACGTTAGAATCGCAAGGTCCGGTTCCGGCCACCCAATGTTTACACCTGTCGGCATCCTGGCTTTCTTCCATACCCAGCTTCGGACTCGGGTGTAACCTGCATTCCCAACGAACCGCAGCATTCCCCGGAGCGGAACGCTGAGAGTGGGAGGGATCGTCATCACGTGCCGCCCATCGTAGACGACGCGGACCTCTTCGGCCTTAAAACCCCCAGGAGTTCTATCTGGGTCGCCCCATCTTGGTCCGCCTGAGCGACGATGACGGAGAACAGCCGACCGAGCGGTGCCTTGTCAAAGCAAGGGCGGATCAGTCGCTCCGCCGCCCGGAAGTCAGCGGACAGATCCAAGACTCGCAGTCGAAGCCGAAGGGCATCGGGATTCAAGGCCGCCTCCGCCGACAGCAGGTCCCAGTCGAAGCGGAGCTGCTGAAGCGCGACGCGGAACCGCAACGAAGTTCTCGATCCGACTAGCCGACCGAGTTCACGCCGACTCTTGGGGGACACGTTTTGAAATGGGCCACCTTGGGATCGACGCACCAAGGAACGCTCGAAGAAGGCTAAGGGGCGAACAGGCCGGTCTCGTTCCACATCGTCCATGCATCATTGTACGACGCCTCTGTCGGATGCGGAGAAGATAACCGGAAGAGGGTTCGCTCCTCGCCCCATAGCCGTGCAGGGCGGCTCAGTCCGGACGCGAACCCTGGACGAAGCCGATGACCAGGACCAACGCCCCGACCAGCATCCCGACGATGGAGAGGTTGTAGGTGAGCTGCCAGCTCTGAATCTGCGCCTGCGCGTCCGATGCGCCTCGCGAGACGAGCCCGCTGAGCGCAAGGGCGGCCTGTCCACCCACAGTGTTCACCTGATCGAGTTGAGGCTTCACGTTCAGGAAGGCCAAAATGGACACTCCGAGGACGATTCCTCCGAAGAGCTTGGCGGTCGTGCCGCTCTTGCCAGGATTGCTCGTTTCGTGATGGCTACCGGCACCTTCCTCGAATCGCTTGTCCTGCGCCCAGGAGAAGAACGCGGCGGGCGTCATGTTCTGGTGCCAACCGCACTCAAGGACGCTGGCGGGGTAGTTCTCGGCGTCGAGGTGATCGCCGTACTGGCTGCGAAGATGGGCGTTCAGACGATCGATCCATTCTTGGTACGACATCGCTTCTTCGGTGAAAGTGTTGCCCATCCTATCACAGATCGTCTGCTACGTGACGCATGGCTACGAAGAACGTCCACGTTCTTCGGGTGCAGAATCCGAACGATGCCCAAGCTCAAGTCTCAAGTGGTCAAGATCCTGCCGGAGCGCATCGAAGAGGCGACGCCGTACGCCATCCTCTACGTCCGCGCGAGCGACAACTTCGACGCGATCGACGAGGCGAACATTTGGGCGCGGGCAAACGGGATGGTACGGGCTCGGGAATTGACGTTGACCAAGGCTCGGGTTGACGGTGAGGAGTTTTTCGTGGCCCGCTGCTATCGACTCGCCCCCGGCGAACGATGAACCGCGTCGTCATTGACAACTCGGCGATTTGCCGCTACCGCTTCCGTGAGCCGGCTGGCAGAATGTCGCGCCGCTGGTTCAGGCCATTCAGGACCGCCAAGTCGCCCCTTATCCGCCGCCGCACCTTCTGATCGAGTTCGACCACGTCGTTCGGAGAAAGACCGCGAATCATGCCAACCCTCCCCGTTCGCTCAAGCTCCACTATGACTGGCTGATGCGCATGCCCACTCAGTACATCGAGGTGGACTACCTCGCCAACGCCCGCGACCTGCGACTCCTGGTCAACCAGGGAGCAGGCTCGTACGACGCGATCTATCTCCACCTCGCGCTTCAACGCGACCTTCCGATCTGCACCTGCGACAAGGGGATCGTCGCCCTGCAAGCCCGCATCCCTCGCATGAAGGTTCTCGATCTCGATCACACGGCCTTCACGGGGTGAGAAGTCACGCCGCCAGCTTTGTCCCCGACCCGACCTTCCGGCCGCGTCCTGCCTTCGGGGGCTTCGAGGTAGCCTCGCCGGGCTTGAGCACCAACTCCGCCCCGAGAGCGTGGGCGTAGCGCAGGATGCGATCGAAGCTGGCCCGTCCCGGGTTGGTCTCCATCCTCGACACCGCGGCACGGTCAATGCCCATACGGTCGGCCACGTCCTGCTGGGACAAGCCTAGGCGGACTCGCTCGGCGCTCAGGGCGATGACGTGGGCATAAGGTGTCCAAATCTCGCCGAAGCCAGGACGCTCTTGGATCGACATTTGGATCAGGTCATCGAGATAGTCAGGTTCTTTGATTTCCATGGATCTACCCTCTTCGAGAAGCGAGATAACGTCCCCGACGTTCGCGGGCGACCTTGACCAGGTGCTTCGGAGCCTCGTCGCTCTCCTTCTTGTAACCGAGCAGAGCGACGGCAAGCGTCGGATCTTCTTCAGCGATCGTGAAGAAGAGGCACCTCCCGGAGGTTCTGTTCGTGGCCTTGAACAGATCGGCCACGTCTTGGTCAGGAATCGTCCGGAACTCTGCGTCCGTGGTGGCCCGGTCGAAGCTCGTCCACTTCCGCGCCACGCTTTATTGTGCGCCAAACGTCACGCAAATGTTCCCTGACGATCGGAATAGCACCGGAACATGGTTGACGAAATCACCTTCCCCCTGCGAAGAACACGAGGCCCAAAGTGTCCTCGTGCCTTCCTGGTGTCCCCGTGTTTTCTCCGAAAAGCCCGTCAACCACCCTCCGCGCAGGTTGGGCCTAAAGACCCAACCTGCGAAAGGAAAATTTTTCTACATGACCTCCGTCACCAAGTGCCGCACGTAGCGCAGGTACTCCGGGTCGTCCGCCTGCGCCTTCGCCGGGTCGTCGCCGAGCTTGCACACCGGGTAGCCGCCCACCCGCACGAGCTTGATCACGTTCGACAGCGGCTTGGGTCCGAGATCGTTCGAGAAGTACGTCCCGATCCCAAACTGCGGTCTCACCCGAGTCCCAAACCGCTTCCAGAGTTCGGCCGCCTTGAGATCGTCTAGGGAATCGCTGAACACCGCCGTCTTCGTCCGGGAGTCGATCCCCAAGGACGACAGGTGCGCGATGAACGTCTCGCCCCATTCGAAGGGGTCGCCCGAGTCCTGGCGCGCCCCGTCGAACCGCTTCGCGAGCGACAGGTCGAAGTCCCGAAGGAACGCCGGCGTCCCCAACGTGTCGGAGAGCGCGATCCCGAGCTTCCCCCGGTACACGTCGTCCCACAGCTCGAACCACGCCCGCTGGCTGCGCTGGATCGGCACCTGCGTCTGCATCGCCATCGGCCCCTGGTGCGAGAACGTGCCGTATAGCTTCAGCCCCAGCCGCTCCCCTTGAGCGAGGTTGCTCGTCCCGAGCAGCACGTCCGGAAGGCCGTCCGCCAGGCGCTCCAGCACGCGCCCGTGCCACTCCGGCGAGAACGCTCGCCGCGTGCCCATCTCGATGATGCGGAAAGGAAACGCGCCGGTCGTCTCGCTCGCCTCCCGAGCCACCGCGCGCATCCGCTCGATCTTCGCCGCCAGCCGCCGCTCGCCCTCCGCCCGCACCGGCGGCGTGTCCTGCGCCTCGAACACCGCCTCGTTCACGATCTGGAGCACCGGCACCTCGAGGTCGATCGTCGCGTACCACGGTCCCCGGATGCGCAGGTCGAACGCGCCGTCCCGCTCCCCGATCTCCACGTGGCCGGCACTCAGGCGGAACTGCCCCAGAGCCTCCAGGAACGGCTCCGCGAGGAAGCCCGTCTCCCGCAGCTTTTCGATCTCCGCCGCGCTCGGCGCGAGGCCGTCGAGCTCGCGCACCTTGCCCCGGATGCGGTCCGCGTACGGCCGCAGGTCGAACCCGTCGCGGTTCTTGAAGGCGTACTCCACCTCCAGGTGCGGGAACCGCTCCCACACCACGCGCTTCACCGTGTAGGTGTAGAGGTCGTTGTTCCCGAACTGGCGCACCGCCCCATTGTGGCGCGGGCGCCTCGCCCGCAGCCGGAGCGGTACGCTCACGCGATGCCCACCGACCGCACCGCCGCTCTCGCCGCCGCGCTGGAAGGCGCCAGCGTCGACGCCTTCCTCGCTTGGTCGCCTGTTACGATGGGCTATCTCCACGGCCTGCACGAGAACGCCCACGAGCGATTCCTCACCCTCGCCGTGTCGAAGACCGGCGAGGTTCGCCTGATCGCCCCCTCGCTCACCGAGTCTCAGGCGCGCCGCGTCGGTATCGAGGACGTGCGGCCCTGGAAGGACGGCGAGGATCCGCTCGTCCACGTCCGCGAGCTCGCGAAAGACTGGAACCTCGACTCCGCCATCGTCGCGGTGGACGACGAGATGCCCGCCAAGATGCTCATCGAGATGGGCGACGTGCTGCCCCGCACGAACTTCCGCCCCGGCGGCGCGCTCGTGTCCGGACTCATGCGCCGCAAGTCCGAGGAGGAGTTGGACAAGCTCCGCCGCGCGGGACGCATCGCTGACGAGGCGTGGAACGCCGTCCTGCCGACGCTCAAGGCCGGGCAGACCGAGCGCGAGGTCACGCGCCGCCTCTTCGCCGAGATGGAGGCGCGGGGCGGCACCCCCACCTTCGGCATCGTCGCCGCCGGCCCGAACGGTGCGGAGCCGCACCACCTGAGCGACGACACGCCCCTGCGCGAGGGCGACGTCGTGATCCTCGACTTCGGCTGCTCGCTGGAGGGCTACCAGAGCGACATCACTCGCACGATCGCCATCGGCCACGCCCCCGACGAGGCTCCGCAGGTCTACGGGGTCGTCCTCGCCGCCCACCACGCAGGACGCGCGGCGGTACGCGCGGGCGCCGCCGCCGGGAGCGTCGACGCCGCCGCCCGCAGGGTGGTCGAAGAGGCGGGCTACGGCGAGGCGTTCTTCCACCGTCTGGGCCACGGCATCGGCCAGCGCGGGCACGAGGAGCCTTACATCGTGGGCGGAAGCGAGGTCGCCCTCGTGCCGGGCGACTGCTTCAGCGTCGAACCCGGCGTCTACCTCGCGGGCCGCTTCGGCGTCCGGATCGAGAACATCGTGACCGCGACCGAGAACGGCCACGAGAGCCTCAACGTCGAGCCCGCCCACACTCTGATCGTAGTCTGAAACGCACGGACGCCCCTCGCAATCAGGCGAGGGGCGCCGTCGGGCAGCCAGCCGAAAGCCTCAGCGGCGTCGGCGGCGCGACGCCGCGCCGACGATTCCGAGGCCCATGATCACGAAGGTGGCGGGTTCCGGCACGGCCTGGATGTTGTCGCCGCCCCCGTTGTTATGGATCAGACCGAGGAAGCCGAGGGGGAGCAGCGCCACGTAGGGGAAGGCGTGGCCGCCGGTGGCCACCGCGGGAACCGTGGCGATGTTCGCCGTCGTGGTGGCGATCGCCGTGCCCGCCGCCGGCGGATCGATCGGCAAGGTGTTCGGAACGATCTGCTCCGGAACCTCGGGCGCCAGCGCCAGGAGATCGGTCGGCTCGACCGCCGCCGCATCACGGGGGGTCAGCAGATCCACCGTTCGCGTGGTGTCCTCGCCCGTCGGAGCGACGACAAGCGGATTGCCGCGTCGAACACGGGCGGGGCCGAGGACCACCGGGTTGCCGCACTTGACGACGAGCGTGGGCCTGCCCGAGGCGTCGAGGAACATGGGCGAACCCTTTTTCAGCCTCTCCATGTGCATCTTCACGCGCCCGCCGTCGGGCACGCTGTAGACGGTGTAGACGCCTTCTCGGTCAAGCTTGCCCGCGTGGAGCGTCTGGAGGTACGACACCAGCTCCTGCCGGTTCATCGAGAAGTGGCGCTCGTAGCGGTCGGCGACCTCCGGGTCGGCCTTGACCTGGGCGACCAGGGCCGGCGTGTTCGACACCTTCCGGTTGATGAACGCATTGAGATCCGGGCGGGCCTTCGCGGGCACCGAGACGGCGAGAGGCGTGGAAATAGCCGACGATAGATTGTTCGCGGCGACGGAAGGATCGATACCTGTAGGAATGAAGAGCGGCATGGCTGAACCCTTTAAGGCTATCAGCAACGACGGGACCGCTAGGGGCGTTGTTCCAACTTTCTGGTAAAATTGCTAGCAGATTGATGGGATCGGAGCTAACGTCCCCAGCAAAGTGACGTAGGTGCCGTCGCTTTGGTTCCTTTCGGTTCCCCTTTTTCCGTCGGACGCTCCGTCGAGGTTGACA
The DNA here is from genome assembly GCA_964245875.1 of uncultured Fimbriimonas sp. Lineage (GTDB taxonomy): Bacteria > Armatimonadota > Fimbriimonadia > Fimbriimonadales > Fimbriimonadaceae > Fimbriimonas. The sequence goes on along the minus strand of CAXTOO010000146.1, from coordinate 3,704 downwards.
TTATCGCCGGACGGTGGCAGAATGGCCTCGCCGAGGGGAATATCGCTCGTCGGCAGGGGAGTCACCAGAGGAAATGAACACCACGAGGACGTGCCGTCGGCTTTTCGCATTCGCGACCCTGGCCGCGGTCGCCGCGAGCGCGAGCGCGCTTTCCGTCGATCCGCAGATCACCATCGACCGAGCGCTGAACAGCCCGACGCTCGCCGTGCAGTACACCGGCGCGACGGCGACGCTCGTCGAGCTTAGGATCAACGGCGAGAGCGTCGGCACCCGCGAGGTCTCCGGCAAGCGGAGCGGCGGCGAGACCAACTTCACCATCGATCTCGACGCGCTGAAGGACGGCGACAACCTCGTCGAGATCCGCCTCTTCGACCGCACGGGCAAGCTCGTGGGCTCGGACAAGACGAACATCGCGATGGAGAAGGGCGGCAAGCGCGGCCCCGTGTTCGTGTCCGCCCCCAAGGCCGGCTCCACCGTCCTCGGCCCCGTGGAGATCAACGTCGGTTTCGGCGAGAAGCTCGGTCGGAGCTACGTGAGCTTCTTCATCGACGGCCAGTTCAAGTCGATGACCAACTTCCCGCCCTTCACCTTCGTGTGGGACACCGAGAAGGAGAACAACGGATGGCACGACATTGAGGCGTGGGCCATCGACGAGCGCAACGAGACCCACAAGACCGGCGCGGTCCGGCTGTTCGTGAACAATCCCGGAGGACGCACGAATCGACCGGGCGTTCCGACCGCCGCCGTCGTTCCGACCCGCAACCTCTCGCACGAGATCGCCCTCGTCGGCGCCGAGGCGGGAGTCCGCGCGATGGGGATGTCCACAAGCGCCCTCCGCGTCAAGGGGACCCTGCCGCAAGGTCTGCCTCCCGCCGTGGTGGAGCGGATGGTGCCCATCTCGAACGCCGTCCGGGCCGCCGTCACCGGCGCGAACGCCGTCCGGCCGCTCGTCCTCGCGAACGGCCTCGCGACGGGACCCAAGTCCCTGATGCCGACGGGACGCCGGGTCGCCCTGCCGACCCGCGCGATCCCGGTCGCGAAGGCCGTCGTGCCGACGGTCGCCCCCGAGACTGGCGTCGCGAAAGCGGCGATTGTCCAGGCGAACGCCACGCTCGTCGCCGCGACCACGATGGTCGCCGTCGGCCACGGAACTCGCCTGCCCGACCTTGGCGCGTACACGATCCTGCTCGACGGCATGCGCGTCCGGTTCGACGTGCCGACGCGCGTCGAGTCGGGCATCGCCCTCGCGCCGCTCCGCTCCCTGGTTGAGAAGGCGGGCGGCAAGGTGGAGTGGATCGCGGCTTCCAAGACCGTTCGCGCAGACAATGGCGGCCACGTCTTCGAACTGAAGATCGGCGACGCGACCGCCCGCGTCGATGGCGGCAACCTCGTTCTCGAGAAGGCACCGGGCATCACCCGCGGCCGTACGGTCGTCCCTCTATCCTTCCTGCGCGACGCCCTTGGGATGGACGTCCGCTACGACAAGGCCACGGGCAACGTGGTCGTGGCGACGAAAAAGTAGAGAACACCATGACGGGTGGGCTGCGATCTATGGAATCACGAGGGAAGATGCCTTCGGCTCCACCACTCACCCGTCACTCGTCGTCCTCCGGGCCTAACGTCTCGGTCCCTTCATGCCGATACCTACACTCGGAGCCCCGACTTTGAGCCGATTCGATCCTCACGACCAGCGCCGCTACCTTCGATACGAGGTCCTGCACTTCGCCACCGTCTACGCCGAGACGGCGAAGCCGCATCACTGCGTGGTGATCGATATCGGTCTCGGCGGACTCCAGTACCGCACACGGCAGCCTCTGGCGATCGGCGTGTGCGTCCGAGCCTCGATCGGGCGCTCCGACGACCTTGCCCCGCTCCTCGTCCGGGCGGAAGTGCGCCACTGCCAGGCGATCCCCGGCTCGGACCTCTACGCCGTCGGCCTGCGCTTCCTTCCGGGAGACCAGGACGAGCGAATGGCGATCGCCTCGCACGTTCACGACGTGTTCCGCCGTCAGTGCGAGCTGATGGCGATCTGAGGACCTAAGTCCCTCTTGCCTCTCCCATTCCCCCGAAGATCCCGTCCAGTGCCTTGGCCAAACCGCGCCAGGAAGCGACCATCTCCGACAGGAGCCGCGAGCCTTCCTCGCTGATCGTGTAGACGCGCCGGGGACGCGAGCCCTCCTCGACGATCCACTCGCCGACGATCCAGCCCTTCGTCTCCAGGTTCTTCAGGGCGGGGTACAGCGTGCCCTGGCGCAGGCGGAGAAGGTCGTTGCTACGCTTGTTGATCTCCTTGGCGATGGCGTAGCCATAGGAGGGTCCGTCGCGGAGAACCGCGAGGACCATGGCGGGGGTGTTCCCCCTGATGAAATCGCTCTCTACCGACATCTTGACTTTTCTCATTGCGACCGCCGTGCCAATGCGGCTGCCGAGGTACTTAGACACGTCGAAAACCGTCACATTACGTGGAGTTTCGTTCATGTCGCCGAGCCACCGTGCCAAACTCCTACCCATGGCCCTCGTCCGCGTCGCCGTCACCCTCAAGCCTTCCCTGCTCGACTCGGCGGGACGGACGGTCGCGGGCGCACTGGAGAAGCTGGGCTACGCCGAACTGGAGTCGGTGCGGATCGGCAAGCTCATCGAGCTGCGGGTCGAGCCGTACGACGAGGCCCGGGTGCGCGAGATGTGCGACCGGCTCCTCGCCAACCCGGTCATCGAGGACTACCGCATCGAGGAGGTCGTGGCGTGAGGGTCGCGGTCCTCCGGTTCCCCGGGAGCAACTGCGACCAGGACGCGCTCTTCGCCCTACGGACGATGGGACTCCAGAGCGACTACGTCTGGCACGAGGAGACGAGTCTCGCGGGGTTCGACGGCGTCTTCCTGCCCGGCGGCTTCTCCTACGGCGACTACCTGCGGTGCGGCGCGATGGCGAGCCGCGCGCCCATCATGGCCGAGGTCGCCCGCTTTGCCAGGGAGGGACGCCCCGTGATCGGGGCGTGCAACGGCTTCCAGGTGCTGTGCGAGGCGGCCCTCCTGCCCGGCGCGCTGCTCCTCAACGCGGGCGAGAAGTTCCTCTGCCACGACGTCCGCCTCCGCGCGGAGAACCGCGACTCCATCTGGACGCGCGGGGTAGACCGCGACATCCGGGTGCCCATCGCCCACGGCGAGGGGCGCTACGTCGCGGACGCGGAAGCCTTGGAGCGCCTGGAGGGCGAGGGCCGCGTCGCCTTCCGCTACGTGGACGGCAGCCCCAACGGGTCGCTGAACGACATTGCGGGAATCATCAGCGCCGAAGGCAACGTACTAGGGATGATGCCCCACCCCGAGCGCGCCTGCGACGCGATCCTCGGGAGCGAGGACGGTCGCCTTGTGCTCGAAGGCTTCACGCGGGTCGCCGCGACGCTGTAGACTTCGACCTCTTCAACCGATCCTTACCATCGACCCCGCCATGCGCACCGCTTTCCTCCTTACCCTCGCGGCCCTCGCGGCCCTCTCTTCCGCGGGCACCAAGGTCGTGCTCGGCAAGCTCGGCCGGACCACGTCGGCGGCGCAGGTCTACGCCGCGCCCTCGCCCAAGGCACGGGGCATCTTCCGGATCGCGGCTCGAACGCCCGTCGTCGTCCGGTCGTCGTCCTCTCGCTGGACCGCGGTCGTGATGAACGGCGGTCGCCTGGGCTATGTGCCTTCACAGGCGGTGGAACTCGTGA
>CAXTOO010000145.1:0-10083 GCA_964245875.1 uncultured Fimbriimonas sp. | reverse complement strand
TGAGGTCGCTCAGCGTGTCGTCGCTCCGCGTGACCGGCCTCCCCGCCGCGCCGGGAATGAGGAAGCCCAGTCGGTCGGCCCGCAACGCCACGCCCCCCGTCAGGCATGGATCGTCGAACGTTCCGGTCGCCGCGAAGCCGCCCGTCAGGGTGCCGCCCGCGCTCCGCGTCGGGTCGATGTACGCCGAGAGGCCGGGAATGTCGGCCAGCGCCACCGGCGCGACCTTCGGGGCCGTGCCCGGCGCCTCGACGAGCGACCCCAGGTCAACCATCGCCGTGAACGGGGCGTCGCCGATCGGAGCGCGGTAGTTCCACCCGGTCGAGAGGGACAGGAGTCCGCCGAAGCGGTCGCCGTAGCGCAGCACCCCGCGCACGCTCGACTTGCCGTCGCTCACGGAGAACTCCGTCAGGTCGATGCCCAGGGCATCCTTCGGGCCACCCGCGACGAGGTTTTCGACCCCTGCCGTGCCGTTCACGATGGGCTTGCTGATGAGTCCGGTCGCGGTGAGCGCGAAGCGGGCGACGCCGGTGAGCTGCGCGAGGTCGGGCGCGAAGTCCGAAAGGGCGGATAGCTTGACCCGCTCTCCCGTCGCGCGCACGTCGAGGCTGCCGTTCTCGACCACCGTGCCCGACCCCTCGAAGCGGCCCTCCGGCCCGTCGAGCAGCCCGCCCACGAGGTCCCAGCGCGTCCCGCGCCGGGTGAGGGTCGTCGCGGTGAGCGTCCCGTAGTCGTTCTTCAGATACCGCACGGTGGCCGCCCGAAGGTCGCTCGCGTCCACCTTCAGCTCGCCCTCGCGCGTCCGGACGACCGCGACCGTGCCGCTGAGGTCGCCCTGGATCGTCGAGAGCCGGTCCGCCTCGTCCTCGCTGGTGCTCCGCTCGGCCTCCACCGCCGCGACGACCGTCTGGAGGGGCACGTCCTTCGCCTGCACGGTGGCGGCGAGCGAGCCCGCCCTCACGTTGTAGGTCGCGCTCGCGTCGAGAGCGCGCAGGGTGGGGTCGAGGCGACCCACCGACGCCTCGGCCTGGACGCGCTCGCCGGTGGCGTCGAGCGTCCAGTTGCCGTCGCCCGCCAGCACCCCGTTCACCTTCACCGCGTCGAGCGTCCCCTCCGCCGTGCCCGTCGGCTTGCCGTCGCGGATCGCGAGGTGAACGCGCGGCGCGGAGAGCGCGCCCTCGACGATCACGTCCTGCGAGACGTCGGCGAGGAGGCGCGAGAGTTGGAGGTCCGAGACGGCGAGGTCGAAGTCGCCGCTCTTCTTGGCGAACGCGTACGTTCCGCCGCCGGTGATCCTTCCGCCCGCCGAACGCACCTCGACGTCCGAAATCGTCGCGCCGCGCCGATCCACGTGCGCCGTCGCGCCCAAGGAGTCGATCCGCACCCCGCGCACGATCAGCCCCTCACCCGCGAGCCGCGCCGCGACGACCGGACTGCCCAGCCGCCCGCTTAGCTCGATGCCGCGCAAGGAGAGGATGCCCGCGAGGTCGCCCACCCCTTCCGCCCCCGGCAGGTCGGCCACCTGGATGCCGGTGAGCAGGCCGCGCCCGTCCACGAGCCACGTCCGGGGGTTGGCGAGCACGACGCCTGGCCCGGTGAGCGAAGCGCCGACCCTCCCCGACACCCGCGCCGTGCCCCGCACGGCGGTGAAGAGCTTCAGATCGATCCGCCGCCGGTCGGCGGCGAGGTCGAACCCCGCCGCGGGCAACGTCTGTCCACCGTAGGCGAGGCGGTACGCCTCCAGCCGTCCGGTCGCCTTCGGGTCGCGCAGCGTGCCGCCCACCCGCAGGTCCGCCGAGACGAGTCCTTTGGCGTCGGGCGCGAGCCGCTCGATCCGCAGGCCCCGTGCCTCGGCCCGGAAGTCGAGCGTCCCGTCGGGCCGCACCGTCCCGCCCGCCACGATCGCGCCCAGCGGCCCGTGCGCCTCCAGCCGGTCCACCCGCGCCGCGCCCGCCAGCCACGCGCCCCGCGCCTCGATCGCGCCTAGCGCCCGTCCCCGGAGCGCGACCTGCCCCATGACGCGCCCCTGGACCGTCGGTTGCGCGAATGTCCCCGACACCAGCGCTTCCCCGCCGACCGTCCCGCTCACGCCCGCGGTGTTGCCGAGCCGCCGCGAGATCGCTGCCAGATCCACGCGCGGCGCGAGCACCGCCGCCCGCACCGCCCGGCTCTTGAGGTCGTACGACGCGTCGCCCGCGAGCGGCGCGCCCTTCCATCTGGCGGTGAGGCCGCGCAACGCGATCCCGGCGGGCGAGTAGGCGACCCGCCCCCGCACCGCGTCCACCGAGTCGGGGCCGTAGGACGCCCGCGCCGCCGTCGCAAGGCCGTCGGCCCGCACTGCCGTGCCCTTCCAGGCGACCCAGCCCGCGTACGACGCGCCCGAGAAGTCCGTCCTCGCCGGGAGGTAGCGGCGCACCCAAGCGGGCAGCGAGCGCGGCGAGGGCACGGTGGCGGTCGCCGTTCCGGCGCCCTCCTTCAGGGTCGCCGAGCCGTCGAAGCGCGCCCGGACGTCGCCCAGACGCGCGAGGGCCATGCCCTGGATGCCATCGAGGCTCGCCCGCCCGTCGAACGTGGCGGCGTCGAGGGCGTACTGCCGGTATCGCAGGTCCCGCCCCTCGATCTTCAGGGCCGCCGCGATCTTCGCGCCGCGGCCCTTTGGAATGTCGAGCCGCACCGGCCCCCGCGCGACGAGGCTCCCGACCTTCAGCTCCGGCGCCACGAGCGTCGCCAAGGGTCCCAGGCGCAGGGCGTCCGAGCGTAGATCGACCGTGATGCCCACGTTCGGCAGACCCTGCGCCCGCGCATTGGCCACGCCTACCCCCGGAAGCCGAATGAGTCCCTCCGCGCGCCAGTCATCGCCCACGCCGTCCATCACAACGCGGTCGGTCTGCGCGACCTGCACAAGCGGCTTCCGGAAGGTGCGGTCCACGTACCGCACCCGCGCGTCGGTCACCGTCACCGAGTAGGGGATCGTAGAGGGCGGCCCCTTCTTCTCCGGCAGCAGCCGCAGGAGGTCGAAGCCCGTCCGGTCCCGCTCCAGGCGGGCGCGCACGCCCCGCACCCGCACGACCGGGCGCAGCGCCGAAGGATCGAGTCCCGTCGCGCTCACCGAGGCGACGGAGGCCAGGAACGCGCCGTTCGCCCGCCGCGCGCTCAGCCCCCACGCCGACGCCGCGCGCTGGCCGATGTCGAGCCGGTAGCTCTCGGCGCGGAAGCGGATCACCCCGTCGGGCGACTTGTAGTCGAACGCCACCGGCACGCCCGGCGCGAGGAGGAGCCGCCCAGCGTCGACGAGGTACGTCCCGCCTCTCCAGACGACGAGGCAGGCCGGCACGACGGCGATGGCGGCTTGGACGATACGCATGGGTGGCGAGGCTCTCCAGAGTCTCGTGCGGAGCCAGACGGGTGGCCGGTCGCGAAGTGATCGGCGGTCTAAAGATCTCCCTCAGCATATCCGAACGGCGCGATGGAGCTAAAAATGCGCTACCGCGCCCCCGAAAGGCAAAAACACCGGGGAAAATCGAATTGTCGGCGGACAATAGGAGCGTCTTTTTGGCGAACGCCTCGCCATTCGGAAATCGCAATGACGCTCCCCCTGTTGGCCCTTCTCCTCGCCGGTCCCCACCGGCCCGTTCCCGGCATTCCCACCGGCCCCCTGAACGAGATCGTCGCGGGCGAGGTGCTCGTCAAGTTTCGCGCCTCGACCGCCGCCGATCTCCTTGCGACCGGTAGGGCGAAGTCGGTCCGCGCCGCCTCGAAGGGAAGCCCCGTGCCCGGAGGCGAGATCGTCTCGCAGATCGGTCACTCGGGCTGGACCCTCTGGAGAATCCCCGCGGCCACCGACGTCGAGGCGTTCGCCAAAGCGCTGGCGGGTCAGCCCGGCGTGCTCGCCGCCCAGCCGGTCCACCGCGTGTATCCGCTGGTGGCCGACCCCAACGATGCCGATTGGAACGCGGAGGAGACCAGCGAGGACCTCATCCTCTACTTCGGCGACGACGAGCCCACCACCTTCCGCCGTCTCTGGCACATGACCGACACCAACGCCTTCGCGGGCTGGAACGTCTGGCCGAATCGGTACTACACCGCCGCCACCAAGCCCCACGACGCCCCCCTCGTCGCCGTGATCGACACCGGCTGCGACATGGACCATCCCGACTTCGCCAACGCGGGCGGCACCAGCACCGACAGCGCCCAGGGCGGCCAGCTCGACAAGTCCCTGAGCCGACGCTTCGAGCTTGGCGAGGAGACCGCCGGCTCGACGGACGACGACAACGGCCACGGCACCCACGTCGCGGGCCTCGCCCTCGCGGCGGCGAACAACGGCGCGTTCGACGGCCACGGCGTGGTCGGCACCGGCTATGCCTGCCGGGGCATGATCCTGCGCGTGTTCGACGACCAGGGCACCGGGACCGACGCCGACGCGGCGGCGGCGATGTACTATGCCGCCGACCACGGCGCCGCCGTCATCAACCTCAGCCTCGGCACCACCAACTACAGCCAGCTCTTCCAGGACGCCTCGACCTACGCGGTACAGAAAGGCTCGCTCGTCGTCGCGGCGGGCAACGAGAACGGCTCCGGCGGCGGCGATCTTGGACCGATCTACCCCGCCGCGTGCAGCGGCGTCCTCGCGGTCACCGCCAACGGGCCGGATGGCGTCCCCGCCACCGGCACCTACTCGGGCTACGGCCCCTACATCGACATCGCGGCACCGGGCGGCGATCTTCTTCAGACGTCGGACCAGCTCACCATCCAGTTCGTCTTCTCGACCGCTGTTCGAGGCGTGAGCGCGCTTTCGGAGAACCCCAGCCTCTACCCGCCGTACACCCCGGAATACACCTATCTCGCCGGGACCTCGATGGCGACCCCGCAGGTCGCAGGCGCGGCGGGCCTGTTCTACGGCAAGAACGGGCTGGATCAGACGAGCGGCTGGGCGAACAGACGCGTCTACCGCGCCCTGGAGCAGTCGGCGGCCAAGGGCGCCACCGCCCAGAACAACGGCTCATGGGAGTATTACCAGGGCTATGGCTGTCTCGACATGGAGACCTTGCTCCTCGACTACAACGCCCGCGGCGCCACCGTCGGCGCGATCAAGGGCATCGTCTACTACAACGGCACCGCGTTCCAGAACGTGTCGGTGCGGGCGAAGAAGACGAACAACACCGGCGTCAACTACTCGACGACGACCCGCGCCGACGGCACCTTCCGCTTCGAATCGTTGCCTCCCGGATCCTACACCGTCACGACCGCCCCCTTCGGCGCGGTCAAGAGCAAGACCGGCACCGTCCTCGCGGGCAGCGACCAGGGGGGCTTCGAGATGTGGTGTGGCACGTACACCGGCGACGACACCCCGCCCGTCGTCGCCCGGTTCAACGTGGGCTTCTACACCTCGACGGGCTTCTCGGTCAACCATTGGGCCTACGACACCGAGACCGGCGTCGACAGGATGACCTTCCGCATCGGCACCTCGCCCGGCGCGACCGACGTGATGCCGGAAACCGAGGTCTTCCCCGAGAGTCCCGTCGTGACCCGCACGGGCCTGAGCATCCCCAAGTTCAACACGCTCCAAGCCCGGTACACCAGCGGCGCGGGTGCCACGGCCACCGCCACACGGGCGGTCATCCCCATCGTAGCCGATGCGTACGTGCGCAACGGTACGTACGCCACCACGAACTACGGCACGGCCACCTCGTTGCGCGTCGGATCGGTGGACAACGACGTGAGCCGTGCGTTCTTCAAGATCGACACCTCCGCCGTTCCGGGCAACGTGTCCAAGGTCTTCCTGCGGCTGGAAGTCTCGCTAGGCTCGGGACGCGGCGCGGGAGTGCCTTTCCAGCTCTACTCGACCTCGACGAATTGGGACGAGGCCTCGATCGCCTGGAACAACGCCCCGAGCGCACAGGGAGTATCGAGCACAGCCGGAGGCGCCCTCACCTCCTCGTCCGGGGTGTACAACTTCGACATCACCAACATCGTGCGCGCGAATCGGGCGGCTGGCCGCTCGATCGTGTCCCTGGTTGCCTTCCCGAGTCGTGCTACCGCCGGCATCGCGAGTCGGGAGTCCACGGCGCCGCCCCAGGCCACCCTGACCGCGTCCGGATAGGTTCGGTCGCTCCGGTCGGCGAGGGCGGCTTGGACGCATGGGTGGCCAGACTCTCCAGAGTCTCGTGAGGGATAGACGTTTGCCCGGCCAGAAACGGCACGATGGTCTGGGTACCCTCGCCACCTACGCCATCTTCAGCATCGTCATGCCCGCCTTCCGCGGGGCGGGCGCGGCGTCCATCTGGGCCAGCCTTTCTGCCATCACCTTCTTGCTGAACTCGATCGCGTTGTACGACGAACGGATGAACGGCCCGCTCGCCACGAACGCGAACCCAAGCTCCTCCCCGATCCCCTCGTACTCCTTGAAGGCGTCCGGGTGGATATACTCGCTCACCGGCAGGTGCCTCATCGTGGGCCGCAGGTACTGCCCGATCGTCACCGCGTCGACCCCCACCTTCCGCAGGTCCTTGAGGGTCACGATCACCTCGTCCTTCGTCTCCCCGAGGCCCAGCATGATGCCCGACTTCGTGTGGATGCGCGGATCGAGATCCTTCACCGTGCGCAGCACGTCCATCGTGCGCTCGTACTTCGCCTGCGGCCGCACGATGGTGTGCAGCCGCGACACCGTCTCGATGTTGTGGTTGTAGATCTCCGGCCGGGCGTCGGTCACGTTCTTGATGCACCACCGCTTCCCCTTGAAGTCCGGCGTGAGCACCTCCACGATGCACAGGGGGTTCTGCGCGTGGAGCGCCTCGATGGTCCGCGCGAACTGCGCCGAGCCCTCGTCCGCGAGGTCGTCCCGCGCGACGCTCGTCACCACGATGTGCTTCAGCCCCAACTCCGCCGCCACGCCCGCGATGTCTGCGGGTTCGTCGGGGTTCAGCGCGAGGCCGCGCCCCACCTTGATCGCGCAGAACCCGCACGAGCGCGTGCAGGTGTCGCCGAGGATCATGAAGGTCGCGGTCTTCTTGCTCCAGCACTCCGGCAGGTTGGGGCACCGCGCGCTCTCGCACACCGTGTGCAGGCTCTTCGCCCGCATCATCGACTCGACCTCCTTGATCGTGTCGGGCCGGGGCAGGCGGATCGTCAGCCACTCGGGCAGACGTTGGGTCATGCCCACAGGGTACCGCCTTCAGACGCAGCGGACGTATAATGGACCGATGATCGTCGTCCCGCAGGAGAGGCTCAAGCGCTGGACCATCGCGGAGGTTCAGCGCTTGATCGGTTCGGGCGCGTTCGATGACCCCGAGTCGTTCGAGCTGCTCGACGGGTTCATCGTGAAGAAGATGGGCCAGAACGCGCCGCACCGCATCAGCCTCGTGCTCGCCGTCGAAGCCCTGCGCGCCGTCTTCGGCGTGGAGGTTACCGTGGCTGCGGGACTCACCCTGCCGCTCTCCGACACGAGCGAGCCGGAGCCGGACATCATTGTCGCCACCACGCCCCTGGGCCAGGACATCTCCAGGGAAGACGTCCTGCTCGTGGTCGAGGTGTCCGACTCGACCGTCCGAACCGACCGGACCACCAAGGCCGCGCTCTACGCCCGTCACGACATCCCCGAGTACGTCCTCCTCGACGTGGCCCGCCGCCGCGTCGAGCTCCGCCGCCGCCCCGAGGGCGACGAGTGGCGGGACACGCTCACCCTCGAAGAGGGTGAGGAGTTCACGCCTTACGGCGCGAACGGCCCGCTCCGCGTGGACGACCTCTTCGGGCGCTAACGTGCGATGGGATTGGATCAAGCTAAAGTCCTCTGGAGATGCCTAGGCTGTGTCCGGTGAGTCCCGGCAAGGTCGAAGTGGCGCGGCACGACCCCGAAGGGATCCCAGAAGGCCGCCGGGACTCGGAGTCCCCCGGCGGCGACGTCCCGAACCCGACCCCGTCGGGGTCGCACAGGGACGATTCCGATTCACGGGACACGGCCTAGCCTCGGAACACCACGCAGACCGGCTTGCCCACCGCCGCGCGGCCCGTCGCCGCGCCGAGGCGGCCGGTCCTCGGGTCGACCGGGAACGCGACCAGCTCGTCCGAGTTCTGCCCTCCGGCAACCAACCACCGTCCTGAAGGCTCGAACGCGAAGCCGCGCGGCTCCTTCAAGCCCAGCGGACGGATCTCCACGAGGGCCAACCCTCCGTCGCGCCCCACCGAGAACACCGCCACGCTGTCGTCGCCGCGGTTCGAGACGTAGAGGAACCGCCCGTTCGGGTGGAGCGCGATCTCGGCGGTGGAGCTGTGGCCCTTGAAGTCCGAGGGCAGGGTCGAGAGCGACTGCATGGGCGTCAGCCCGCCCGTCTTGCCGTCCACCCGGTACACGACGACGGTGTTGTCCAGCTCGTTGTTCGCGTAGACGAAGCCCTTGCCGAACGCGAGGTGGCGCGGCCCCGCGCCGGGGGCGGTCTTCACCGCGGTCGCCTCGCCCAGATCGCCGCGCTTGGGGTCGTAGGGGTACACGAGGATCTCGTCCGTACCCAGGTCGCAGGCGTAGGCGAAACGGGCGCGGGCGTCGGTCTGCACGAAGTGGGCGTGCGGCCCTTCCTGCCGGCCCTCGTTCGGGCCTGAGCCGGCGTGGCGAAAGGTCTGCGAGGGGCCGGAGAGCGAGCCGTCCTCCAGGATCGGGAGCACGGAGAGGGTGCCGGGACCGTAGTTCGCGACGAGCAGGTTCTTTCCCTTCGCGCCGACCGAGAGGTGGCACGGGGCCGCGCCAAGGCCCGACACCGTCGAGAGTTCCCTCAGCCCGCCGTCGGGAAGGATCGCGTAGGCGCTCGCCTCGCCGGCCGCCGTCTCGCGCACGGCGTAGAGGCGCCCCCCGCGCAGGGCGAGGAAGCTCGGATTCTCCGCCTCGGCCACGAGCACCGGCTTCGAGATCGCGCCCGTCGCCTCGTCCAGCGAGGCGCGGTAAATGCCCTTGCTGGCGTCCTTGGCGGTGTAGGTGCCGATGTAGAAGTCGACCGAACGGGCGGCGAGGGTCATGAGCAGGGGCAGCAGCATCGTGCGAACGACAGACTACCGCCCCCGTCATCCACTCTCGTTTTTCCACGGCGCAGAGGTCTCGAACCCGGACGCCTTCCAACGCGAGGAAAATGAGAGGGAGGGTCCGCCGAGGGATGCGCGAAGCACGCCCCAGGTGGATGGGGGGAGAGCCCGGTTTCCCTCCGCAACGGGTATCACGTAGACGACATGGCGAAGGACCTCCTGGGCATCCGACACCTGCCGGCCGACGAGATCGCCGAGCTCCTGAGCGACGCCGCCGAGTTCAAGGCGCGCGTGGTCGAGGACCGCCCCGTGCCCTCGCTCGGCCGCAAGACCGTCGGGATGCTGTTCTTCGAGAACTCCACCCGCACCCGCGTGAGCTTCGAGCAGGCCGCGTGGTACCTGGGTCTGCGCAGCGCCAATTTCGCCTCGGGCGGCTCGTCGATGAGCAAGGGCGAGACCCTCAAGGACACGATCCTCACCCTGCGCCACGAGCGGCTCGACGGCCTCGTGATGCGCCACAAGGCCAGCGGCTCGCCCACCCTCGCCGCCCGCCACTTCGGCGGCCCCGTCCTCAACGCGGGCGACGGCCAGCACGAGCACCCCACCCAGGCCCTCGGCGACGCCCTCACGATCCTCGAGCGCAAGGGCTCCATCGAGGGGCTGCGCGTCGCCATCGTGGGCGACGTCGAGCACTCCCGCGTGGCCCGCTCGAACGCCTGGCTCCTCTCGAAGATGGGCGCCGAGGTCCGCCTCGTCGGCCCCCGCACCCTTATCCCCCACCAGACCGGCATGATCCCCGGCAAGGTGTTCTACGACCTCGGCGCGGGCATCGAGGACTGCGACGTCGTGATCTGCCTGCGGCTCCAGCGGGAGCGGATGCAGGACTCGACCCTCGCTTCGGTGAACGAGTACGCCCGGATGTACCAGGTGAACAAGGACACGCTGCCCTGGGCCGCCAAGGACTGCCTCGTCATGCACCCCGGCCCCCTGAACCGCGGCATCGAGGTCGACGACGCGGCCGCCGACGGCGCGCAGAGCGCGATCAACGCCCAGGTCGAGAACGGAATCTTCGTCCGCATG
>CAXTOO010000144.1:0-10086 GCA_964245875.1 uncultured Fimbriimonas sp. | reverse complement strand
ACGCCCCTCACCCCTAGCCCCTCTCCCCCGGAGAGGAGAGGGGGACCGGAAGGGAAGCGGAGCAAGAACCGCGCGTCGCCCCTCTCGCCCACCATCTTCCTCCGGCGCAACGCCGGAAAGACCTTGCCTCTCGTGGCGGTCATCATGCTCGCGGTGCTCCTCGTGACGTCGATCATCGCCCTCATCGACTCCATCCCCTACTCGGTGCGGACGATCTACGACTACTCCAAGGGCTGGACCGCGCTCACGCCGCGCGGCGACCCGACCGCCCTGCCGGGCATGATGGCCGAGGTGCGCGAGCACTCGCCCTACGCCGTCGAACGCATGGCGATCGGCCGCAACTCCTCGGCGCAGGTCCACAGCATCGTGGGCAAGTGGCCTTACACGATGTTCGGCTTCTCGCGGGACGACCTCGTCTACTACCTCGCGCGCGAAGGCAGCCGGGGCCTGCGCGGACGGCTGCCCGCGCCGGGCGAGCCGGAGGCCGTGGTCAGCCGGCCCGTCGCGAAGAACCTCGGCCTGTCGCTCGGCTCCGTGCTCCAGAGGCCCGACGACATCGACGCCTACTCGCCCCGCCCGGTGAGGGTCGTGGGCATCGCCGACACCGACCGCTGGCTCATGGTCGGCTCGATCGAGACGATGCGCAAGGACTACTTCCCGCCTATCGACTTCGCGCTCGCGTTCGCCAAGAACCCTTTGGAGCAGGCGAAGCTCGGCGACTGGATGACCGCGCGCTTCAAGGGGCGACGCGCCCTCGTCTTCAGCTACCGCAAGGTCCAGGAGGAGAGCGACACGATGTTCGAGACCCTCTTCAAGATCCTGAACGTGGTCATCGGGACGCTCGTGGTGATCATCACGGTGATGATGGCGATGCTCATCAACATCTACCAGTCGCAGCGCCTCGTCGAGTTCGGGCTGCTCCAGGCCGTGGGCTACACGAAGCGCCAGATCCTCACGCGGGTGCTGCTGGAGACCGTGCTGGTGATCGCGGGCGGATGGGCGCTGGGCCTCGCCCTGGCGGTGGGCGCGCTGAACGTGGCCGACGCGCTGCTCATGCAGCCCAAGGCGTTCGCCCTCCAGATCTTCGACCCGAAGGCATACGCCTACACCGTCCCGCTGCCGGTCTGCATCCTGCTCGTCGCCATCACCTCGGTGGTGCTCCGCTTCCGGCGGTTCGACCCGGTGGGCGTGGTCGAGCGGAGGCTCGTCTGAGCGTCCGCGCGGAGGGCGCGTCGCTCGTCTACCAGGACCAGGGACGCGACGTGTACGCCTGCCGCGACGTGGACCTGGAGGTGAGGCCGGGCGAGTTCCTGGGCATCCTCGGGCCGTCCGGCTCAGGCAAGTCGTCCCTGCTATACCTCCTGAGCGGCCTGAAGGTGCCCACCCACGGCCGCGTCCTGTACGAGGGCCGCGACCTCGCCTCGATGGGCGACGAGGGCCGCGCGAAGCTCCGCCTGCGTGAGTTCGGCTTCGTGTTCCAGCAGCCGTACCTCCTGGGCTACCTTTCGGCGCTGGAGAACGTGCTCTCGACGGGCGGCGACATCGACGAGGCCGACGACCTGCTCGACCGGTTGGGCGTGCTGCCGAAGGCGCACCGCCTGCCGCACGAGCTGAGCGGCGGCGAGCGCCAGCGGGTGTGCGTCGCGCGGGCGTTGCTGGCGCGCCCGCGGGTGGTGTTCGCCGACGAGCCGACGGCGGCCCTGGACCACACGAACGGCGTGGCGGTCGTGTCGCTTCTGAACCAGCACCGTGGCGGCGGCTCGCTCGTGATGGTCACGCACGACCCGACGATGCTGGAGAACGCCGACCGGATCGTGCGGATCGTGGACGGTAGTGTGCAGGCCTAGCCCCCTCCTCGCCGCCTCGGCACAGCGGTTCCGATCACCGCTGGCCTCCGTCGGGCGATGAAGGGTCCGCCGAAGGAGGCGACAAAAAGACGTTGTGAATTGATCCGATTGAGTCGCCTCCCAGGTGGAGGGGGTTGGAGGTGGAGAAAAGAGCCACTCTGGCGAGTGGCGGTCCAGGGGGTACTCTCCCCCCGATGCGTCCGCTCGCCTACGCCGCCTTTCTCCTCTCCCTCGCGGGCTGCTCGATGCCCTACGAGGGGACGTCGTTCAAGGCGATGCCGAAGGCCGAGGCCACGAACGAGGGCGAGAAGCAGGCCTCCAACGACGAGGCGCGGTTCAACCCGGTCGGAGGCGACCAGATGCGGGGCCGGACCGAGCGGCGGAACGGAACCGACACGGAGGCCCGGAGCGCGATCGACCGCACCGCGGCCGTGTTCCCGACCACCGCCCAGCCCGGCGGCTAGCGGCACCCCCTCTCGTCGCCACGGCGGGAAGATTCCGTTCTTGAAAAACTCACATCGGGCGATGAGAGGGGGCCGGGGGGAGAGCCTCCGGCCCGTTTCTCTACCACAGCCGCTGGAGGAGCTTTTCAGCGTTTGCTCGCTGAGTTCTTAGGCGGTCTATTCGACGGGTTGCGTTGAACTGAAAACAGGCGTTTGACGTGACAGCCCCCTCCACCTGGGGCGCGACTGCGTCGCATCCCTCGGCGGACCCTCCCACGGTTCCCCCTTTCGCTCGCGTTGAAAGGTTGCGACGAACGCTAACCTCGCGCCGCGGCGGCAAGGGGAACCATCTTCGGAGCTACTGCCCGTTCAGCCGCTTCTCGAGCTCTTCGAGCTGGCGCTCGGCCTCCGAGCGCGCCTGGGCGTCGGCGGCGGCGTCCGGCGTGACCGGCGTGGCGCCACCGACCGAGACGGTCTGCGTCTCCTGGACCGGGGCCGACGGAGCGCGCATCCCCAGCCGCTCCTCCAGCTTCTCCAGCTCGCTCTCCGCCTCCAGGTCGCGCGCCTGGTCCTCCATCTGCATCACCCGGCCCTGGAAGCTCGTGCCGAGCATCTCCTGCCGCGCCGACGCCTCGCCCTGCGCGTTCGCGATCCGGTCGCGCGCCGCCCCGAACGAGCCGGTGTCGAACTCGTTCTCGAAGTTCAGCCCCTCGAGCGTCTTGCTGATCGCGCTCTGGATCTGCGCGTTCTTCCACTGCGCCTTGAGGGCTAGCGCCTCGGCGGTCTTCTTGCGGACCTCCTCCTCCTGGCGCTTGATGCCGACCTTGACCTGCTCGACGGTCGCGACCGCCCCGTCGTACGAGGTCTGAAGCTGGACCACGCTGGCGTCGTTGTTCATCTTCTCGCGCATGAACTGCGCCGCCATCTCGCGGTTGCCCGTCTTGAGCGCCGTCGCCGCCTGGCTCTCCAGGGTGGCCGACCGCTTCTTCGTCTCCTCCAGGAGCGACTGGAGGCGGTTCTTCGCGGTGATCGCCTGCACCGCCTTCTCGCGGTTGTTGACGATGGCCATCTGCATGTCGCGCTTGGCCTGGTCGAGCATGATGTCCGGGTCTTCGACCTTGTCCATCGTGCGGTTGAAGACGGCCTTGAACCAGTTGAGGAAGCGTTTCATGTTCGGAAGAGCGCGAGGCTTGCCCGCATTATACGGGTTTAGAGCCCGTATAGGTCTCATTAGCCTTATAAGTCCTAGGAGAGCCTCACAACGCAGTCTCCGCCTTTCACATGCGCAGCCTTGCCCCGGCGTGCCTGATGATCCCGTTGACAGGGCTGTACCTTGCAGCGCGCTTGGTGCTGCGGTGCTTCAAGGGCCGGTCGAAGGGCCATCCGGAGTAGCGTGGCAATGGTCTCCCGGCCATCGTGCCCCTTCTCGCCTTGTCCCTAACCGGACATTCCCGCGTCTCGGCGGTTGCTTTTCCCGCCCCTAGGAAAGAGGGGGTTGTGGACGAACCGAACGAACGACCCTCGTGTCCAAACGCGAAATCCCAATCTGAACAAAACTTCTCGGAAAGACGACCCTTGTCCGACGTTGAACCTGAAGGATGCCCATTTGATAGCAGAAAGAACCCCCTTTGCGAGCATCGTACGCGATGGCGATGCTTCGAATGGGCTCCAAACCCAAGTGGAACGGAAGTCGGTTTGACGTTCCCGCGTCCGAAACCTTGAACCAACGACATCCGGCAGGACACTCAGCGTGAGAAGGGAGCATCTCTCCCTCTGCTCAGCGTCACCGTTCCATTTAGGGCCAAAAGGCCTACCGCCCTTCTCCTCGTCGTACAATCAAACCGCACGGAACGCAGACACCTCGGTAGGACTCCAGGGACCCAGAACCTTGTTCAAAGACGACTTTCGCCTGCACCGCCCGCCCCTCCACGAGGGCGCGTGGCGCGCGCTTCTCGGCTGGCTCCGCAACTCGCACGCCGGATGGAAATGGCTCCTCGTCGTGCTGCCGGTCCAGGCCGTCTCCGCCTGGACTAACGTCCACGGCATCTCGCTCGCCCTGCCGATCGTGCCCGCGATCGCCCTGGGCTGTGGCCTCCAGGCGATCGCGCTCTACGCGGGCGTCCAACTCCTCAACGCGGGCGACGAGGAGCGGCTGCGATGGCGCGCGCCCCTCGCGGCGATCCTCGGCGTGAGCGTGTTCTGCTCGTTCATGGGCTTCACGTCGTTCTACGCGGACTACAAGTCGGCCCAGATCGTGCCCCTGCGGCAGCGCGACGACCTCAAGGCGCAGACCCTCGCGCTCTCGCAGAAGGCGAACGAGGCGCGCCTCCTCGCGAACGCGAAGCTCTCGAACCGGGTCCAGTACGCGCGGGCGATCCGAGCGCGGATCCTCAGCCGCCAGGCGCGCGGCGAGTACCCCGACTCCGCCGCCGCGGAGGGGATGCTGGCGGAGCAGGACGCGATGATCAAGAACGCGCAGGAGGCGCAGTCGAGCTGGGAGGGGTTCCAGTTCGATGCGACCGCCGCCCTCTCGGCGGAGACGAACGGAGGGGGCTTCTCCGTGCTCCAGAGGGCCTACTCCGAGATGAGCCGCCTCATGGGCCTGCTCACCAAGACGGAGAGCGCGGGCTTCGCGATGCCCAACGCGCCGGTGCCGAGCCTCCTCGCGATGGACGGCGCGGCCTCGACCGCCCGGATTGAGCAGGCGTTCGGCTCGCTCTTCTCCCTCGCGGGATTCTTCTGGCTCGCCCTCGCGGCGCTCTTGGAGGCGATCCCCTTCTGGATCGCCCACGCGCGGGTGAACGAGGAGGAGGGTGGGTCTGGCTTCCAGCCGGACTCCCAGCACCCGCACGGCGTCATGGCCCTCGGACCCCAGGAGGCGGCCCTCGCGGCGGAGATCAGCCGCTTCAACGCGATGCTCCGCCCGGTGAACCTCGTGGGCAACGGCGACATGAAGGACCTCGAAGCCCAGGCGGGCCGGATCGACGCCGTCTCGGAGGAGATGCGCCTCGCGTTCCTGGAGACCCTCCGCCACGAGGCGGTCGAGAAGCGCGCCCAACTCCGCCGCCGACAGCTCGACCTCATCGTGCGCGAGGCCCAGGCGCGGGGCGTGCCCGAGCCGCAGGTCCGCAAGATCGTGGAGGAAAACTGGCTCCAGTTCCTCCAGGACGTGGGCGTCGAGGAGATCCGCCTGGAGCGGATGCGCGACGTCCGCCGTGAGGGCGCCCTGCGCCCCGCCGAAGAGGGTGGTGGCTCCTTCTAGGAGGCATCTCCGGCCCCTCGTCGCCCCGGCTTCCAGCCGGGGTTGGTCCGGCGTCTCGGCGCACTCCCTTGCGTTCGAGAAGCCGTTCTTCCATCGACCCTTCCCGCATCCGCCCTGAGGCCCCGCGGAGATCTACCCCTCCGTCCCGAATCGCCGTAGAATGCACACATGGCCGCCCCCAACGTCCTCCTGCCGCCGATCGAAGGCGACAAGCTCTGGGACCTGATGGCTCGCGCCGAAGAGCTCGGCCTTCGGCTGGAGATGACCGACGTCGGCATCGTCTGGGAGGCGATGCCGGGGCTTCGTCACCAGGAGCTGGCGGTCTCGATCTACAGCGCCGTCCAGCCCTCCGGCGACGCGAGCGGCTGCGATTGCTACCGCGCGCTCGATGTCGCCGTTCGCTTCCCCAGTGGAATCGTGAAACGGCCGGACATCTCCATCTTCTGCCGACGACCGCTCCAGGAGGAGGGCTTTGTGGACGCCGTCCCCGAGGCGGTCGTTGAGATCACGAGTCCCGATTACGAGGCCAAGGACCTTGTCTCGGGGCCGCCGCTCTACCTTGCGAACGGCGTGAAGGACGTGGTGGTTCTTCACCGGTCGCGCGGCGAGGTTCATCATTGGACCCTGACCGGCTCCCGCAAGCTGCCTTCCCCCGCGACGATCTCCTTGACCTGCGGCTGCCGAGTTACCGTCTGATCGCGTTCATGGAGCGGGGATTGGCTGGAGAGCGAGCCTTCCGAATCGCCGTCAAAGAGGAGTGGCCGAGCATCAATGCCGTTCTGGGCGGTGTGATCGTGCGTAGAATGGAAGCATGATCCGCGCGCGCGCCTATCGCATGTCGGCCCAGGTCGGTCCCGGCCACCGGATCGAGATCGTCGCGCCCGAGATCGCTGAGGGTGAGTCGCTAGAAGTGATCCTGTTGCCGGCTCAGATTCCCCAGACTGTCTCATCGGCCTTCGAGAGGATCGACGCGCTTAGGCTGCTCGATCGGGACGCCGCCTATTGGGCAGAGCGCGAGCGGGAGCTTCAGGAAAGTCGCGACTCGTGGGATCGTTGACCCTCCCCATCCAGGGATTGATCGCACTCGATTCTGCGATCCTAATCTACGCCGTCGAGAGACATCCTTTGTACGCCCCCATCGTAAGCCCACTCTGGCGGTCAGCCCAGCACGGGACGGCGATCCTGCTCGTGAGCGAACTTGCGCTCTCCGAAGCCCTTGTGATGCCTCTCCGCGACTAGCGGGCCGATGTCGTCCTCGCATGCGAATCGATCGTCGAAGCCCCAGGCTTCCGTGTCGAGGCGGTGACGTGGGAGGTGCTTCGTCGTTCCGCTGAGCTCCGCGCGGGCCGTCCCGGACTCCGCACGCCCGACGCGATCCATGTCGCGACCGCCGAGCTCGCCGGGTGCGACGCGTTCGTCACGAACGACAAAGCCTTATGGAACGTGCCGCTGCCGAACGTGATCGTTCTCGACGATCTGCTCTGAGCCATCCACGCGCTCTTGAAGGAGGATTCGCGCCATGGCATCCGACGCCTCGCGCCCCACTGTTCACCGCCCCACTCCCCACGGGTACACTCCTGCTGGTCCTGGAAACTTCCAGACCGCCCAGGAAATCAATGCCAGGTACCGGTAAGGTCATCTCCGTCGTCGGCCCCGTGGTCGACGTCTCGTTCGGCTCTGGCGCGCTGCCCGAGATCTACAACGCGATCGAGATCAAGGACGAGGCGCGCGGCGTGGACATCACCTGCGAGGTCGCGCAGCACCTCGGAGACGACGTCGTGCGCGCCATCGCCCTCGCCTCAACCGACGGACTCGTGCGCGGCATGACCGTCGCCGACACCGGTGCACCCATCACCGTGCCCGTCGGCGACGCGACCCTCGGGCGCATCTTCAACGTTCTGGGCAAGCCCATCGACCTCCTGACCTCCGGCGAGCACGCCGAGTCGGTGGCGGTCCAGGAGACCCGCGCCGCCGCCGTCGCCGCCGCCCCCCGCCTCCCCATCCACCGCAACGCGCCCACCTTCGCCGAACAGGCGACCGGCGTCGAGCTCCTCGCGACCGGCCTCAAGGTCGTCGACCTCCTCATCCCCTTCAACAAGGGCGGCAAGATCGGCCTCTTTGGCGGCGCGGGCCTGGGCAAGACCGTCACCATCCAGGAGCTCATCCGCAACATCGCGGTCGAAGCGTCGGGCGTTGCGATGTTCGCCGGCGTCGGCGAGCGCACCCGCGAGGGCAACGACCTCTGGCTCGAGATGAAGGAGGCGAAGTTCACCGACAAGGACGGCACCGAGAAGTCCGTTCTTGACAAGACCGCGATGGTCTTCGGCCAGATGAACGAGCCGCCTGGCGCGCGCCTCCGCGTCGCGCTCACCGCGCTCACCATGGCCGAGTACTTCCGCGACGAGCAGGGTTCCGACGTCCTGATCTTCGTGGACAACATCTTCCGTTTCGTCCAGGCGGGCTCCGAGGTCTCGGCGCTCCTCGGCCGAATGCCCAGCGCGGTCGGCTACCAGCCCACTCTCGCGACCGAGATGGGCGCGCTCCAGGAGCGCATCACCTCCACCCGAAAGGGCTCCGTCACCTCGGTCCAGGCCGTGTACGTCCCTGCGGACGACGCCTCCGACCCCGCCCCGGCCACCACCTTCGCCCACCTCGACGCCTACGTCTACTTGGAACGCTCGATCGCCTCCAAGGGCCTCTTCCCCGCGGTCGACCCCCTTGCCTCGACCTCCAAGAACCTCGACCCCTCGGTCGTCGGCGCGGACCACTACGACGTTGCCCGCCGCGTCCAGCAGACCCTCCAGCGGTACCGCGAGCTGCAGGACATCATCGCGATCCTCGGCATCGACGAGCTCTCGGACGACGACAAGCAGCTCGTCGGACGCGCCCGCAAGATCGAACGGTTCTTCTCGCAGCCGTTTTTCGTCGCCGAACCCTTCACCGGCAACCCCGGACGCTACGTGCCCGTCGACGAGACCGTCGCGGCGTTCAAGGAGCTGGTCAACGGCAACCTCGACGACGTGCCCGAGCAAGCGTTCCTCTACTGCGGTGGCCTCGACGACGTGCGGGCGAAGGCCGCGAAGCTCCAGGCGGCGGTCTGAACGTGGCGAAGGAGTTCGCGCTCAGCGTCGTCGCCCCCGATCGCGAGGTCGTGGCCGAGAGCGTGACCTCCGTCGTCGCGCCCGGCACCAGCGGCTACTTCGGCGTGATGGCCGACCACCTCCCCCTGGTGGCGGCGCTCAAGCCCGGCCTTCTGGAGTACCTCGACCCGCAGGGCGGGCGCCACTACGTGTACATCGGCGGCGGCTTCGTGGAGGTCAAGGCGAACAAGATGACCGTCCTCGCCGACGAAGCCTCACGGGCGAAGGACATCGACCTCTCGCGCGCCGAGGCCGACCTGGAGCGCGCCCGCCGCGCGTTACGCGGCGAGGACACCGAACTGACCGAGGATCAGGCCACGCAGGAGATCGACAAAGCCATCCAGCGAATCCGCGCCGCCCGCTCGGTCCGCTGATCTGTGGCGCAGGCACGAAGGCCTGCGCCACGTCTTACTTGACGATCCGTGCGGAAAGGATCTTGTCCCCGCGCTGGATGTTCATCACGACGTTCATCCCCGCCACCACGCGGCCCATCGCCGAGTAGCCGCCGTTCAGGAACGCCGAGTCGCGCTTCACCACGAAAAGCTGGCAGTCGCCGCCCACGCCCGTGCCCGTCGAGGCGATCCCCACCGTGCCCTTCGTGAACGACAGCGTGCCCGCCTCAAACGGCAACGGCGCGCTGTTCTGCCCGCCGCCGACGCCCGGAATGTCGACGCCGTTCTTGCTCTTGGGGTCGCCCCACTGTGTCACCCAGTCCTCAACGCGGTGGACGCGCTGCTTGTCGTAGAAGCCCTTCTTCACCAGCGCGACGATGCCCGCGGCGGTCTTCGGGGCGTTTTTTGCGTCCGTCTGGATCGTGAACGACTTGCCGTTCGCCATGTTGAAGAGGATCTTGGGGCCGACGATCGCCTGTCCCTTGAGGAGCACGAGGCCTACGAGAAGCGTGGTCATGGTCTCTAGTTTAGACGCGCGAGCCGCCATAACGATTCCCGCCGGGTAGCCTTCCCCCATGCCCGCCCGTCTCGAAAGCCTCGTCGAGCTGCGCCACGACTTCCACCGCCACCCCGAGCTGGGCTATGCGGAGCAGCGCACCCACGACACCGTCTGTGCGCATCTCCACGAGATGGGCATCGCGTTCACGCCCAACATGGCGGGCGGCACCGGCGTCGTCGCCCACCTCCTGGCCACAAAGGCCGGCGGCGGCTGCGTCGCCCTGCGCGCGGACATGGACGCCCTTCCGGTCACCGAGAAGACCGGTCTGCCCTACGCCAGCGAGACCCCCGGCACGATGCACGCCTGCGGCCACGACGGCCACATGACCGTCCTCCTCGGCGCCGCCTCGGAACTCGCTGAGCGGGAGCGACCGAACGACGTCGTGCTGATGTTCCAGCCCGCCGAGGAGGGCGGCGCGGGCGCGGCGCGGCTCGTCGAGGAGG
>CAXTOO010000143.1:4421-10112 GCA_964245875.1 uncultured Fimbriimonas sp. | reverse complement strand
CAAAGCAAGAACAGCATAAACCCTTCCGCGGAAAACGAACATACCGAAAATTGCGGAAAATATGTAGACGAATATCGAGCGGCATTAGGAAGGTCACTTTCCCATCTCTGTACTGAGAAGATGGAGAGGGGCTTACACTCGTATCGAGGCGGTATGTTTGTATCACGCTCGTGTCGAGTTCGTATCGAAACCGGCTGTTTCGATACGGACTCGATAGGCGGAGGACTCTAAAGCGATGGGGGAGTTCGACCGACACTCGGGGTGTGGCTAAGGCGAAGCTTTCGATGGCGTTCTCGCAACTGAGCGGGAAGATGGGGCGGCAGTACGTGGCGCGGGGGCGTTCGGGGACGGTGATCCGGGCGAGGCCGACGTACCGGCAGGCGTCGCATCCGGCGACCCAGGCGGCGCAGGGGCGGCTGAGGGGGGCGAACGCGGCTTGGAACACGCTCAGCGCGGCGCAGGCCGACGCTTGGGGGCGGTACGCGGGGACGATCACCCTCACCGACGGCGTGACGGGCGTCCACTACAGTCCCTCGCCGAAGAACGCCTTCGTGGGGCTCGCGACGCGGTGGCTGCAGGTCCATCCGGGTGGGTCGGTGCCCCTCGGGCCGCCGGCGGGACCGTTCGCGGGCGACGACGTGGCGGTCGCGGTCGCGGGGGCGGGGGGCCTGACGTTCACGGCGGGTGGCCCCAACCGCGCGGGGGTGATGACGGAGCTGATGGCGCAGCCGCTGAAGAACGAGCGGTGCTCGCCGACGGGGCGGTTCAAGTCGCGGGGGTTCGTCGCGTTCACGGAGGGCCGCCTCGTCCAGAGCCTGGGGCTTCGCGCCGGTTGGTACGCGGTGGCGTACCGGTTCGTGGACGCGTCGACCGGTCAGTCCGGCCCGGTCGTGCCCTTGGGCAAGGCTTGGGCGGGTCCCGACGGGTAACTTCAGGGCGTGTTCCTGCCGCCGACGCTCGCTCCGAAGACCGTGTGCCTCGATCCGGGCCATTCGAGCGAGGTGGGGGCCGGGACGCGGGGGCGGCGGCTGACGGAGCTGCACGCGAACTGGATCGTGGCCCGGCGGCTCAAGGGGCTGCTGGAGCGGGACGGCTACCGGGTCGTGATGACGAAGCGGACGGAGGGCGAGCGGGTGCGCAACCGGCGGCGGGCGGAGATCGCGAACGCGGCGGGGGCGAGCCTGATGCTGCGGCTGCACTGCGACGCCTCGTCGCGGCCCGGCTTCGCGGTGTACTACCCCGACCGGCAGGGGGTCGCCGAGGGGGTCAGGGGGCCGGCGGCGGACGTGATCCGGCGCACCGCGCCCCTCGCGCGGCGGTTCCACGCGGCGCTCGCGGCGGGTCTTCGCGGTTCGCTGGAGGACCAGGGGCTGATGTCGGACGTGAAGACGGCCATTGGGGCGAAGCAGGGGGCGCTGACGGGATCGGTGTTCAGCGAGGTTCCGGCGGTGCTGGTCGAGATGGCGACGATCACGCTCCGGCACGACGAGGCGTTCATGCTGTCTGAAGAGGGGCAGAGGAAGATGGCCGAGGCGCTGGAGGCGGGGGTGCGGGCGGCGTTAGAGGGCTGAGAAGCGCGAACGTGGCGGACGATGGCTCACGATGGCCCGGAGCGATCGTAGGCCATCGCAAGCAATGTCAGCGATCGTCGGCTGCGGGCCGAGTCGGCGTTTCCGGAGCGTGACGGATCGCGCCGCTCCGGGCGTGGTCAGGTCTCGGGGTGGTCGTTCTTCCGACGCTGTTCGGCGATGGCAATGGCCCTCTCGAAGAGCGCGGGCGTGGCGTGGAAGGAGGTCTGCGCGAGAAGGTCGAGGGCTTCACGAATGTGGTCCAGGCCTTCGACGTGGGCCTGGATCAGGACGCCGAGCGTGCCGATCCTGTCGAGACCACGCGCCTCTGCAAGCCGCACTCCGTCTCGGTCGTCGACCAGCACGGGACAGCCGAGTTCGGCCGCGAGCGAGACGGCGGCGATCTCGCCCGCACCCAAACGCTTAGGCGGCTCGACGAGGCGAAGGGGCTTCCCTTCCATGACCCAGTCGGGGCGCTCGGCGGTCCATCGGCGCGCCTTTTCCGGCGTCGCCTGTCGGCTCAGCTCCTCCACGACGGCGGTGGGCAGGACGAGCGTCCCCTAGAACGTTCGCAGGAGTTCGACACGGTCGATGAGGACGAGATAGTTGACCGGCCCGGTGTCTGCGACGGCAATCACGAGCGACGAGCGGCGATGACGCCCGCTTCCCGCTCCAGTTCCTCTTGGGTGAAGTCGTAGAGGACGCCTCGGGAGGCGAGGAGATCGTCGGCTTGCCCCACCGAGAGGCCGAGCGCGTCGCGGAGGAAGCCGCGCGAGGCGTGGCCCTCGCGGACGGCCTCCACGAGCATCGCCTCCAGGGCCCAGCGTGGCAGCTCGCCCCCAACGCCCAGGACGGGGGCGACGGACTCGGGGATAGAGATGGTGACCGAGGCCATGTCCCTCTGCCTACGGCAGAGGGAGGGGCGGGGTTGCGGGCATACCGCTACAGCCCAAGAACCTTCTGCAGCAGCGCCTTCTGCGCGTGGAGGCGGTTCTCGGCCTGATCGTCGATGCGGCTCTGGCGACCGTCCATCACCGCGTCGGTGACCTCCAGGCCGCGGCGGGCGGGAAGGCAGTGGAGGAAGATGGCGTCGTCGTCGGCCATCGACATCGTGCGCTCGTCGACCTGATACGGGGCGAAGACCTTCTGGCGCTGCTCCTGCTCGCGCTCGTCGCCCATGGAGACCCAGACGTCGGTGTAGACCATCTTCGCGCCGTCGAGGCCCTCCTCCAGCGAGGCCGTCTGGACCAGACCGGGCATGGGGTCGAGCCAGAAGTTCTCCGGGCCGACGAGGGTCACGGGGTAGCCGAGGCGGGTGGCGAGGCGGGCGAGGGAGCGGGCGACGTTGTTGCCGTCGCCCACGTAGACGAGCTTCACCCGCTCGTTGCCGAAGCTCTCGCGGATCGTCTGCATGTCGGCGAGGGCCTGGCAGGGATGCTCCAGCTCGGTGAGGGCGTTGATGACGGGCACGGCGGCCTCCTCGGCGAGCCGCTCCAGGTCGCGCTGCCAGTAGAGGCGGGCGACGATGGCGCGGCACCAGCGGGAGAGATTGCTGGCAACGTCGCGCACGTCCTCGCGCATTCCCATGCCGATGTCGGCCTTCGTGAGATAGACGGGGTGGCCGCCCAACTCGCGGATGGCGGTCTCGAAGGAGACGCGGGTGCGGAGCGACTGCTTCTCGAACACCATCGCCACGGTGCGGTCCTCGACGGGCTGGATCACCGACGGGGCGAGCCTGCGGCGCTGCTTGTCGAAGGCGGCGAGGTCGAGGACCTCCTCCAGCTGGGCGTCGGTGAGGGAGTCGACGGCGAGGACGTCGTGGTAGGCGGGGGTCGCCACGCGGACTTTGCGGGGCGCGGGGGCGAGGGCGGGCGCGGGCTTGCCCAGAACCTCGGCAAGGATGGAGAGGGCCTTGGCGACCTGCGCCTCGGTGACGATGAGGGGCGGGACGAACCGCAGGGTCTGCTCGTCGGTGGCGTTGGCGATGAGCTTGCGGTCGAAGCACTCGCGGACGACGTCGCGGGCGATGGGCTTGTCCAGCTTCGCGCCGACCATCAGGCCGAGGCCCTGCACCTCCTGGAGGCCCAACGACCGGAGGCCGTCCTGGAGGAAGCGGCCGACGCGCTCGGCGTTGGCCATGAGGTCGTCGTGCTCGATGGTGTCGAGCACCGCGAGGGCGGTGGCGCAGGCGAGGGGGTTGCCCCCAAAGGTGGTGCCGTGGTCGCCGGGCTCGAGGATGCCGTCGGCGCGCTCGCCCACGAGGACGGCCCCGATGGGGAAGCCGCTGCCGAGGCCCTTGGCGAGGATCACCACGTCGGGCCGGACGCCGTGGTGTTGGTAGGCGAACCACTTGCCGGTGCGTCCGACGCCGCACTGGACCTCGTCGAGGATCAGGAGGGCGTTATTCGCGCGGCAGAGCCGCTCGGCCTCGCGCAGGACCTCGGTGGAGAGGGGCAGCACGCCGCCCTCGCCCATGACGGTCTCCAGGAGGACGGCGCTGGTCTTGTGGGTGACGGCCTCGCGGAGCGCGTCGAGATCGTTGGGCGGGACGTGGACGAAGCCGGGCACCATCGGTCCGAAGGGACGCTGGTACTTACGCTGGCCGGTGGCGGAGAGGGCGCCCATCGTGCGTCCGTGGAAGGATCGCTGGAGGGTGACGATCTCCGCGTCGCCGTCGGGCCGCTTGGCGTTGCCGTGCTTGCGGGCGATCTTGATGGCGGTCTCGTTGGCGGTGGCGCCGTCGTTGCAGAAGAAGGCGCGCTCCAGGCCGGAGAGCTTGGCGAGGCAGGCGGCGAGCTGGGCCTGGGGGGCGCTGAGGAGGACGTTCGAGGTGTGGATGAGCTGCTGCGCCTGCCGGGTGATGGCGGCGACCACGGCGGGGTGGCAATGGCCCAGGGAACAGACGGCGATGCCGGCGAGCATGTCGAGGTACTCGTTGCCGCGGTTGTCCCAGAGGGCGCAGCCCGCGCCCTGGACGAAGAGGGCGGGCATCCGGTTGTAGGTCTTGAGGACGTGGCTGTCGTCCAGCTCTTTGATCGTGTCGTACTTAAGCATCGGGAAGTCGGCGCGCGAGAGGGGGCGAAGGGGCCGAATTTGGGGAGCCGGGGCGGCTTCGCGGGCGACCGCCTAAGGGGTCGCGGGACCGCGGCTCCCCGAGGTACGCGCGTACTGGCCACTCCGAAGGCGGCGCTCGGAAAAGGGGCGGAAGGGTCGGGGAAATCCCACGATCGAGTAGGACCCTACCCGATTTGGGCCGAAGGCCGTCTATAATGTCCGTGCGGCGAGGCCCGGAGACGGAAATCTGCAGCATGGCCCCTCGTCCGAAGGGTCAAGATTCGGAGGTCACAGACAAATATATGAAGAAGATTCTCGCTCTCGCGATGGTGCTCAGCGTTCTCGGTTCGATCGTCGCCGGTTGCGGCGCAAAGGCGGAAGACACCGCCACGACCCCGGCGACCACCGCCGGCGCCACGGCGGGCTCCACTGCTGGAGCCGACACGAAGACGACCGGCGAGTAACGCCCAAAGCACTTAGCGGCTTTAAGACCGGCCCCGAACGTCAATCGACGTCGGGGCCTTTTCGTAGCCCGAGCGCTCGCAGCTTCCGCCCTCCCCACCGGCGAAGGCTCCTTCGCAGGGCGAAGGGCAGCATCCGCGCGAGCCCCACGAAGTCGGCGCGCTGGGGATCGGACAGGCCCTCGCAGTTGCCGAGGACGAGCGGGTGGACCACGTCGAGCATCCGCGCGTTCGTGCGTTCGACAGCTTCCCTCAGCTTGGGGTGGCGGGTCCTCCCCTCCTCGTTCGCGTAGACGAGCGCGTTCTGGAGGTAGACCGCGCCCGCGTCCTGGTCGTGCCAGAGGGCCTGCCGGATCGCGTCGGAAGGTCGGTAGCCGTGGCGGGCGAACCGCTCCGCCCAGTAGCTCTGCCATCGCTCGTTGACGTGGTTCGTGCCGCCCTGCCGCGGGACGGCGGCGGAGAAGAGCACCACCGGCGCGAGGCGGCAGAGGTCGGCGACGAACGAGTCGGCGCGCGCCTCCGAGAGGTGCTCCGCGGTCTCCAGGGAGACCGCAAGGTCGAAGGTCCGGCCCACGTCGAGGGGCCGCTCAAGGTCCATCGCCCGAAAC
>CAXTOO010000143.1:0-4411 GCA_964245875.1 uncultured Fimbriimonas sp. | reverse complement strand
CCTCGGGGGCGATGGCGAGCCGCGCGGGGTCGACGTAGTCGCCGTCAACGCCCAGCACCTCCGTCACGCCCGCCTCCTTGAAGACGGCCAGCCAGACGCCGCGCCCACCGCCGACGTCGACCACCGAGCGCGCGGGCGCGAGGTCGAGGACGAGCGGCACGATCCGGCGGGCGGCCTTGCGCGAGTCCACGTCGAACGCGTCGAAGAACGCCTGGCCGTAGGGGGTCTCCTCGTGCATCGGCCCCATTGTACAATCGGACGGTGAGACGGCTCCTCAAGCGGTTGCTGCCCGAATCGCTGCGGCGCGCGTCGCGCCGCCTGCGGGCGAGGGGCATCGCCTTCCTTGCGAGCCGCACCAACCTCACGCGCGATCCGCTGAGCCACATCTTCCTGCGCGGGCGGGGACTGGAGATCGGCTCCCTCAACTGGCCGCTCGACGTTCCCGGCGACGCCAAGGTGGCCTACGTCGACGCCTGGCCCACGGAGACGCTCGCCGCGCGGCATCCGGAGTTCGCGAGGACGCTGCTGCCGGTCGGGGTCGTCACGCCGATCGAGACCTTGGCGGGCGTCGCCGACGCGAGCCAGGACTTCGTCGTCGCGAACCACGTCCTAGAGCACTCGGAGAACCCCTTGAAGGCCCTGAGAAGCATCGCCCGCGTGCTGCGCGAGGGCGGCATCCTGTTCCTCACCCTGCCGGACAAGCGGTTCACGTTCGACGCAGAGCGGCCGGTGACGCCGTTCGAGCACCTCCTGAGGGACGAGGCGGAGGGGCCGGAGGGCAGCCGCGCGGGGCACTACCGCGAGTTCGGCGCGCTCGTCCGGGGGCACGAGGGGGAGGCGCTGGAGCGGTACGTCGCCCAGAACGCGACGCCAACGGACGACATCCACTTCCACGTCTGGACGCAGGCCGAGATGCTGGAGGCCATCGTGCGCCTGCGGAAGGAGCACGGCGTGGCGTTCGACGTCGAGGCGATGTCGAAGACGGGCATCGAGGCGATCTTTGTGCTGCGGAAGCTCGGCCCGCTTGGCGTATAGCCTACGGTCGATGCCACAGACAGCGCCGTTCTTCCGGAAGCCGCCGGAGGAGGGGTCGCCCTTCCCCGATGCACCAGGATTGGGTCCACTTCTCCACGACTCGACGATCGCGGGCGTGGTCCACGCCTCGCGCACCCCTCTTCACCGGAGCGACGACCGGATCGAGGAGGGCAAGGGGCGACGCGGGCGACGGCGAACGACCGAGAATTTTTTCCTTTCGACTTGGTCCCTTTTCGGTTGGGGCTTTTGGCCCATTCTCGGAAGTTGGTGGTTGACGAATCTGGTTCTCCCGGTCTGCGCAGGGGAATCCACCACAGAGACCCGGGGGAGGCACAGAGACACCGCGGGCAACACGATTCTTCGTCCTCCGGCGGCGGTTTCGTCAACCATCTAAAAAGTGTCGCGCGTCCGTACGGGCCTCTGAACGGCTCTCCATTCCCCGTCCCCCTCCTCTCCCGGCACGAGCCATCCGCGAAAGGAAGGGGCGACGCGGTCGGTACCGCCGGCCAAGGGAGCACAATGGGGCGACGTTCACGAACGTGCGGGCGGGCACGGTCGGCGCCGGATAGA
This sequence comes from uncultured Fimbriimonas sp., assembly GCA_964245875.1. Lineage (GTDB taxonomy): Bacteria > Armatimonadota > Fimbriimonadia > Fimbriimonadales > Fimbriimonadaceae > Fimbriimonas. Next base: position 2,806 of record CAXTOO010000143.1, on the reverse strand, counting down.
GCGGGCAGGCGGCCCGGCGTTCTTGGACGCGGTACGCCGGCTCGATCTGGCGTGGCGGCGAGGACGACTCGTTCGCGGGGGCCAGGCCGGGAGCGGGGGATCACCTACCGCGACGGCGACACTTACCACCGTATCGTTCGGCAGGGGTCCTGTATCCCCTGGACTCGCTCATGCCGCACGGGCTCAACCATCCGGGAACGTACGTCATCACCGGCGCGACCTACCGACACCTTCCACTCCGTCACCTCCGCCGAAAGGCTCACGCTCCTAGAGGACCGTCTTCTTGGACTCTGCGACGATCTCGGTTGGCAACCCCAACAATGGGCGGTATTCGCGAACCACTACCACATCGTCGCCCTCTCGCCCGAGACCCGCGGCGCATCCCGCGACCTGATGAAGCGTCTTCACGGCCAGACAGCCATTGCCTTGAACAAGTTCGACGGCGCACCAGGGCGAACGGGGTGGTCCGACCGTGAGACACGCGGATCTCGTTCGAGAGGTCCTACCTCGCACGTCTTGACTACGTCCGATCGAATCCGGTACGGCACGGATGGGTCCAAAGCCCGAGAAATACTCTTGGTGCTTCGCGGAGTGGTTCGCACAGAAGGCGGAACGACCGTGGTTGGAAACGGTCTGCTCGTTCGCGGTGGATCGCGTCGAGGTGCCAGACGCCTTCGGTGATCTGCGCGAGCAAGCTCGCTGACCGAAAGCGGGAGCAAGCTCCCGCACTCCCAAAGAGCTATCCGCTGAGCGGCAAAACCATCTGCGGGGCGTCGATCTCGTGGTCGGGGGCGAGCTCGGCGACGGCGGTGCCGACGGCGAAGTACTCGATGATGTGCGAGCCCCAGCCGTGGGAGCTCTCGTCCACGCGCGCGCCGACGATGCCGACCGCCTGGTCGCGCTCGGCCTCGGCCTGCATCCGGGAGAGGGCCAGCTCGCGGGCGTCGTAGAGCGCCTGGGTGTAGTTCTCCATCTCGACGTTGCGGCCCATGCGTTTGAGTGCCTGAATCATGCCCTGGTGGGCGACGTGGTAGACGCAGGTGCCCATCGTGAGCGCGACCGGGCGGTAGCCCGCCTGGAGCAGGGTCCAGAAGTCCTGGCCGCTGAGGTCGGAGGTGAAGGGACGGTTGTCGGGGGTGCGCCACGCGCCGGAGCGGGTGGAGCGGATGGCGGTGCCGATCGCCATGAACTCGGCGAGGTTCTCGCCCCACTGTTGGCGGTTCACGACGAGGCGGACGCCGACGATGCCGTCCGCGCCGAGGACGTCGGCCTCCTCCTCCATGCGGGTCATCGCGAGCTCGCGGGCGTGGTACATCGCCTGGGTGAGGACGTCCAGCTCCTGGTTCTGGAACATGCTGGGGATCTGGATGCCGATGTGGTAGATCGAGGAGCCCATGACGAGGCCGAGCGGCTCGAAGCCCGCCTGCTTCACGAGGAGGAACTCGTTCACCGAGAGGTCGCTGGTGAAGAGCTTGGGCTTCGCGCCGCCGCCCTTCATGTCCTGGAGTCGCCGGACGGCGGCCTCGGGGAGGCCCTGCATCGATCCTTGGGTGTAGTCGCTCATGCTTCTCCGCTCCCCTCCTCTGTAGCCTCGGGGCTAGGCACGCATCCGCGCCCTCGCTTCCATCGGGCAATGGAGAGGGGCCAGCTAGGGGTGGGGCTTCGGGCTTTACGCTACCCGAAGCCGCCCGTGCTCGCGCTTAGGCCCGCCTCCTCCACGCTTACGATCGAGGACTACGTCAGCGTTCGAAGCATGGATTGTCAATTTTGATCCTTTGAGTTGAGCCGTGTATTGAACATCCGTCTGTTTGACAAGGATAGTCTGGTCCTGCTTATCGATACACACATCAAAAGTAGATCCATCTGATACCACTGTTCTTCCTGACTGCTTGAACTGTAACAAGAAGTTGCTTCCCTCGATAGCCCACTCCCCCAGAAAGGGCTGAAGTGCCTTAGAAGTCGTTTCACAACCGCGTCGATCGATTCGTAAGGTCCTCGCAAGCCGCGCGAGCAAGCTCGCCGGACGAAAGCGGGAGCAATCTCCCGCACTCCCAAAGAAGTTGTGAAACGATCTCTTAGTCGCTTCGTCGCCCACCAGCAACTTGTATCCTGCACTCGCCAATTCTTGGGAATGCGCATCTGCTACGTCGACGAGTTGCTTCTGAATTGCTGCGAGTGAAACCCGCTTCCTGAAGTGCAGGTAGTAGTACCAAGTGTTGCCATCCTGGTAAGAGGATGTCGAAAAGGGCTCCCAACCCTCGCTCATGAGGCGGAGACGATGCTCGTCGAAGCTATTGTCGCCTGAGTTGAGCCTCGCCGTGTCCCACACCGTCGTCTCTGGCGCTGAAGTCTTCTGGGCTGAGGAGAAGCCGACAAACCCGAGGAGGGCGATGATGCCCACCAAGGCTCCAACGATTGAGTGCCATCGCGACATCATAGCCGATTGCCTCAGCGGTCACCTAAGGCGTGTGCTGTAACGACGAGGCGAGGCATGTGCCAACCTGACCCCGGAGGGGTCCCGAGAGGATAGCCGGGCGGTCGCAGACCCCCGGACGCAAGACGGAGCATTAAACGACCCCGGAGGGGTCGCACCCGTCCGGTAGGTCCTACCACCCCTCCGGGGTCGGGCGATACGCTGGTTTTCCCGGGGTCTTCGACCCCCGCGCTATCTTCTGGAGACCCCTCCGGGGTCGTTTTGAAGGCAAACTGAAACGTCTGAAATGAGCGCTACCACCATATCCCCATTCGCAACGACGAGGACCTCAAGATCGCCCTGCGAAGACTTGAAGAGATCTTCGACCCGGAG
>CAXTOO010000142.1:6616-10113 GCA_964245875.1 uncultured Fimbriimonas sp. | reverse complement strand
GAGAGGCGCTCGAGACGCGATAGGAGGGCCTGCGTCGCGGCGATCAGCTGGGCGAAGTCGTTGCCTTTCACGTCGAGGACCGCGACCCGCAGCCGCATTCCACGGAGGTTGCTCTGGAACCTCATGTTCTTGTCCACCGTGACGAGGATGTCGAAGCGTTCGTTCGCCTGCCGGAGAAGGTCGCCGTTGCGAAGCTCCTCCCAACCGTGATCGGCGACGTGCGTGGCGTCGTGGTCCCCGAAGTAGCGCCGAAGTCGACGGCGGACGCAGTTGTCAAGAAGGACCCTCAAGCGGCAACCCGGAACGCGCCATCGATCAACTCCCTAGACGCCTCGACCACGGCCCGGACCTGCTCGGGCTTGACGTTCGGATAGTCCTGGTAGAACTGGTCCATCGTCCCGTCCGCCAAGGCGTAGAACACGAACTCGACGGGCACGCGCGTGTGGCGGAAGCACACCGCGCCGCTCATCCGTTCGTCGTCCTGCCAAAGGGCCTCGCTCAGCTTCATGGCCTCTATTCTACGACGGGCTACGCTGGCGGCGCGTCACGCCGCGGCGGCCTCGTGGCGGGCCTCGTGGCGGAGGGCTGCGACGCTGCGGCGGGGGGGCGTCCCGAACGTCCGCGCGTACTCGCGGCTGAACTGCGAGGCGCTCTCGTAGCCCACCCGGTACGCCGCCTCCTCGGCGCCCGCGCCCTCCGAGACCAGCAGGCGGCGCGCCTCGAGGAGGCGGAGCCGCTTCTGGTACTGCAGGGGCGTCATCGAGGTCAGGGCCTTGAAGCGGCGGTGGAACGCCGAGGGGCTGAGGCCCGCCGCCCGCGCGAGCTCCTCGACCCGGACGGGCTCCCGGAACCGGCCCAGCAGGGTGTGCACCGCGTCGATCACCCGGTGGGCCGGGCCGTCGCCCAGCGTGATCCGCGCGACGTCGCCCCCGCTCGGGCCGGTCAGGAGCCAGTAGCAGAACTCCCGCATGATCCCCGGGTACAGCGCGGGGATCGCCCTGGGCGAGTCGAGGAGCCGCACCGCCCGCAGCAGGCCGTCGGCGATGGGCGCGCTGACCTGCGCGACGGACGCCCCATGCCGGTCGGCCCCCGCAGCCGCCGGGGGCGAGGGGAGCTCCCGGAGCACCTCCCCCATGATCGCGGCGTCCAGCTCGACGACGATGCTCAGGTAGGAGTCGTCGCCCGCCCCCTCGCCCACCTGGCTGAAGCCCGGCATCGCGAGGCTCACGACCAGCGCCTCGCCCGCGCGGTAGTCGAAGCGGCGGTCGCCGAAGGTCGTCCACTTCGCGCCCCGCACCACGAGGCACAGCGACGGGGCCTGGATGAAGTGGGTCGGCAGCCTCTCGCGCCGGGCGCGGATGAGGACCAGCCCGTCGACGGCGGTGGCGAAGGAGCCGCTCCCCGCCTGCGCCTCGAGGCGGCGCTCGACGGCCTCGGCGAGCAGGCGCATCGTTTCGGTCACGCGACGATTATGGCCCATGGGGCAGGATCGGGCAAGAACGGGGCGGGTTCCGGCATGGGGATCGGCCCCTCCCGACGGTAGATTCTAGCCATGCCAGAAACGAAGATCGCCCTCGTCACCGGCGGAAGCCGCGGCCTCGGCCGCAACACCGCCCTCAGCATCGCCCAGCGCGGCGGCGACGTGATCCTGACCTACCGGAGCGGGGCCGACGAGGCGGCCGCCGTCGTCGCGGAGATCGAGGCGCTGGGCCGCAAGGCCGTCGCCCTCCCGCTGGAGATCGGCGCCGTCTCCGGCTTCCCCGACTTCGCCGAGCGCCTCCGCGCCGCGCTCCGGGCGACCTGGGGCCGCGACGCCTTCGACCACCTCGTCAACAACGCCGGCCACGGCGAGATGGCGCCCTTCGCCGAGACGACCGAGGCGCAGTTCGACGCGCTGTTCGACGTCCACGTGAAGGGCGTGTTCTTCCTCACCCAGGCGCTGCTCCCCCTGATCGCCGACGGCGGCCGCATCGTCAACCTCTCGACGGGCCTCACCCGCGCCTCCTTTCCCGGCTTCTCCGCCTACGCCGCCGCGAAGGGCGCGGTCGAGACCCTCACCGTCTACCTGGCGCGGGAGCTGGGCGCCCGCGGGATCACGGCCAACGCGGTGGCACCGGGCGCGATCGAGACCGACTTCCTGGGCGGCGCGGTCCGCGACGTGCCGGACTACAACAAGGCGTTCGCCGCGATGACCGCGCTCGGCCGCGTGGGCCTCCCCGACGACGTCGGCCCGATGGTCGCGAGCCTCCTCGGCCCCGACAACCGCTGGGTCACCGGCCAGCGCATCGAGGTCTCGGGCGGCCAGGCCATCTGACGGCGTCCTCCCCTAAGGCGTCGTGACCGCGCTGACGATCTCCGAGAACGCGCCGACGCGCAGGTTGTCCTCCATCCCCTGCGCCCGGTACTCCCGCACCTCCGGCTGGCCCGCGACGAGCGGCGGGCGGGCGTCCACGTACGTCGTGGTCATCGCCACGCCCACGAACTCCCACGCCCCCGCGCCCCGCTTGCCCTCGACCGCCACCACCTCGTAGCCGCCCTTCGCGACCTTGAGCGAGACCTGCGACTGGGTGAGCGGCGCCGCCTTCAGGGCGGGCACCGTCGGCCCGCTCGGCGCGGAGGGCGCGATGCCGTACGCCTCGCCGACCGTCGCCGTGTAGAGCGGGTTGGCCTTCAGGATCCCCGCGTACTGCCGCGTCCGCGCCTCGATGCCCGGCAGCGTCCCGAGGGCGAGCAGGGGCGTCGCCGGGGCGGCGGGCGCGGGCGGCACGAGGGCCGTCGCGATCCCGTCCAGGTAGGCGTCGCGGAACGCCGTCACCGCCTCCTTGAAGGCGTCGACCGCCTCGCTGTAGTTCACGAGCTGCGCGACGGCGGTCGAGTCGAGCCCGATCTGCGTCGCCTGCAACGCCGTCAGCCCCCGCGCCACCCCCGACGCGGCCGCCTGCGCGGCGAAGTTGGCGTGCCAGGGGATGCGGTCGGCAAGCGAACGGGGGTACCAGTCGGTGGGCATTTGTCGCCAATTTACCGCATCACAGACTCCCCTCTCCCCTCCGGGGGAGAGGGGCCGGGGGTGAGGGGTCCTAATCGGGGAAAGCCTTCCGCCCCGAGCGCTCCTCGCAGAGCCGCTGGATCTCGCCCAGTTCGTCCTTGTAGGGTGCCTCGTCGAGCGTGAAGAACCGCCGGTTCGGGATGCGGTAGGTCAGGAGGCCGAGCTTCGCCAGGGCCGCGTCCCGCTCCGCGTCGCGGGCGGGGTCGTGCTGCTCCCCGTCCATCTCGACCGCGAGCATCGCCTCGCGGCAGTAGAAGTCGAGTCGGTAGTGGTCCACCTCGTGCTCGCGCCGGAACTCCAAGCCGATCCTCGAGTTCCGAAGGGCCTTCCACATGATCTCCTCGGCGACGGAGGCGTTCTGCCGGGCCTCGCGGGCGCGGTCTCGCCGATCCTCGTCGCGGTTTTCCCCATTCCATGAAGGGGTTTGCTTGACATTCTAACTGGTGCCAAT
>CAXTOO010000142.1:0-6606 GCA_964245875.1 uncultured Fimbriimonas sp. | reverse complement strand
CCCGGCCCCTCTCCCCCGGAGGGGAGAGGGGAGCCCGCCCGCCACGCGCGGAGCCCCGCCAATGCCGGGCGGGGTTCCCCCCGCCGCGCGGGGAGGCCGACGCGCGACGCGGAGGGCGCAACCCGCGACCGGGGGGAGTCCCCGCGCCGCTCGTCGGCCTCCGCCCGCGCCGGATTGAGCGCAGGGAGTGGGGGACGGAACCCCGCGGCCGCAAGGAGGCGGAGCGGGTGTTCGGGGACAAGGGCCTGGACTGCGCCTTTCTACCGGTGGCTGCGGAATTCAGGACGGATCCCGGGGTACGTGGAATAGCATCCCTACGCAAGGACCCTTGCGTAGGATCGGCTCGAACGGATGCCGAAGCTATGAGAAAAAACCTTTTGCGCGGAACGTCGCGACAGTGGCCTGCCATCTTCCCCGAACGGAACGGCAGGCGCTTTCCCGTGTTCGCCCTCGGCATCGCCCTTGTCCTCGAGGTCAGCGTCTTCTCATACTTCGTGTCGCATGTGATGGGCTCCCTCCACTATGTGAAGGTCGTCGCCAAGCGATCGATGCGCATCGAAGAGCTGCGGGGAGCCATCATGCGCCTGGACGAGGTTCTGACGATGTCGGCCCGGATGGCGACGGCGACGGCGACCGGCGGACGAACTTGGGAGATCCGTTACAACGAGAACGCTCCCCTGCTGGACGCGGCGATCAAGGAGGCTTCGGTCCTGGTGCCCGACGCGGCGTTGGACGAGGCGGTCGGTCACACCGAGGCGGCGAACGTCAAGCTGGTCGAGATGGAGACCCGCAGCTTCGGTCTTGTGCGCGCCGGAAAGCGGGGGGAGGCCCGCAAGCTGCTCTTCGGACCGGAGTACCATCGACAAAAGGAGATCTATGCGGCGGGCATGGCCCGTTTTGTGGCTCTTCTCAAGGCGAACCTCGAAGCGACCCAGCAGCACGAACAGCGGCGGGCGATCATTTCCCTTGGGGTGGCCGGGGCGGGGCTCGTTCTCCTGCTCGCCATGTGGGGTTTTGTTCTCGTCAGCCTCCATCGCTGGGGTCAGACGGTGATGAAGAGCGTCCGCGAGCGCGAGCTGGCCCAAGAGGCGCTTCGACAGGTGATGGCGGGGGCGCAATGCCTTCTTTGGCAGGCCGAGGTGCAGGTGGCCGAGGATGGGCTGCGGTTCCAGGTCCGTATCCCGGACGAAGAGGCCGCCCGAGCCTGGCTGCCGTTGTCTGCGGAGGGGAGCGCGCCTTATGGCGAGGCCTGGGCCGCCGCCCGCGGAGCGACGTTGGAAGCCGCCATCATCGGCGCCATCGCGGGCGGCGGCCTGAGATACAGCCAGCGGTTCAGCATCGCCGATGCCGTCGGCGTCGACCGCTGGCTGTTCGAGGACGTCAAGCTCGAACTTGCGGGGCCGGGGCGATGGAACCTGATCGGCGTCTGCACGGACATCACGGAGCTGAAGGTCGCCGAGGCGCAGTTGGAGCATCAGGCCTACCACGACGTTCTCACAGGAATCCCGAACCGCCAGTTCTTCATCGACAAGCTGACCGCCGCCCTCGACGACGGTCGAAAGTCGGGGACTGCCTGCGCCGTCCTGTTCATCGACTTCGACAACTTCAAGACGATCAACGACAGCCTGGGCCACGACGCCGGCGACGACTTCCTGCTTCAGCGGGTCTCGGCCATGCTGGGCTGCATCCGTCCGAACGACACCCTGGCGCGTTTGGGAGGCGACGAGTTCGTCGCCCTGATCGAGGGGCTTCCGCAAGGCGATCCCGGCCAAGCCCTTTGCCTCGCCGGGCGGATGCTCGACGAGATGGCCAAGCCGGTGAGGCTCCTCGATCAGGACGTTTTCAGCGGCGCGAGCATCGGCGTCGCCCTGAGCTCGGCGGAAGCGGACTCGATCTCGCTTCTGCGCGATGCGGACACGGCGATGTACCACGTGAAAACCGACGGCAAGTCCGGCGCGGTCTTGTTCGCGGCCAGCATGAACGACCGCGTGATCGACCAGATGGAGATGGAGTCCGGTCTGCGCGGGGCGCTGAGCCGAGACGAGCTTTTCATCCAGTACCAACCCTTGGTCGACCTCGTTTCCGGCGCGATCGCCGGAACCGAGGCGCTGGTGCGGTGGAACCACCCGACGAAGGGCCTGATCCCGCCGGGCGTGTTCATTCCGGTCGCCGAGGAGACGGGATTGATCGTCCCGATCGGATACTGGGTTCTCGAAGAGGCTTGTCGGCAAACGGTCCAATGGCACGCGCTCTATCCCCAGGAGGTTCCGCTCAGGATCAACGTCAATCTCTCGGGCCGTCAGATTCAGCGGGCCGACGTCGTCGAGAGAGTCTCGGAGATAATCCAGCGAACCGGCATCGAACCGTCGCGCCTAACCCTCGAGATCACCGAGAGCGTCATGATGAAGGACCTGGACGAGGCCGTCCTGCGGCTCCTGGCCCTGAAGGGACTCGGGGTCCGGCTCGCCCTCGACGACTTCGGCACGGGCTACTCCTCCCTTGCGAACCTCGGCAGCCTTCCCCTGGACACGATCAAGATCGACCGCTCGTTCGTCGCCCGCCTGGGCAAGCACGAGGGTTCCAGCGCCACGATCGCGGCGATCGTGGCGCTCGCGGAGACGCTCCACCTTGATATCACCAGCGAAGGCGTCGAAACCGAGTCCCAGCTCGCAGAGCTCCAATCGCTGGGCTGTACGTTCGGACAAGGCTTTCTTTTCGACCGGCCCCTCGGGGCGGACACCATTGCCGAGCAATTGCGGCTTACGGCTAGCCAAGCCCTCAGGATCGCGGCATAAGCCGCCGCCCTCGCTCCAGGCCATGTCTCCGAGGCGCCTCGGAATCCGGGTTCCCTTAGAGCTCGTCGAGAAATGAAGCCCGAACGGGTGCCACGGGTGGGGGTCCGACGATCGTGCGGCCGTAAGAGGAGGTGTCCGCGCCGGGTGCCGCATGACGAAATCGGCGACACGGAATCGCGTTCGGCGCGTGTCGCCGACGCGGCACAGGTTTGCAGGGTGGCTCACACGATTGCGAGCCTCGCAAGATCCAGTCGCTTGGAAGACTACAAGTTGTGGTAAAACGGATGCTTCCGATTATCCGGTCGGATTGACAGCACCATGAGAAAGCTCTTCTTGATCTCCTTCGTCGCGGGCGTCACCGCCCTTTCGCACGCACAGTTGTACTCCACAGGCTTCGAGGCTCCCAGCTACGCCTCCGGCGCCAGCGTCGCCACCATGGATGGCTGGGAAAACGGCACCGGTGCCGGCGTCTCGCAGACCGTCTCGACCGACCGAGCCGCCTCGGGCTCGCAGAGCCTCAAGTTCGACAACAGCGGCGGCGACACCAGCTACTACTCCGTCCGCCACGCGGTTCCGACGTACAGCGGCGCCCTCGACTTGGCGGTGAGCCTCTACATCTCCAGCTCCACCGGAGCCGACCGCACGTTCGAGTTCGTCGCCACGAACTCGCCGACGGGCGTCCTTGGAACGACCACCCTCGGCGTCTCCGTGGGCGGCGATGGCAAGATTCGGGCGGGGACTTCATGGAGCAGCCTCTACTCGAGTGCCTTCGCCTATCAGGCCGCCGCTGGAACGTTCGCCGGCCGCTGGCTCACCCTTGGCCTCCACGTCGACACCGCCACGGGCGCATCAAGCGCCACCGTCTCCGGCCTGGGTGGCTCCACGCCGAGCTACACCGTCGGCGGACTGACGGTCGCCACTGCGGCCTTGAACGTGAATGTCGGCTCCGACTACATCGGGTTCACGGCGCGCAACGGTACGGGCTACTACGACAACCTCTCGATCCAGGCCGTGCCCGAGCCCGCTACCCTCGCCGCCCTCGGACTCGGCTGCGTGGCCGTGCTGCGCTGCCGACGGCGCTGATCGCACGGAAAGCGTCGAGTCTATCGAGGGGGGCTTGCGCCTCTCGCGTGCTGGGCTTTTCGGCCCAGCACCAAAGGCCCAGGACGCCTTTGGCTGCGCACTGGCCGTCGAGGTAGAGGAGGCCGCCCGGACCCTCTAGCTCTCTGGAAAGACGGTTAGGGCGTCCCGGCCACGCCGACCTGGCGACCCAAGTCGGCCTCGCAATCCAAAACCCGGGGGTGGCCCTTCGCGGGACGCCGGATGACCGCCTTCAGCGACGAGGAGGAGGTCGAGTTCGGCGCCGCCGAGAACGCCCCCCGGCTCCTGGCGGAGCGCGTCCGCAACAACTCCGAGCGCGGCGGGTCACGCCCAGTCTTCGGCGAGGAGCGACTGGTGGGCCATGCTCCCGGCCATCGCGCCGTCGGCGACGGCGAAGGCGACGCTGCCGAACGGCCGCGCGAGTTCCGCGCGCCGCGGGTTGGGCGCAGTCCATGGCGGACGGAACTCCGTCTGTGATTTATCGCGGGCAATCCGCGACTCCCTGCGGGCAGTCCGCGACGGACGGAACGCCGCGAGCGAGGCAACGCGAAGCGTCAGGAGGGCGTCCAACCCTGCGCCCGCCTCGGCGAACTCGACGAGCCTCTCGCCCGTCCTTAGCGGAGCCGCGCGGGCCGCTCGCCCGCTTGGAGCCGGACGAGCCTTTCCGAGTCTTGCCAAAGTCTCGCGGCGGCCGCCTCGTCGTACGAGACCTTGGAGGAGCGCGCCTCGACCAGGGCGCCGTCGTTCGACTGGAAGTACTTGCCGGAGCCGCCCGCGAACGACGGATCGACCGCCACCCTGGCGAGGGCGTCGCCGGAAAAGGGGAGGCTGCCCATCGTCACGCCGAGCCGCTTGAGCAAGAGCTTCACCAGGGACGTGCGGGTCAGCCACGACACGGCCTTGGGCGCGGTCCGACCAAGGCCCGTCTCCGGGATCAGGCCGGGATCGAACGCGATGGACGCGACGGGAACGCCCGACTTCCGGAGCCTTCGGTCGAGCTCGTAGGCATAGAGCATGGTGCACAGCTTCGAGGTGGCGTAGCGCTTTCCACCCGGGAGCGGCTTTCGGCCGTCCTTGCCGTCGTTCGCGAGCGCGTCCGCGTCGGGCTCGGCGACGCCGCCCATGATCCTGCCGTCCATGGTGTCCGGGTCGTGCGTCCCGCTGGCCGTGAACACGACGCGACCGCCGTCCGCGACGTGGTCGAGAAGGAGGTTGACGAGGAGGAAGTGGCCGAGGCAGTTGGTCGCGAAGGTCCGCTCGTACCCGTCGAGGCTGTAGGAAGGCGCGCCGCTGAACTGCGCCCCGGCGTTGCACAGGACGTCGAGCAGCGTGTCGATCCTGCCGTCCTCCAGCATGGCGAGGACCTCGCCCGCCGCCCACCTCACGGAGTCGAGCGAGTCGAGGTCCAGCGCCAGGGTCTCGACCTTGACGCCGTAGCTTTGGCGGATCTCCTGCGCGGCGGCGTCGACCCGCTTGAGGTCCCGACCGGCCAGGAGCAGATCGAGACGCGAGCCGGAAGCGATCTTTTTCGCACACGCGAGGCCAAGGCCGCTGTGGCCTCCGGTGATGAGAACTGTTGGCATGGACCCTCCGATCAACGTTGCACACTTTACTCCGGATCGGGCGGGCGGCCGGGCAAGCCTCATCCCCGAAGGGGTCACCCGGCGGAGAACCACTCGCCGGGGACGGCGATCTTCGGGACGACGCCCAGCTCCTTGGCCTTCTCCGAGAAGCGCTCGGCGGCGCGGGGCGTCTCCACGTACTCCGGCGGGTTGTGGAGTCCGTAGTGGATCGGAATGGCGACACGGGCGCCCAGGATATGGGCGGCGAGGGCGGCCTCCTCCGGCATCATCACGGCGTGCAGGAGGCTGGGCGGCTGCACGTGCGCGAGCCGGAGCGTCGGGCCGTTGACCGGCAGGAACGCGACGTCGATCAGGCCCACGGCGCGCGCGATCGCCCACCAGTGGCCGTGGAACAGGGTGTCCCCGGCGTGGAGGACGCGGACCCCGTCGCACTCCACGATCCAACAGCGCTGCGGATCGCCGAAGCCGTCCACGGAAGGCGCGGCGACCACGTGGAACGGCCCCGCGCGGCGCGTCTCCCAAGGCGGCACGACCTCGGTTCGCAGGCCCGTCTCGCGGAAGCCCGCCTCCGCCTGCGCGGTCAGAAGGAGGTCGTCGCCCGAGCCGGGGTTCGGCTCGGGCCGGAACACGGGCGCGCCCTCGGCGAGCGCGGCGGCGATCGCGCGGGGGTCGGCGTGGTCGGGGTGGAGGTGCGTCACCAGGGCCGCCGCGGCCCGGCCCGCGAGCGGCGACGCCAGCCCGCCGCCAGGGATGGGCGGGAAGGCGTCCTTCAGGGCGTCGATGAGGAGCGTGTGGCCGCCGTGCTCGATCTCGACCCCGGCCCATCCAAGATATCGTAGTCTCATGTCAAACCTTGCGAGAGATTGTCCGTCAGCGGCGCCCTCGCGCCCAAGGCGAGGGCGGCGACGATGGCGAGAGCGTCGAGCGCCGCGACCGCGCTCGGTTCCTTGGCGAGGTTCTCCACGAGCGGGGTCAGGATGAAGCCGGGATGCACCGAGTTGACGCGGATGCCGCACGAGGCGTAGGCAGGGCGTCGGTCTTGCTCATCAGGCGCACCGCGCCCTTCGAGGCGTGGTACGCGGACAGGTCGGGCGCGCCGACGAGGCCGTAGATCGACGACATGTTGA
>CAXTOO010000141.1:0-10219 GCA_964245875.1 uncultured Fimbriimonas sp. | reverse complement strand
TGCCTTCGTGTCTCCGTGAGAGATTCCGGAGCAAGCTCCGACCCGGTTTGACCCGCGCTACGAAGCGGTCTGCAAAGAACGTCTGGAGGGCGAAGCCCTGTGGTGTACGACCTTCACAGGGCTTCAATCGCCCGACGAGGACTGGTTGACAAATCACTCTCCCGCGTGCCTTGCGAGTGGGACCCCCACGATCCTCTCGTGCCTCGACACCCCTCCAAAAACCTCCGAAAACGCACATGAATTCGACCTTCACGGAATCCACAAGGAAAACGGCCTCGAAAGAGGCCGTTTTAGGTTCAAGTGCGACGATAGTGGACCGAGCACCACGAACCGAAAACCGTCCAAATCCACAAAAAACGGGGCCTGCTCGTCTCCAAACGATAGAGACAAGGACACTACAGCTTCGACGCCAGCCGACCGAAGCCGCTCTTGCCCGCGTACACCGCCGTCGCCCCGAGCGACTCCTCGATCCGCAGGAGCTGGTTGTACTTTGCGACCCGGTCGGTCCGATTCGGGGCGCCCGTCTTGATCTGGCCGCAGTTCGTCGCCACCGCGAGGTCGGCGATGGTCACGTCCTCCGTCTCGCCCGAGCGGTGGCTCATCACCGCCGTGTAGCCCGCGCGCTTCGCCATGTCCACCGCCGCCAGCGTCTCCGAGAGCGACCCGATCTGGTTCACCTTCACCAGGATCGAGTTGGCGGTGCCCTCCTCGATGCCGCGCTTCAGGCGCGTCACGTTGGTCACGAAAAGATCGTCGCCTACGAGCTGGACCCGGTCGCCCACCGCGACGGTGAGCTTGTGCCACGTGTCCCAGTCCTCCTCGTTGCAGCCGTCCTCGACGGTGATGAGGGGGTACCGCTCGGTGAGGCTCTTCAGGTAGGCGACCTGCTCGTCGCCGGAAAGCGAGCGACCGTCCTTGTACACGTACTTGCCGCCCTTGTAGAACTCGGTGGCGGCGGCGTCGATGCCGAGGTAGATGTCCTTGCCCGGCGCGAAGCCGGCCTGCTTGATCGCGTCGAGGATGAGGTCGAACGCCGCGTCCTGGTGGTCGAGGCTGGGCGCGAAGCCGCCCTCGTCGCCCACGCCGGTGTTCAGGCCCTTGCCCTTGAGCACCTTCTTCAGGGTGTGGAACACCTCCGCGCCCCAGCGCAGGGCCTCGGCGAAGGTCGGCGCGCCGACGGGCAGGACCATGAACTCCTGGAAGTCGACGTTAGAATCCGCGTGCGCGCCGCCGTTGAGGATGTTCATCATCGGCACGGGCAGCACGTTCGCGGTGACGCCGCCCACGTACCGGTAGAGCGGGAGCTTGGTGTGGGCGGCGGCCGCCTTGGCGACGGCGAGGGAGACGCCGAGGATGGCGTTCGCGCCGAGCTTGCCCTTGTTCTCCGTGCCGTCGAGCTCCAGGAGCTGGGCGTCGATGGCGGCCTGGTCGGTGGCGTCGGCGTCGAGCAGCGCGGGGGCGATCGTCTCGTTGACGTTCTCGACCGCCTTCTTCACGCCCTTGCCCATGTAGCGGCCCTTGTCCTCGTCGCGCAGCTCGACCGCCTCGAAGGCGCCGGTGCTCGCGCCACTGGGCACCGCCGCCCGTCCGACCGCGCCGCTCTCGAGCATCACGTCGACCTCCAGGGTCGGGTTCCCCCGGCTGTCCAGAATCTCTCGGGCGGTGATGTCGGCGACGTAGGGCATTTGGGATGAGAATACCGGAGGAGGGGACTCCTCCTCACTCAGCACGAAATCCAAGAAACCCGAAAAAGTACTTGCCTGAAAGCAAAACCTGTGTTATCGTAGGAACAGGTCGCGGAAGTGCAACATCACCCCCCCCCCGGGTCCTGTTAGAAGCCTGACGTTCCACCGCACGGTGGCCTTCGCGTCCGTCATTCTCACGGGCGCGGGCGTTCTGTGGATGCAGAGCGTGGCGGAGGCAACCTACCATCCGCCGGTCGGGCGAATCCGTTTTGCAAACACCGGGCCGGATTCTAAGGTCGGTACCGCGCCGCCACGATGGTTATCCGAGATCGCGGCTCCCGGCTCGCTCGTCGTCGCCATCTCATGCGCCTCGTGTTCGGCCCACGACGTTCTGCCAGGGCTGTCTGGTCTGCCGAGCCGCGGTTCGATCGTCGTCCTCGCCCAATCGGCGACGAAGGCGGAGATCCGCATCTTGCGAACGCGCTTCCCGTCGCTCCGGTTCGTTCCCGTGCCGGAAAGCCCTGTCGGCCTTAACCTCTCGATCACGCCCAAGCTCTACGCCATCGACCCCAGGGGGAAGTTCTCCTACGTCCAGAACGAGTACTTGCAGCACGATGAGTTCCTCAGCCAGTTCCGCCGCCTCACGCGCTAATCCCACGACCGTCGAGCGCGACCAGACCGCGCCCGCGCTTCTTGCGGTCGCCATCGTGATCGCGGGTTCAACCCTCGTCGAGCTTGGGGTACGCCTCGCCGTCACCCATGCCTCGAACGGCGTCCGTGTCTGGAGCATCCTGCATGGGGGCTGGGCGCTACTGCCGGTCTGCGCCCTCGCCGCCTTCGCGAGCCGGGATCTCGGGGCGAAGTCGCTTGCCGTGTCGTTCGGGGCTTTCGCCACGCTTTGGGCATCCTATCTGCGTTTCCGCGGACTATGGATATGGCCCGGAACCTTCGACGACTACTGGGACCCGCAAGTTGGTTGGCTTTTGCCCGCCGCCATCGGCTTCGCGATCGGTTCGCTCGGTCTGTTCCTCCCCACGCCACGCCGTAACCATCCCTCTTGGATCGTGTGCGGCTCGTTCGCCCTGATCGTCGTCGCGGCCATCGTCGAGTTCGTGGGAGGACGCCTGTTCGCCGAATCGATCCACAGCGCCTACCCGGAGACGAGGCACGTGGTCATCCTCGGGATCGGTCTCGTTCTGGTCACCGGGCTGTTCGCCGCTTCAAGGGAGGCCCGATGAGACGGAGGGGCTTCTCAATGGTCGAGCTGATCGTCGTGATGGGCATCGTCGCTCTGCTCGCCGCGCTGCTGTTCCCGATCCTGGTCGCCACGAAGGCAAAGGCGAAGGAGACCGTGTGCATGAGCAATCTCAAGCAGCTCGGGTTGGCAGAACTGATGTACCAGGAAGACCAGGGCGGTCTGCCATTCTCCGAGAGCGAGACGATGAGCGGCTACCTAGGCCACGCCAAACTCCGGTGTCCTCAGCGAATGGGGGATCTAGCGTACAACTTCAACGTGTACAACAACCTAGGCTCTTTCGACGGCCCCGCCCAGATGCCTACGCTGCAAAGGTTTCACGACGCGGTGCGGGAGTGTTACGCGCTGCGTGGCCCCGAGTTCCCGCTCCTCGCTGACAAGAACCACATGCCCAAGGTCTGGCGCGACGACGACCTACTCTACGGAACGGTCCTGGTGTTCCGCTTAGGGGGCGCGGTCCAGCGCGTCTCCAAAATTCGCGCCGTCCACATCGTCCTTGCACAAGTGGGCTTGGACGATGGCAGGGACCTTCCGTGCAAGGTCGAAGCCCAGGACGCGAACCTCTAGTTTACAACCCGCCTTGGCGACCACAGGAAAGCACCATGAAGAACCGACTGTTCGTCATCCTCGCCCTCTCGGCCCTCGCGGCCACCGTCTGGAGCACCTGCGATCCCCCCGCCGACCAGTACGGGCCGACATGCGCCTCGGTCAGCCACCCGAACGTGCCGGACAGCACCTACAGCTCTGCGGCCAGTCAGGGCGCATCATGGCTCTGCTGCAATCAGGACATGGTCTGCAACGATCATGTGAACAGCGTCCGCTTTGGGCGTGCGGCTCCGATCTACGTCAGCAGCCTCGGGCTGCAGTGCGTCGACATGAACAATCTGGTCAACCTGTACTCCGTAAAGAAGCCCTGCTGCGGCGGCTAGCATTGAGGGGACTTCGAAGGGGTCGGGGCGGTGCATCGCCACGGCCCCTTCGCCGCGTCTTCTTGCGGATTCCTGCCCTCCCGTATCCTGCGGTCCGATCCCTGCGCTACCCTAGACGAAGTGGGCCGCCCTCTGCACGACCCGATGACCATCCTCCTGGGATGCACCGTCTGGATCCCGCTCATGCTGTGGATCTCGGCCTTGGTCGGGTGGATGATCGCGGGCGAGATCGAGCTGGTCGCGGGAGTGGTCGGCGTGGGCGCAGGTATCGCCCTGGGCTACGTCACGCTCTCGCCGCCCGTGCCCGCGGTCCAGCCGCTGGCCTATCTCACCGTCTGGACAACCCTCGCCCTCTTCCCCTTCGTGCGGGCGGCCCTGAACCAGCGCGAGCTCAAGGGGGTCGACGTCCTGGCGCTCGAACGGTCGTACCTCGTGCTGGGCCAGCGGCCGCGCGAGACGCTGGCGAAGTTCCGCCTCGCGCAGGTGGCCTGGAAGCTCGGCATGACCGGCCACGCCGTGCGGATCGCGGAAGGATGCCTTCCCGAGCTCGATCCAAAGATCTTCGCCGACGAGCACTCCATCGTCCGGCGCTGGCACCGGGACCAGCCGGGCGCCGAGACCTTCGTGGACTACGCCTGTGTGGACTGCGGCGGAGCGTGCCCGGCGGGCAAGACGCACTGCCCGAGCTGCGGGGCGCCGTTCCTGCTCGACCGCATGAAGGGCCGGGTCTTCAAGAGCGGGATGGGCACGAAGATCGTCGCCGCCTGGGTCGCCGGGGTCGGGGCCTTGGCGGGCATCCCTTGGGCGACCACCCTCCCGCCTACGGGGGCCATCGGCGCGATCGTGGCGATCCTGGGCCTCGCGTTCCTCGTGGTCTTCCTCGCATTCAGGCCTAAGGGGCAGAGCGTTTGAGGCGGCTGGACCGCTACGTGATGCGAGAGATGCTCGTGCCGTTCATCGCGGGCGCGCTCATCGTGGCGCTGCTCTTCGAGGCGAACGAGTACATCGCGATCGCGAAGAACCTCAACCTCGACAACGTGCCCGTGCTGGCGCGGATCCAGTACCTGCTGTACATCCTGCCGAGCAACCTCAAGCTCACCTTCCCGACCGGCATGGCGCTCGCCGCCGCCCTGAGCATCGGTCGAATGGGGCGCGAGAGCGAGATCACCGCGCTGCGGGCGGCGGGCGCGCCGGTGCGTCGGATCATGCGTCCGGTGCTGCTGTTCGGCCTGATCGCGGGCGGAATCAACTTCTACATCGTCAACACGCTCATCCCCGACTGCGGCAAGAAGGCCCGCGAGCTCGCGGCGAAGAACGTGATGCTCAGCATGGGGGCGTCGGACAAGAACTTCAAGGCCAACGCCTTCATCCAGCTCGACAAGTACGCCGCGTCCCTGGGTTCGGTCGCCCGGACGCCCGACGACAAGCTCGCGATCCAGAACGTGATGCTCATCGAACGCTCGGGGCCGGACGTCTCGCAGATCGTGGTCGCGCCGAGCGGGGTGTACGACTCCGGGCTGTGGACCTTCCGCAACGCCCACGCCTACGCGGTGCGCGGGATCGATATGTATCCCATGCGTCTGGACGAGCTGCGGATCGACCAGACCACCGACCTCAACGCGCTCATGGCCGCGGGCTCGTCCGGCATCGGTGCGGACTACGGGGAGATGCGGACGGAGGACCTGCGGTCGGCGATCGCGACCGCCCGGCGGGAGCGGAGCAACCCGCGTCCGTTCGAGTTGGAGTTCCACTCGCGCTATGCGGCGGGCTTCGCCTGTGCGGTGTTCGCGTTCACCTCGGCGGTGTTCGCGGTGGCGTTCTCTCGCTCGGGCGGCTTCGCGGGGCTGCTCGTGAGCTTCTCGGTGTGCGTTCTGTACTACAACGCCTACGTGATCTCGATGGACATCCTCGGACGTCAGGACAACGTGCCCAGCTGGCTCGCGGCGTGGCTGCCGAATCTCGTCTTCGGTGTGCTGGGCCTGGTATGGATGAGGAGGCTTGAGTGAGGCTGTTGGTTAGGGGTTGTTGGTTGTTCAATCGGAACCTTCCAAAAACCAACAACCAAGGAACGAACAACGCGCGCGTCGCCTCGCTCTCGCTCGCCTTCGGGCTTTCAGCGTGCGCCTCGGCTCAGTTCGATCCTTCCGTGATCTCGTCGGTCAAGACGGTTCGCGACAACAACGGCTTCCAGGGCTTCACGAAGGCGCCGCTCCAGCCGACGGGCTTTCCCAGTCCCGGCGCCAAGCGGCCGGACGAGGTCGTACAAGGCCAAGCGTTCCAACTCATCAACGCCGACGAGCAGGAAAGGGTTGGGCGCAAGGTGGTGCTCCGGGGCAACGTCGAGTTCATCGCGCGGGGCTACCACGTCCGCGCGGACGAGGCCGAAGGCGACCTGTCGAGCCAGATCTTCTCCGTCTCCGGCCACGTCCTCATCACCGGCAACGGCTCGAACGTGTACGGCGACAAGGTCACCGTCGACTTCGCGAGCGGCACCTACATCGCGGAGCGCGCGGAAACCCAGCTCACGCCCGAGCAGAGCAGCGTGGGCCTCACCGACAAGCTCTACGTCTCCGGCAAGCTCTCGTCGGGCACCCAGCTGCTCACCCACACCCAGGACGGCCTCGTCACCACCTGCGACCTGGACGATCCGCACTACAAGATCCTCTCGCGCGACATGGAGGTGCGGACGGGCAAGCGCGTCATACTGCGCGACGCGAAGCTCGTCATCCGGCACCGCACGATCCTCCAGGTTCCCTTCTTGGTCATTCCGCTGGACCAGCCGGAGAACCGCTACACGCCCTACGTCGGCTACACGGACGACGAGGGCTACTTCATCAAGAACACCTACGCCCTGCCCGTCAACCGCCACGGCATCCTCGTGACCCACGAGGACTACATGACCAAGCTGGGCCTCGGGCTGGGCGGCGACTACTCGTACGCCTACCCTGAATACACGGGCGTGGCGCGGCTCTACCACATCTTCGGGCGGGCGAAGGACCTGACCTTCAGCAACAGCCATCGGCAGGCGTTCCGCTGGGGCTCGGTGCAACTCGACGACGACTACAAGCGGGACGACCACCTCACCGCGCCGGGCCAGACGTTGCTGAACACGCGCGGAGCGGTGGTCTACAACGGCTTCCTCGGCGCGCGCGCGGTGGACCGCCTCACACTGGATCGGCAGTCGAACAGCGCGCCGACCTACTCGAGCGTCAGCGAGACGCTGGGCCTCGTGGACGCGCGCAACATCGGAAAGCTCAGGACAGACAGCCAGATCAGCTACCTCGACACCCAGAGCACGTCGGGCTCGGGCGGGACGTCAACGGAGGCGCAACGGCTCCAGCTGAGGTTTCTGGGAACGCAGGACGCGGGTCCGGGAACGGCGACGATCCAGTACCAGCGGAGCGTGCCGATCGGGGAGACGAAGCAGTACCTCGGGAGCAGCGACCTCACGCCGGTGATCGCGTACGACAGCGACTCGCGGCGGCTGTTCGGAGCCGACTTTGGGAAGGAGGTGCCGCTGAAGACCCAGATCTCCTGGGGCGAGTACGCCGACCCGCGGCGGCAGTCGCAGGTGGAGCGCACGGCGTTCTCTCTCGCGTACAACAAGAGCAGCCCCGGCCAGGAGCGGCTGACGTTCGACACCGGCGCGAGCTTCCGTCAGGGCATCTACAGCGATGACACCGCGCAGTACGTGCTGGGGCTGAACGAGAACGCTCGGTACAGGCTCGGGCCGGACACCGGAATCAACCTCCGGTACGGCTACCTTCGGCCCTATGGCTACACGCCGCTTTCGCTCGACAGCACGGGAAAGACGAACCTCGTGACGACCGACATCAACGACCGACCGATCCGCTCGGTGCTGCTGGGGCTCCAGACGGGCTACGACATCAACCGCGCGGAGCACGGCAGCGACCTCATCGAGGGCGGCCGAATCGGTTGGCAGCAGGTCGGCATCCGATCCGAATGGACGCCGCGCACGGGCATCCTCCTGCGCGGGCTGTACACCTACGACACCTACCAGCACGCCTTCAGCCAGCTCCGGTTCGACTTCTCGTCGGTCGGGCGCGAGGCGCGGCTGAACCTCAACGCGCAGTACGACGGCATCCGGCAGGTCTGGAGCACCTTCAACGGCACGGTGGACGGATTGCACATCGGACGTACGAAGATCGCCGCGCTCTTCCAGTACAACGGCTACCTCCAGAAGTTCGACGCGCGCCAGTACGCGTTCACCTACGACCTCCACTGCGCCGAGGCGGTGCTCGCGATCCAGGAGAACGACACGGGCTTCCGTCCCGGTCGCCAGATCTACCTCCTGCTCCGCTTGAAGGCGCTTCCCTTCGACCTACCGTTCGGCACCGGCACGCGCGGCCAACCCCTCGGCCTCGGCAACGGCATCAATTTCTAGTCGCTTACCAATTCGGTAGGAGACGAGGTGTCATCTGCTGGTGAGGGCGTATGCCTGGAAGGCCCTTCGACAGTACATCGAAGCGGGCCATGCGGATGCGGCCGCGCCATTAAAAGAGTGGTTTACGTCGGCGGAGAAGGCGGATTGGGCAAGCTTCGCCGACGTTCGCCGAGGGTTTGGGGCTGTCGACTTGGTTGGTGACCGACCGGTCTCCAACATCGGCGGCAACAAGTACCGTCTGGTCTGTCTCGTTCGATTCGACAAACGCGCGCTTTACGTTCTCTGGATCGGCAACCATGCCGAGTACGACAGGATCGATGTGAAATCGCTATGAAAACCGTCACCGTGCCCGTGATTCGTACCGACGCCGACCTCGATCTTGCGTTGGTACGCCTCCGCGAGATCTGGTATGTCGAAGACGATAGCCCCGAGGCCGATGAGTTCGAGGTGCTCGGGGCGCTGATTCAGGTCTACGAGCGCGAACATTATCCCATGGCACCCTCGGAGCCGATCGAAGCCCTTCGGTTTCACATGGACCGCCTCGGCTTGAAACAGGCTGACCTCGTGCCCTGTCTCGGCGCAAGTTCCCGCGTGTCGGAGATCCTGGCGAGGAAGCGTTCGCTCACGGTTGAGATGATCCGCAAGCTCCACCAGGGCCTCGGTATCCCCGTCGAAAGCCTTATCGGGACCTGAGAGGGGCGGAGGGACTCTCTTCCCTACCCCTTCCAGTCGCCATGGACGATCTCGTTCGTGAGGTCGCCTTCGCGCTCGACGGGTCCGCCGAGCACGGCGTGGCGAATCGCGCCCGAAACCTTGACCCTCGCGCCGGGAAGCACCACCGAATCCTCGATGGACGCGCACTCGACCACCGCGCGGGGGCCGACCACGACCTTCGCGCCGACCGTTCCGTGGACCTCGCCCTCGATCTTTGACTCGCCCCTTGTGAGGAACTCGCTCACCTCGAGGAACGAGTCGAGCGTGCCCGAGTCGAACCACGCGCCGTCGAACACGCCCGCAAGCACCGTCTCGCCCTTGTCGATGAGCGCCTGGATCGCGTCGGTGATCTCGTACTCGCCGCGCGCGCTGGGCGGCAGATCGGGAAGAACGTCCCAGAGTTCGGGTCCGAAGAAGTAGGTGCCCGCCATCGCGAGGTCGGACTCAGGCTCCTTGGGCTTCTCGACGAGCTTCACGATCCGCTCGCCCTCGGTGTTTGCGACGCCGAAACGACTCGGATCGGGAACGTGCTGGACGACGTTGAGGTTCGCGCAGCCGCTCTCCTCGAACCGCTTGCGGAACGCCTCGAACGAGCCGCCGTAGATCGCGTCGCCCAGATAGAGGATGAAGTCGTCCGGGCCGACGAACTCCTGGGCGAAGCCGACCGCGTGGGCGAGCCCCTTCGGCTCGGTCTGGACGACGTAGGTGAGGCTCACCCCGAAGCGCGCGCCGTCGCCCAGCGCCTCGCGCATCTTCGGCTCGTTCTCGCCGACGACGAGGCAGATGTCAGTGACCCCGATCCCCTTGAGCTGGTCGAAGGCGTACTCCAGGGTCGGGCGGTTCGCGAGCGGCAGGAGCGGCTTGGGGATGACGTGGGTGACGGGGTAGAGCCGGCTTCCCTTTCCGGCCGCGAGAATGACGCCTTTCATCTCTTGCTACTCTACCGTGACCGACTTCGCCAGGTTACGGGGCTGGTCGACCTCGCAGCCGCGCGCCACCGCCGCATGGTAGGCGAGAAGCTGGAGCGGCACGATCGACAGCAGCGCGTCGAGGAACTCGTAGCCCGTCGTCGGGATTCGGACTACCGCGTCGGCGGCGTGGGCCACCGCGCCCGTGGCGTCGCTCGTGACCGCCAGGACCTTGCCGCCGCGGGCGCGGACCTCCTGCATGTTGCTTACCGTCTTCTCGAACACCGCGCTCTGGGTCGCGCCGAACACCGCCACGACGCCCG
>CAXTOO010000140.1:634-10229 GCA_964245875.1 uncultured Fimbriimonas sp. | reverse complement strand
CGCGGGGACGTTGGTGTTGATGCTGAACATGGTTCTTCCTTGATGCGTCGTCCGGCCCGTCGTGGGCGAGGGCGGGCTCTTTCTGCCGCACCCTCTGCGTTCCCCGCCACGCCGCCGGACTGCCCCGGTAAGGGTGCGAGGCTTGGTCGCGGGTAGCCTCTACGGCATGGCCTTCACGGTCGCCTGCGCCCAGTTCGCCCCCGAGAAAGCAGAGGTCGACAAGAACCTCGACACGATCGCGGAGATCGTCGTCCAGGCGCACGCCGAGGGCGCGGAGCTGCTCGTCCTGCCCGAGACCGCCACCAGCGGCTACTTCCTCGAAGGCGGCGTCCTCGAGTCCTCCCTCACCCAGGCCCAGCTCGTCGACGGCCTCTGGGCCCGTCTGCGCGGCAAGCTCAACCGGCCCATCGACGTCTGCCTGGGCTTCTACCTGAACGAGGAGGGCAACCTCTACAACGCCGCCGCCTACCTCCAGCTCGACCCGGAAGGACCCAAGGTCGTCGGCCTCTACCGCAAGTTCTTCCTCCCGACCTACGGCGTGTTCGACGAGGAGCGGTTCGTCTCCCGCGGCCGCGACGTGTGCGTCATGGACACCCGCCTCGGCTGCGTCGCGATGCTCGTCTGCGAGGACGTGTGGCACGCGATCATGCCCACGATCTGCGCCGTCCGCGGCGCCCAGCTCGTCGTCGTGCCCTCCGCCTCGCCCGCCCGTGGCTTCCACAGCGAGACCATCGACAACCTCGACCGCTACCGCCGCCTCTTCCGCGCGATCTCCGAGGAGCACGGCCTCTGGTGCGTCAACGCCCAGCTCGTCGGCTTCGAGGGCGGCAAGGGCTTCGTCGGCGGCTCCAGCGTGATCGACCCCCTCGGGCGCACCGTCGGCGAGGCTCCGATGGCCGATCCCCATATGCTCCTCGCCGAGGTCGACCTCGAACTCGTGGCCGTCGCCCGCGCCCAGTCGCCCCTGCTCTCCGACCTCCAAGGCGTCTGGGAGTCGGTGCGTCGCCTCGTGGCCGAGACGGAGATCTGAGAGAAGGGACAAGAGAGAAGGGACGAGGGACGAGGGACAAGAGCGCCCCGTACCTCCCTATCCCCTCATCTCTTCCCCCTTTCCTCCGCTCCTTCCCCCACCGGATACATCCCCGGTCGATACGGCCTCGGCACCCGGAACAGCGCCTCGTTCAGGAACATCCACTGCCAATCCGGCACGAGCTCCCGCAACCTTTCCAACTCTTCGGGGTCCGCCGTCGCGCATCCCGCCGGAATGGGATTGAACCCGTCCCGCTTGTGCCCGCCCAACGCGCCCGTGTACACCGAAATCGCCGCCAGGTCATCCCCCGAGGCGAACGGCCCGCCCGCCATTAGATCGAGCGGATAGGTCAGCAGACGAACCGTGGGGTAGAACGCTCCCGGGTGCGCGCCCAGGTCCGCGAACGACGCGACGAGGCCCGTCTCCGGGTCGAGCACCTTCGCCGCGTTCACGTCGCCCTCCTCGAAGTGCCGCCGGGCGTTGCGCGCACGCCGCGAGTAGGGACCGACCAGCGGCACCGCGACGAACACCAGCGGCCACAGCCGCGGCAGGAAGGGAAGGAGCGAAAGGACGACCAGGACGCAGCCGACGGTCGTCAATATCTCCCGCCGCAGCCGGGGGAAGCAGCGGGAGTAGACGCGCCAATCGAGCCGCAGCCGCGCGGGGTTACGCGCGGCCGGCCGGGGCAGGAGCGGGCTCTGAGGGTGAAGTCGCAACCTGACCGGGGGATGCCGCCTTCTCCTTTCCGTAGGCCCCCTCCGTATACCGGTTTCCGGCGTTCCACATGAGGTACTGGTCGTATCCAAGGTCGTGCGCCGCCTTGATCTGCGCCTGGATCTCTTTCGCGCCGTAATGCGGGGTCATCCCAGGGAGTGAGAAGTCTTGCAGCCAGGGACGGATCGCCTTCTTCGGGATGCGCCTCTTGTAGTCGCCGAGACATTTGGTGATGATCTGGTAGGGCGCACCGTTGGGGTTCGCGATGCCGTACTCGCCGTGCGCGAAGTGCGAAGGGTAGACCATCGGCGAGAGCACGTCGAACGGTGCGGCGATCTTCTCCAGGGTCTGCCCGATGCCCTGGTCCACCTTGCTCTCCGAGATGATGCCGAACACGTCCGCCGAATAGGCGCGTCCGCGCTTGCGCACCCGGTCGCCCATCCAGTTCGCGAACGCCGTGATCACGTCGTCGGGACGCGCCTTCGGATCGCCGTACTTCGCCTTGTTGGGGAACACCTGCGTGCTGGATTTGCCCTCGCTGGGGAACCGCACGTAGTCGAGCTGGATCTCGGGGAAGCCGATGTCCATCGCGTAGTCCACGATCTTCGCGAGGTACTCCCAGTTGCGCTTGTCGTAGGGGTCGAGCCAGTAGTGCTTCGAGCGGTCGCGCCACGGCTGGCCGCCGGGGATCTGCACCGCCCGGCTCGCGTCGATCTTCGGCACGAAGTTGTCCCGGAAGCACGCCACCCGCGCGATGGGATACGCGCCCGCCTTCGAGAGCCGCGTCATCAGGAGCGCGGCCTGCTTCGGCGTCGCGAACGCGGTCAGCGTGCCGCGCTGCATCTCGTGGACCCGCTTCACCGTCGGGTCGTCCACCGGGAAGTAGACCTCGCCCGTGTCCCGCACATCGATCACGAGGCTGTTCAGCTCCGTGCGGTCCAGCAGCGCCGTCATCTTCGCGAGCTTCCTGCCCGAGGATGCCGACCACGCCGTCAGGTAGATGCCGCGCACGTGCTCCGGGCGCTTGAAGCTCGGTGCCTCGGCCATCTTCGCCACAGGGCTCTTGGGCGGGACGACCGGCGGCTTCGAAGCCCCCGTTCCCTTCGGATCGGTCGGGAGGGTGCCTTGGGCGGTCTTGGCGTTCGAGCCGCATCCGGCGGCGACCAGGGCGAGGGCGAGAAGAGGGAGATGGCGGGCGTGCGACATCGGGGTTTGGCAATTGTACTGGTTGCGGCGGCGCTTTGCGGAGCCGCTTTCTGCGCGAACCCCAAGGATCCCCTCAAGCGGCCCGCGAACCACAGGGGCATCGTCTTCATGGGCGAGTGGCACCACGTCGAGCCGGGCCGCGGGCCGATGTTCCGCACCCCGCGGCAGTTCCTGGCCGACCTCGCGCGCCTCGACCGCATGGGCTTCCGGCCCGTCACCGCCCGCGACTGGCTCACGGGCCGGATGTGCCTTCCCAAGGGAGCCTCGCCCGTCGTGATGACCTTCGACGACTCCTTCCAAGACCAGTTCCGCCTGCTGGAGAACGGCGCGGTCGACCTTTGGCAGAACTTCGCGAAGAAGCATCCCGAGTTCCCCGTGAAGGTCACGTTCTTCGCGGTCCCCACCGTGATGTGGAGCCAGCCCAAGTGGACCCCGCGCAAGCTGAAGCTGCTGCGCGCCTAGGGCTGCGAGGTCGCGAACCACACGGGCGACCATCCCGACCTGGGCGCGTCCAGCGCGAGATCGGCGGCTGCGCCCTCGCCCTGACGCGCCTGGGCGAGAAGGGTCCCTTCCCCTCGCCTACCCCTACGGCACCGCGCCGCGTGGTCATCTCCGCCGCCGGTGCCGGACCCTCCCCCATGCCGGGCGCGAAGAGCTTCTCGCGCTACCTCATCCCCCTCTGCGTCACAAGACCGCTTACAAACGTTGCCTGATCTACCCAGGTGCGGCTTACCAAGTCCGGATTCCTCCCCTCGGCGTCACAAGGCCGCTCGTAGACACCGCCCGACCGATGCGACATAGAACGCCTCGTCCCCGGATCGGGACAATGGAACCACATGAACAAACGGCTTGGAACCGCGACGCTCGCCCTCGCCTCGGTAGCGCTGCTCGCCGGATGCAAGAAGGCCCCCGAGGAACTCGTCGGCGCAAGCAAGGCCTCCCAGCCCCACATCGCGCCGGCGCCCCCGGTCAAGGAGGCCACCGCTCCGAAAACCCCCGTCTCGAGCCGCCCCGCGAACCACAAGGGCATGACCCTCGTCGGCGAGTGGCACCACATCGCCGTCGGTCGGAGCACCATGCACCGCTCACCCGACGAGTTTCGAAACGACCTGGAGCGACTGGACAAGATGGGCTTCCGCCCCGTGACCGCCAAGGACTGGCTTGCGGGGAAGATGGACCTCGCCAAGGGAGCCTCCCCCATCGTGATGACCTTCGACGACGCGAACCCCGACCAGTTCCGGCTCCTCGACGACGGCGCCGTGGATCCCGAAAGCGGCGTCGGCATCTGGCTCGACTTCGCGAAGACCCACCCGGAGTTCCCCGTCAAGGCCACCTTCTTCGTCCTTCCGACCATGTGGGGCCAGGAGAAGTGGGTCGCGAAGAAGCTGGAGATGCTTCGCGGCTTGGGTTGCGAGGTCGCGAACCACACGATCACCCACGTCCCCCTGCGCAAGCAGACCGACGCGCGCGTCGAGCAGGAGATCGGCGACGCCGCGATCAGGCTCGCCAAGCTCGGCGAGAAGGGGCCGTTCGACCTCGCCTACCCTCTGGGCTCGACCCCGAAGAACATCGGCCTCCTCAAGGGCTTCCCCTACAAGAGCGGCCGGATCACCGTCGCCTCCGGCTTCCTCGTCGGCGCGAACCCCTCCCCGACGCCGCCCAAGGACGTCTACCACATCCCCCGCATCCAGGCCACCAAGGGCGACTACGGCCTCGACTACTGGCTGGAAAAGGTGGCGAAAGGCGGCGTGAAGGTCTACGTCGAGTAGACGAGGGGAAGTCGGCTCCCCAACCCCTCTGGGGGAGAGGGTTTGCTCGCAGAGCGGTCGACGGACCTGTAGCCGCCGGATGCACTTGTGCCGGCGTCCCGCGAAGCGGGATCCGCAAATCGTTGGACGAGGAGTGGCGATGCACGATCGGCTTGACGATTTTCAACGCGTCACATCGATCGTAACCGCCCATGCCCTCGTGCCCGCGCCGCAAAGCGGTCCACTTGACGCACCTTGGCGTCTCTTAGGTGATTATAATGGGGCAGGTCGTTCCTCGATGCAGATGTCAACTCCTCGCACCTCCCTCTCCCTTCGCCTGATCGCCCTGCCTCTCTCCCTGGGAACCCTCCTCGGGATGGGCGCAGTGGCCGCCGGTCGCCAAGCCTCCGAAGAGAAGGCCCCCATCGAAGCCAAGGCGAAGCCCGCCGTGGCCCTCGCCGGCTCGACGGTCACGATCTCCGGCAAGACCGTCGTCGACGGCAAGCGCTTCACCGTCGCCTTCACCGTCACGCCGCCGGGCGGCGCTCCCGTCAAGCTGACCGCCAAGGCCGACGCGAACGGCGCGTTCACCCTGGCGTACAAGATCAAGGCGAAGGGCGACTACGCGGTCGCCATCACCGCCCCCGACGGCAAGGGCACCACCGCCGTCAAGTTCAAGAGCGTGGGCGGCCAGAGCTTCGGCGACGAGCTTGGCAGCTCCCTCAAGTCGCTCGTCCAGAGCTCCATCGAGACCACGCAGAGCGTCAAGAGCGGCCTGGAGGGATCCCCTGACTCGCCCGCCAAAGCGCAGGCCGACGCGAAGCTCGACGAGCTCCAGAAGGGCGAAGAGGGCCTCGCCGCCAAGGCCGACGCGGCCGGCAAGGCGCTCGGCCGCGTCGCGAAGGTCGTCGAGGAGCATCCCGAGCTCGCCCCCGCCTTCGAGCCCTACGCCGAGGCGTTCGCCGAGTACGAGCAGGAGGCCGACGACCTGCGCGACCACGGCACCGAATACCTGAAGAAGGTCAAGGGCGACACGTTCGCCTGCGAGTCGCTCGACTTCGCCAACGAGGCCCTGAGCCTGCTGTCCATGGAGATGGATCTCCAGGGCAGGGTCATGAAGAAGCTCCTCAATCTCGGCACCGACAAGGTCTTCCCCGGCGCGCTGGACAAGACCGCCTCCAAGGCGAGCGACATCGCCCGCTTCGGGCTCTCCGAGGCCCAGAAGACGGCCTTCGCCGCCGCCGGCGGCTACGAGGAACTGCGGGGCTCCGTCTTCGGTCTCGTCGCCGACACCGTCCAGCTCATCTCCAAGAAGGTGTTCGACAAGTACTGCCAGAAGCTGGAGGGGCCGATCACCGCCAATCTCGACGCGACCTTCGACTCCGACGGGGGCCAGCCGTACTGGAAGTACGGCGTCAAGCTCAGCGGCAAGATCAGCCTGCGCTACCCGAAGAGCGCCACGAAGGGCACCGTCACCATGCGCGGCCAGATCGAGGGCAACGCCACCGCGTTCACGTTCTGGGAGGACGTGGAGAAGATCGAGAGGTTCCCCAAGGGCGGCATGGTGCTCCTGCGCAAGCGCATCACCCCCGTGTCCGGCGCGGCCTTCGACCCCAACGGCAAGGTCGCGGGCTCCGTGAGCGACGCCTTCGGCCGATTCGCCCGTGCGGGCACCCCCGCCTCGTTCATGATCCCCATCGAGGGCAAGCTCACGAAGAACAAGCTCACGATCACCATGGAGGACGCGGTGTGGGACTTCACGGACGATGGGGTTAAGAACCGCCTCGTGCTCGTGTTCGCCAACCCCATCCTGCCCATCCCCATCATCAAGACCTTCAACTTTCCGGTCCTCAAGGCGCGCTTCATCATCAACCGCGGCATGAGCAGCGACCACCCCGAGTTCACCGTCCAGACCGACTCGAACTCGTCGTCCATCGAGCGCGACTTTAACCGCAAGTTCGATGGACCGAAGGGGGACTACCACATCACGTTCAACGTGAAGGTCCAGGCGAGCAATCCCCCCGCCGGGTAGGGCTTTGAGATAGTTCGCCTTTGGTTCTTGGCTCGGTGCCAAGAACCAACCCGACCAACGACTAAAAGCCCAACGGTCGGCGCGTCCGGTTCATCGAGAGCCAGTACAGCCCCAGTTGCCGCACCGCGTCGATGAACTCGTCGAAGTCTACCGGCTTGCGGATGTACGAGTTCGCGCCCAGGCTGTAGCTCTCGACGATGTCCTTCTCCTCGTCCGAAGACGTCAGCACCACCACCGGCAGGCTCCGCGTCCGCTCGTCGGCTCGCAGCCGCTGGAGCACCTCGAGGCCACTCACCTTGGGAAGCTTCAGGTCCAGCAGGATGAGGTCCGGCAGACGCGCGCCCGGCCCGAACACGTGCTCCAGCGCCTCCGCGCCGTCGCGGGCGACGAGGATGATGTTCGGAACCTCGCTCTGGCGCATCGCGCGCAGCGTCAGCTGCTCGTCGTCCGCGTTGTCCTCCACCAGCAGGATCGTCTTGGGTTCGGTTGCCATGCCTCAATTAGAACTTACTCCAACCTTAGGGCTGCTCGTCCCTCCGTAGAATGGAGGGGGTGGATATTGTGGAGTTTTCGTAACCGTGGAGGGCTTCGCGCCGTAGCCTAGGTTTACAGAGGCCATATGGAAGACACGTTCCCGATCCTGTCAAAGCTCGCGTCGCCCGCGCAGATCCACGATCTGGACGACAAGAGCCTGCTCGCCCTCGCCGACGAGGTCCGCGCCGCGATCCTCGCGAACGTCAGCCGCACCGGTGGCCACCTGAGCTCCAACCTCGGCACCGTCGAGCTCACCGTCGCCCTCTACGCGGCCTTCAAGCTGCCCGAGGACGTGGTCGTCTGGGACACTGGCCACCAGGCCTACCCGCACAAGCTCCTCACCGGTCGCCTCGACCGCTTCGAGACTCTGCGCAAGGAGGGAGGCCTCAGCGGCTTCCTCCGCCGCGACGAGAGTCCCTACGACGCGTTCGGCGCGGGCCACGCCGGCACCGCGATCTCCGCCGCCCTCGGACTTTCCGCCGCCAAGGACCGCCTGGGCCAGTCCGGCAAGGTCGTCGCCGTCACGGGCGACTCGGCCATCGCCAGCGGAATGTGCTGGGAGGCCCTGAACCACGGCGGCGAGGGCAAGGCCAACCTCACGGTCGTCCTGAACGACAACCGGATGTCCATCGCCCCCGGCGTCGGCGCGCTCCACGGCCACCTCGCCAAGCTCCGCACCAAATCGTGGCTCCAGGACGCCGCCCAGCGCGCCAAGGGGCTCGTGGACAAGATGCCCGATCCCGTCGCCCGCGTCGCCGCCGGACTGCGCCACGGCATCACCCACTACCTCGCGCCCGAGGAGACCGGCGCGATCTTCGAGGAGATGGGGTGGGAGTACATCGGCCCCGTCGACGGTCATGACCTCCCGACCCTCCTGGAGGTCCTTCGCAACGTCCGCAAGCTGAGCGGCCCGGTGTTCGTCCACGCCCTCACCGTGAAGGGCAAGGGCTACCCCCAGGCCGAGGCCGACAGCCGCAAGTGGCACGGCGTCGTGCCCTTCGACCCCTCCGTGGGCGAGCTCGCCAAGGTCGCCGGCCCCGTCACCTACATGCAGGCGTTCGGCGAGACCGCGCTGGAGCTCGCCAAGGCCGACCCGACGATCCTCACCATCACCGCCGCCATGCCCGACGGCACCGGCCTCACGAAGTACGCCGCCGAGCTGCCCGAGCAGTACACCGACGTCGGCATCGCCGAGGAGCACGCCGTGACTCTTGCCGCTGGCATGGCGGCGGGTGGCCTCAAGCCGTTCGTCGCGATCTACTCCACCTTTCTCCAGCGCGCCTTCGACCACATCGTCCACGACGTCGCCCTCCAGCGGCTTCCCGTCCGTTTCTTCCTCGATCGCGCGGGCCTCGTCGGCGACGACGGCCCGACCCACCACGGCACCCTCGACCTCGCCTACCTCCTGCCCATCCCCAACATGACCGTCCTCGCCCCCCGCGATGCGACGGAGCTGAAGGAGATGGTCCGCTGGATGGCCGCCTACGAGGACGGCCCCACCGCCGTCCGCTACCCGCGCGGCGCGGGCGACGACCGCCTGCCCGAGTCGCGAAGCCCAATCGCGCGCGGCAAGGCCGAGATCCTCGACCGCCCCGTCTCGCCCGCGCTCGCCATCCTCGCCCTCGGCTCGATGGTCGCCCCCGCCTGGGAGGCGGCGGGCCTCCTGCGAGAGCGCGGCATCGCGGCGACGGTGGTCAACGCCCGCTTTGCCAAGCCGCTCGACGCCGACACCCTCCTTGAGGTCGTCCGCGAGGCGGGCGCGGTGCTCGTCGCCGAGGAGGCCGTGCCCAGCGGCGGCTTCGGCGACGCCGTCGCGACCTTGTTACGGGAGAACGGCCTCGGCGGTGTTCCGTTCGCCCACGCTTCGCTTCCCGACGCCTTCATCGAGCACGGCACCCAAGCCTCGCTCCGGCAGGGAGCAGGCCTCGACGCGAGAAGTCTGGCAAAGCTCGCGGAACGTCTCGTGGGAACGAGATCTGGACGCCCCTAGAAAGTTCACGCATATTTCGCAAAATGTGCTTTTAACCTTGGCGTAGGCAAACAAGTTTTGTATGATGGTCCTTGGCAGGCATAGATGCCTGCCAAGGACCATCATACAAATCCCTGCCGCTCTCGTAAGCGCCGCCGCGGCATCAGGGAACGAACCGCCTTCCTTAACGCTGATGAAAACCGGCAATCGAGCCTTCACCCTCATCGAACTCCTCGTCGTCATCGCGATCATCGCGATCCTCGCCGCTATCCTCTTCCCCGTCTTCGCCCAGGCCAAGGAGGCCGCCAAGAAGACGTCCTCGCTCTCTAACATCAAACAACTGGGTACCGGTGCCAACGTGT
>CAXTOO010000140.1:0-624 GCA_964245875.1 uncultured Fimbriimonas sp. | reverse complement strand
AGACCGGCACCGCAACCATCATCTACCTCTCGGATAGCGACGACGTTTTCCCCATCATGGAGGAGACTTCGCCCTCGGGCTACGTCTACTCCAACTATCCGATCGCGATTCCTGCCGGATGGAACTATGGGGGTGCCTACGAGAGCTGGGACGCCGTGACCTGGCCCAACTCGACCTTTCCCTACTCGAAGAGCTACGCGCTCCAGACCGTCCAAGGTCAGCACGTCACCGGCGCGGTCGGCGATTCGAACTATGGCGGAGCGAGGAAGCCCTTCAAGAACGGCTCTCTCACGCTAAACGGTCTGCTTGCCTCTTACAACGCGAGCGCGATCGCCTCCCCAAGCAAGCTCACGATGGCTTGGTTCGGCAATATGCGAGAAGAGATCAAAGGCTACAACTACACAAACCCACGTATGTACTGCAGCCAACAGCCGTGCGTGTTCGGCGGCCCGAACGTGACCGGCGACATCTCCGACTATACCTATGCCTACCTAAGAGGTCAAGGCGAGGGTGTCGAGACGGGCTGGGTCGTGGGACGAGGGATGCCGTTCGTCGCTTCCGACTCCTCCGCAAGGTTCGTGACGCTGAGTCCGAACGGGGCGGCGACGCCGACGGGAAGCATGG
>CAXTOO010000139.1:0-10245 GCA_964245875.1 uncultured Fimbriimonas sp. | reverse complement strand
ACATGCTCCTGATCCCCGACCCGGACAGCGTGTTCATGGACCCCTACGCCGCCGACGCGACCGCGGTCGTGATCTGCAACATCGAGGACCCGCTCACCCGTCAGCCCTACGCCAAGGACCCGCGCTACACCGCGGTGAAGGCCGAGCAGTACCTCAAGAGCACGGGCATCGGCGACACGATCTTTATCGGCCCCGAGGCGGAGTTCTTCGTGTTCGACTCGCTCCTGTTCGAGAACGGCCCCTCCGGCGCGATGTACAAGGTCGACTCCGACGAGGCGTTCTGGAACAGCGGCAAGGAGACGAGCACCGGCTTCACGATCAAGCCCAAGGGCGGCTACTTCCCTTGCCCGCCCGTCGACAAGCTCCAGGACCTGCGCTCGGAGATGGTGCTCAAGATGATCGAGACGGGCATCGACGTGGAGATGCACCACCACGAGGTCGCCTCGGCGGGCCAGTGCGAGATCGACATGAAGTTCGACACGCTCGTCAAGATGGCCGACCAGGTGATGCGCTACAAGTACATCGTCAAGCAGACGGCGTACGAGCGCGGCTACATCGCGACCTTCATGCCCAAGCCGATCTTCGGCGACAACGGCTCGGGGATGCACGTCCACCAGTCCATCTGGAAGAACGGCCAGCCGACCTTCCACGACGAGGCGGGCTACGCGGCGCTCTCGGAGACCGCGCGGTTCTACATCGGCGGCCTGCTGAAGCACGCGCCCGCCCTGCTCGCGTTCTGCGCGCCGACGACGAACTCCTACCGTCGCTTGGTGCCCGGCTACGAGGCGCCCATCAACCTGATGTACTCGGCCCGCAACCGCTCGGCCTGCGTCCGCATCCCGATGGTGTCGAAGTCGCCGAAGGCGAAGCGCGTCGAGTTCCGCGCGCCGGACCCGATGGCGAACCCTTATCTCGCGTTCTCCGCGCTGATGATGGCGGGCATCGACGGCATCCAGAACCGCATCGAGCCGCCCAAGCCGCTCGACAAGGACCTGTACGAGCTTCCCGCCATCGAGCGGGCGGGCATCGAGCAGACCCCCGGCTCGCTCCGGGCCACGCTCACCGCGCTCGCGAACGACCACGAGTTCCTCCTCAAGGGCGACGTGTTCACGAAGGAGCTCATCGAGAGCTACATCGAGTACAAGCTCCTGAACGAGTGCGACGCGGTGGACCTCCGCCCGCATCCGTACGAGTTCTACCTCTACGCGGACGCGTAAGCTCTCCGCCTCACGATGGCCGACGATCGCGCTCTGCGGTCGTCGGCCACCGTGGCGTACGGGCGGGACAATCCTTCTCATGGACCTTCGGAAGCCCCTGAAGCAGACGGTGCGGAACACCCTCCACCCCTACCTCGCGGAGCAGGGTTTCACCGAGTTCTCCGACTCCGCGGCGTGGTGCAAGGGGGATCGCTGGATCGACTGCGCCCAGGTCTTCCCGGTGCACGTCTCCCGGTACGGGCATCTGGGCCGGCGCGGGCCAAGGAAATCCTCGCCAACGCCGCTACCTTCTCCCTCCACATCGGCGTCTACTACACCGACACGCACCTGTTGCCGTGGACCGGCCCCGCTTCGGCGTACGGCTGGAGGGGGAGGCAAAGGCGACCCTCGGAAACGGGGAGGTCGCGGAGTTCGACACCTGTTGGCTCGAAGTCGAATGGTTGGGTGAGTGGCGAAGCATCTTTACCTGCGCGAGTGACGGTGACGCGTTAATGGATATGAAGCTCCTTCGTCCACGTCGTGTCAAGGAGTTCCCGAACGCCTCGGTATCGCAAGGGGCGGCTACAGGAGCCCGACCAACTCGGGCAAAATCTCCTCCGCCGGCCCGTTCAGTTCCGTAACCCCATGTCCCGGCCTCGAATCCGGGTTGATCCGAACGACGGGAATGCCCATCGCCACCGCCATCTCGTCGAGGCCGTAGGAGACCGCGCCGCTCGTGCCGATCTCCAGGAAGACTTGGGCGCGGGGCAGCGCCACCCGGATCGCCGCCAGCCCGTCGGACCAAGGCGACTCACCGAACCAGACGACGTTCGGCCGCAGGAGGCCGCCGCAGGCGGAGCACGTGGGCAAGGTCTCGTCGTCGACCTCCTCCGGGTACTTGCGAGGGTTCAGCCGAGCCACCGCGCCGCAGCCCGCGCAGAGCGTCTGGAGGATGTCGCCGTGGAGCCGGTAGGTGGTCGATCCCGCGAGTTCGTGCAGGGGATCGACGTTGCTCGTCACGAGCGTGAGCTCCGCCGCCTTCCTCTCCAACTCCGCCAGCGCGAGGTGCGCCGGGTTGGGCCGCGCGTTCCAGGCGCTCCGAACGCGCATCAGGTACCAGTTCCACACCGTCGCCGGGTCGTTGAAGAAGCCTTCGGGCGAGGCCAGGGTGTACGGGTCGAGGCCGCGGTACAGCCCCTCGTCCCCGCGGAACGTCCGGATGCCGCTCGCCGCCGACACGCCCGCGCCGGTGAGGACGAAGACGCGGCCTTTTAGAAGAGCGAGAAGGGATGGCGCCAACACAGCCTACGATGGCGCACGGACGCCCCTGTAAGCAAGCGTACGCCGCTCAGTTCCTCCGCCGAATTCAGCCGCGTCCTCTCGCGGTCTCCTTGCCGGCGTCGATCGGCGCTCTAGACGTGAACGTTGTGCCCCCACGAACCCGAAGGGCGCAGTACCGGCGCAAGGTCGCTATCGTAGAGCGCCTCAGGCCATGAACCCCGACGCGATCCGCTCCAGCTCCTAGGCGGTCTCCTTTGGGGTCCCCGCGCCGTGGCGCTGGCCCCGCGCCTGCGAATCGAAGCCTCCCGCAAGGCGTCTGCCCCGCGACGCTTACCGTCCGAGAGCCGCCCTCCCCCGACCGATTGCCCACGGAGGCCCAAGCTCCCGGATCTGCAACATTTGGAAGGTCGCCTCCATTCGCATCGCCATCCGTGGAAAACCCCTTCCATGCTGCCCGACCTCGCCGACCTCCTCGGCGTGATCGCCCTCGTCGGCCCGATATTCATCGCGCCCGCCGTCGCCTGCGTCGTCCGGGGCCGGGACTACGACCTCTTCGTCGATTAGACGTGGCGCGGGCGGTCCGCCCGCGCCTTCGCACCCACGATCGCGATTCGCTTGAGTCCCAGCCTCAAACTCGCGACCCTAACTTTGCGTATTTCGTGGCCTTTGCGCGACGCATTCGGGATCTTCGCACCGTAAAGTCGGAGACGTCGGCATCCGCCTGAGAGGAGTCCTCCGATGGTTGACGTTTCCTCCTCCGTAGGTGTAGAGGATGATGCCCCGAACACCGGTCGTCCACTTCCGAGACGCTCTCCTCAGGGCGGCTCCGCGCGAAAACTCCAATCTGAACCAATTTTCTCGGACGAGCACCTCGACCATGGGCAGCGAACCTGAGGAGGGTCGGTTTTGATAGCATTGCGACCCCCTCGTGCAAGCATCCCACGCGCGTCCGACCGCCAAAAGGCGCCCTTCAGAGGCGCCCTAGGCCGGGACCGCCGCAAGTCGACCGAGCATCGCCACCGGGTCCGGCGCGGCGGTGAGCGCGCGACCCACCACGAGGTAGTCGGAGCCGTCGGCCAAGGCCGTCCGGGCGTCACCCACCCGCTTCTGGTCGTGCGCGTCGCCCGCGGCGAGCCGGATGCCCGGCGTCACGATCAGCCCGCGCGGGCCGACCGCCGCCCGGATCGCCCGCACCTCGTGCGCCGAGCAGACCACGCCGTCCAGGTCGCAGTCCACCGCGAGCCGCGAGAGGTACACCATGTGCTCCTCGATCGAGCGGCCCACCCCCAGGTGGTCGGTGAGGGTGTGCTGGTCCAGGCTCGTGAGCACCGACACTCCGAGGATGCAGGGCCGGTCCTCGTCGCCGAACGAACGCGCCTCCGTGGCGGCGGCGGCCATCATCGCCGGACCGCCCGCGATGTGGACCGTGACCATCCACGCCCCGTGGCGCGCGGCCTCGCGGACGGCCAGACCCACCGAGTTCGGAATGTCGTGGAACTTCAGATCGAGGAACACCCGGTCCGCGCCGACGTCCCGCAGACGACCGATGACATCGAGGCCGTAGTTGAGGGTGAGCGCGTGGCCCACCTTGAAGGCCCGCACGTGGTCCTTGAGAAGGCGGATCGTCCCGACCGCCTCGTCGAGATCCGACGAGTCGAGGGCACAGATGATTTTCCGTCCGAACGCGTCCATGAGATTTTCTCCGGCGTCGATGCCGTTGCCCCCATTGTGGGCTATTTTTCGCCGTTCGGGTGAACTTTCGACGCCTTTTCGTCCGTCGCGTCGGCAACCGCGCGGCTGAGGAGCGCCGCTTTCGGCGCGGGCAGCGCCGCGAGGAGGTTCGTGACCGCCTCGTCGTCCATCTGGGCGAGGATGCGGCCCAGCTGCGCGGGCGGCCAGCCCTCGACCACCGCCACGAGGCGATCCGGCGGAAGCTCGCCCCACAGCCCGGCGAGCTTCGCCTCGCCCGGCTCGGTGTCGGTCGGCTTCCGAGGGGGGAGAGCGGTCTTCGAGAGCGCCTGAGCGCTCGCAGCCTGCCGCCCGAGGGCGCCCCCCTGGGCGAGCAGGGAGGCGAACGGCCCGCCGCGCCCGTCGTCCTTCGCGACCTTGACGAGCTTCCGCTTCTTGGCGAAGGGCAGGTACGGCGCGTCGACGAGGCCGACGAACGCGAGTCCCGCGAACGCCCCCGCGCCGAGGAACAGGAGGAGCGGCAGACCGAACAGGACGAGCTTCTTCAGGCCACGCCTCCCGCCCGGCCGAGGATGCGGGTCACGTACTGCCGGGTCTCGGCGGGCCACTCGCCCATCGAGCGGCCGTTGACGCGGCCGAAGCCGGCGTTGTAGGAGGCGAGCGCGCGGGCGGGGTCGCCGCCGTTCATGTCGAGCATCCGGCGCAGGTATCGCGCGCCGCCCTCCAGGCTCTGGGCGGGATCGTACGGATCGCCGACGCCCATGTCGCGGGCGGTGCCGTCCAGAAGCTGGCAGAGGCCCTTCGCCCCGACGGAGGACGTCGCCTGCGGGTTCCAGGAGCTCTCCTGTCCGACGAGCGCCCGAAAGAGGTCGGGGTCGATGCCGTGTCGCTCCGCGGCGGCGTCGGCCATCGTGCGCAGGTCCGTGCCGCCGCCGATGGGTCCCCTCAGGGGCGTGACCGTCAACGTCCGCGGGTCGAGCGGAGACATCGCCTTGTCCAGCGCCCCCGTGAAGCCCTGGGATGGGGCGCGGCGTGGCGAGAGGCCGTCGAGGCGGCTCTGGATCTGCGCCATGCGCTGGGCGACCCCTTCCGGCCCGAGGAAGCTCATCGGCGCATCACCGCCCACTCGTCGAGGTCGGCCTGCTCGCGCCGCTCCTCCTCCCGCCGCCACTCGTCGAAGGCCGACTCGCGCAGCTTGGCGAGCGCCTCCGCCGCGACCCGGCACGAGCGCCACTCCTCGGCGGCGCGCGCCTCGTCGTTGAGCATCAGGGCGAGCCGGTTCTGGGCCGACTCCTCGTCCCGGTCGAGGAGCGCGTGGCACGCCTCGAGATCCATCCTGACGGCGACGGTCGGCACGGCGTGGGCCACGAGGACGTCGCGCCGGTGCCGAAGGTGCGCGAGCTCCTCCTCGGCTTCGACCCGCGCGCCGCGGGCGAGGCGGAACGCCTCCTGGGCCCACTCCTCTTCGAGTCGGCGGTAGTCGAGCACCCTTTGCAGCGAGAAGGCGAAGGCGGACATACCTGGACTTTCGGGCATCCGGCGTTAGGTCGTTAGGATCGAGGGGCAAAAAGTCTAAAATCGAAGATCGAAAACGCGAAGTCCCTTCTGGCCCGTCTGCTGGCGCAGGTGGCGGCGGAGACGGCGCCCGCGCGGGCGCTCGACGCCCTCGTGCACGGCGCGCGCGAGCTGCTCGGCGCGCGTCACGCGCTCCTTGCCCGGCTGAACGTCGAAAAGGGTCTCCTGGAGACCGCCTTCCGCGCGGGCGTCGCGCCCGACGACGCCCCGCCGCGGCCCCAGACCCCGGTGCATGACGGCGAGACGAACATCCTCGGCGCGGTCGCCGCGTCGGGCCAGACCCGCTCCAGCGCGGACGACCTGCCCGACTACCGCCCGCTCTTTCACTCGACGCGATCCGAGCTGGCGGTGCCCGTGCGCGACCGGCACAACCGTCTCCGGGCAGTGCTCCACGCCGAGAGCGAACGCGCAGGCGCGTTCGGCGCCGACGACTTCGAGATGGCGGAAGCGCTCGCGGCGCTCGCGGGCACGGTGCTCTCGCGAGAGTCCGCCGCCCGGCGCGAAGAGGCCCTGAGCCAGATCGCGAGCGCGCTGGACGCGGTGCGCAGCGAGGAGGCGCTGATCGACCGCGTGATCGGCGTGGCCGAGGGCGTCCTCGCCTTCCAGGCCTGCTCGATCTTCTTGCTGGACGAGCGGACCGACCGCTTCGTCCTGCGCGGCACGACGAGCGTCCTGCGCCCGAGCATCGGCCTGCTCACCTACGCCAGGAGCGAGGGCTTCACGGGGTGGGTCTGCGACCAGGGCAAGCCCATCCTGCTCGACGAGCCCCAGGGGGACGCGCGCTGGCGGGGCAAGTTCGTCGAGATCCCCAGCGGAGAGATCGCGAGCTTCCTCGCCGTCCCCATCGTCAAGCGGGGCCGGAGTTGGGGCGCGATCCGAGTCCTGCGCCGCAAGACCGAGAACCCGTACCTGGACAACCGCTTCACCACCGACGACCTGCGGCTCATGCAGGCCGTCGCCGACCAGTTCGCGACGGGCCTGGAAAACCTGCGCCTCTACGAGAGCACCCTGCGAAGCGAGCGGATGGTCGCGTGGGGCGAGCTCAGCGCGAAGAGCAGCCACATGATCGGCAACCGCGTTTTCGCCCTGAAGGGCGACGTCAACGAGCTGGGGCATCTCCTCGAAGAACCCGAGATCGACGTTCAGGCTTTCAAGGGGCTGCACAAGGATCTCCGCGCGAACCTCGTCCGGATCGAGGAGATCCTCCAGGACTTTCGCGACTTCGTCACCGCAACCCAGCTCGACCGTCAGCCTGGCGACCTCAACGCGCTCGTGCGGGAGACGGTCGAGGAGGTCTTTCCCAAACGGACGGGCGTGGCGCTCGATCTGAGGCTTGGGGACGTTCCTCCGATCCGCTTCGACGGGAAGAAGCTGCGCCGCGCGGTGAGCGAGCTCGTCGAGAACGCGTTCCACTACATCGACGCCGGGACGCTGCGCGTGGGCACGGGGACGACCGCCGACCAAGCCTGGATCGAGATCCAGGACAGCGGTCCCGGCGTGCCCGAGGCGGAGAAGGGTCGCATCTTCCAGCCGTTCTTCACCGGTCGGGTCAAGGGCATGGGCCTTGGGCTCTCGATCGTGAAGGGCATCGTGGACGCGCACGGCGGCGAGGTGCGCGAGGTCGGCGCGCCGGGCGAAGGGGCGCGGTTCGTGATCCTGCTGCCGGTTGAGGCGTAGACTGACGGCATGGCCGATACCATCGAAGCGTCGTATAGTCATCGCATGAACGGCACCAACACGGTCGAGGCGGTGGTCGGTCCCGACCACCGGATCAAGCTGCAACTGCCCACCGATCTTCCAGAAGGTCCGGTTAAGCTCACCTACTCGGTGGAGTACCTCGACGAGCCGACACGAAAACTGTCTCCCCAGGAGTTTCTCCACAGCGAGTTTTTTGGGATGTGGGCTGATCGAGACGATCTCCCGTCCACGAACGAGGAGTTCTTGGCTTGGCGTCGACGCTTACAGGAGAGGCCCTACGAGTGAGCTTCCTAGACACGGACGTTCTGATCGACATCACCAAAGGAAGCAAAGGAGCCGTCGGCTTTCTGCAAGCTCTCACAACGCCGACCCTCACTATCTCCAGCATGGTCGCGATGGAGTTCATGATCGGTTCGCGCGACAGGTTCGAGTTGCAGAGGGCGGAACGCGTGTTGATGCGGTGCGATGTCGTTGGGCTGAATGAGAACGACCATGCCGTCTCAGTCTCGTTAGTAAGGCGCTACTGCTTATCAACCGGCCTGAGCATCGTCGACTTCCTCATCGCCGCCCAAGCCCTCAACCGTTCGGCGGTCCTCTACACCTTCAACCTCAAGCATTCCGGCGCGATCCTTGGGCTTGACGTGCGCGCGCCCTACGCCCGGACTGCCCCTTGATCCGCGCCGCCCTCTTCGACCTCGACGGCGTGATCCGGCACTTCGACGTCTCC
Source organism: uncultured Fimbriimonas sp. (assembly GCA_964245875.1). Lineage (GTDB taxonomy): Bacteria > Armatimonadota > Fimbriimonadia > Fimbriimonadales > Fimbriimonadaceae > Fimbriimonas. The sequence goes on along the minus strand of CAXTOO010000139.1, from coordinate 2,079 downwards.
GGGCTGGACGCGATCGAGCAAAGGCACGGACTGACGCCCCGCACGATCCTCTCGGCGCTGCTTCAAACCGCAAGAATGGAGGCGGCGGTCACCGGAAGACTGACCGACGAGGCGTGGCGCGCGGCGGCGGCGCTCGACATGGGACCCGCAGGCAGGGACTTCCTCGCCTGGGAAGGCATGACCGGCCACGTCGACGAACGAGTCTTCGACCACCTCCGCCAAGTGCGGACGAAGGTCCCCGTCGGACTGCTCACCAACGCCACCTCACGCCTGCCGAGCGACCTCCGCAAGCTAGGCCTCCACGGGACGTTCGACCGGGTCGTGAACACTTCGGAGATCGGCGTCGCGAAGCCGGACGCGCGGGCCTTCCACCACGCTGCGGAAGCGCTCGGTTTCGCGCCGGTCGAGATCGCGTTCATCGACGACACCCCGAGGAACGTCGAGGCCGCCGCCTCGCTCGGCTTCGCCGTCCACCTCTTCAAGGGAGTCGAGGGACTCACCGCTTTCCTCGCAACGCACGGCCTTCTGTAGCGGGCGCGCCCTCAAGCGTCCTTAGGTCATGCTCATGCTGGCGCTCCAGGCGACGACGATGGCCCCCAACCTGCCTCCCACCGAGATCACCGTCTACAACCAAGGCTTTGGCCTCGTCAAGGAGGCGCGCGCCCTGACGCTGAAGAAGGGGCGGCAGACGGTCGGCGTCGAGGACGTCGCCGCCCAGATCGACCCCTCGTCGGTCTCGATCCGCTCCCTCCTCGCGCCCGATGCGCTCACCGTTCTGGAGCAGAACTACCAGTACGACCTCATCGGCCCCGCGTCGATCCTTGCCAAGGCGGTGGGCGAGCGGATTCGCGTGGTCGGGCCAAAGGAGACGGTGGAGGGCGTGCTCATCTCCTCGCCGGGCCAGAACGGCGGCGGCCTCGTGCTCCGCACGGACGACGGTCGGATCGTCCTCGACCCGCAGGGGCAGATCACCCTGGCGAAGGTGCCCGACGGCCTGATCACCCGACCCACCCTCCTCTGGGACGTGGAGAGCGACCGCGACGGCGTGCAGAACGTCGAGCTGAGCTACATCACCCAGGGCCTCTCTTGGACCGCCGACTACGTGCTGACCCTCGACGGCGCGGGCAAGGCGGCGATCCAGGGCTGGGTGACGATGAACAACCAGTCCGGCACCACCTACCGCGACGCCCGTCTCAAGCTCCTCGCGGGCGACGTGAACCAAGCGCCGCGCGGAATGCCCGGCGGAGCGCCCGCGCCGATGATGGACTTTGCCATGGCGAAGCGGGCGTTCCGCGAGGAGAGCCTGTTCGAGTACCACCTCTACACCCTTCAGCGACCGTCGACGATCGCGAACAAGGAGACGAAGCAGCTCGGTCTCCTGAGCGGCGACAACGTCCCCGTCGTGAAGCGGCTGGTCGTCGACGCGACGCGCGACGCCGGGCGCTTCTACCCCTCGGAGGGCGAGGTCGGAACCGGCGATCTCGCGCCGCAGGTCCGGATCGAGTTCGTGAACGACGAGAAGTCAGGCTTGGGGATCCCGCTTCCTGCCGGGCGATTCCGCCTCTACCAGCGCGACGCAGGCGGCTCGACCCAGCTCTTGGGCGAGGATCGGATCGACCACACGCCCCGCGACGAGCGCGTGAGCCTCGTCGTCGGCCGGGCGTTCGACGTGCGCGCGACTCGGCTTCGCACGGGCTTTCAGCGGCTCGGCCCCCAGGCGACGCGCGAGACCTTCTCCATCGAATTGCGCAATCGCAAGGAGGTCCCCCAGACGGTCGAGGTGATCGAGCGGCCCTGGGGCGACTGGAAGGTGACGGAGAGGAGCGGGCCGTTCACGAAGCTCGACGCCAACTCCATCCGCTTCGACGTGCCCCTCGCCGCCGGAGAGACAAGAAAGGTGACGTACACGGTCGAGACGAGATGGTGAGTCAGGGAACTAGGCTGTGTCCGGTGGATCGTCCCCCCTCTCCCCTCCGGGGGAGAGGGGGCGGGGGTGAGGGGTCCAGGAACCCGGAGGCGCACGGCTCAATCGGGGCAGGGATGGCCTGCTAAGCGCTCGAAGAGGGTTTTGCTAGACGC
>CAXTOO010000138.1:0-10317 GCA_964245875.1 uncultured Fimbriimonas sp. | reverse complement strand
GCTCGACCCTCTCGGCGCCCTCCCGCCACTTGCCGTAAGCGTTCAGGCCCCATCGTCCGAGATAGAGGGTCGCCACGACGAGGTTCAACAGGAGTAGAACCCGGATCGCGTTGCTCTTGAGCAAGGCTTTCATCGTGTCGACCCTCTCCTACTCAGTTGAGCCCCAGGGTGCGGTAGCAGCCCATCAGGCAGTCCGTCTTGGCACCGTGATTGTTATCGCCCGAGTAGACGTAGTCACAGTTCTTCTCGCAGCAGTCGCGCTTGGCGTTGGCGTCCTGCTTTTACACTTTTCGGCGATACAGCCAGCGCCGTTCTCGTAAGGTGTCTGGGGACGGGAGAGGGCCAGGGTGGTCAGGCCGAGGATGAAGGCGAGTTGACGACCCAGGTGCGTACGGTCCTCACGTCTCCCTGGGTCAGGGTCCCGAGGTCAATCGCGTCGCTCTCGAAGCTCAGGGGCGAGGCATCGAAGCGGAGCCAACCGAGCCAAGCCCCCCCCCGGCCACGAGGGCAGACGCGAGTGCCAACCCTTCCCTCAGCTTGCTTCGTCCATGCATTGCCATACTCTCGATGCCTTCCACTCTCCAGACGGGCCGTCGCCCGGCTCGCTTGGGGGTTTCCTCATGCATTGTACGACGAGTCTGTGGAAACACCAAACATTTTTCGCACACGGCCTTCGCGCAGATGCGACGGGCCTCGTCGAGTACCCGCTGAACAAGGTCATCTACTAAGGAGCGGACGACAGCTTCCACAATAGGGTTAGCTATCGGCATGGTCTTCCCAGTGGCTTTTCAGCTCGAACCCATTCGCATCGAAGCCGCCGCGCCGGAGCTCCAACGTGGCTCGACGGGCGAGGACCGCAAGGCGGGCTCGCGGTTCGGGCGCGTGCTGGGCAAGGACTGGGGCGGCAAGCCGGGCGAGTTCGCGGAGTACGCCTTCACCGCCAAGGGCGTCCCGTCGCGGATGCGCCTGCGGTACGCGCGGGGACTCGCGGGCGCGGCGGTGCTGCGGGTGACGATCGACGGCGCGCGGGCGGGCGACCTGCGGCTCGGATCGACGGGCGGCTGGGGCGATCGGGCGGAGGAGTTCCGCGAGGCGGCGCTCGCCCTCCCCCCCCTGAAGGCGGGGCCGCACCGGCTCCGTCTCACGGTGCCGGTCTTCGAGTCGCCCGCGCCCTTGCGGAAGCTCGCGCCCGTGCCGGTGCTGGACCTCGTGGGCGGACGCGCGGACAAGAACACCGTGGGCCACGGCAAGAACGTCGCGCTGTACACGGGCCTGCCCTCGCGGTTCTTCTACGCGACCCAAGACCTCACCGACGTGTTCTCCGCCGCCGACGGCGCGACCCTCGACTGGGCGCCCGACCACGTCCTCGTCACCCCCCAGGGCGATGCGCCCGCCAACGTCAACCTCGACGAGATCACGCTCGACGAGGGTCCGGCTCCCCCCGGGGAGAACACCGCTCCCGCCGTCTTCGAGCAGCGGCAGGTCTGCGTGACGGAGGACGACGTGGTCGTGTCGCGGATCTTCGTGACGAACCTCTCGGGCGCGGCGGTGAAGCACCGCGTCGAGGTCGCGGGCGACTGCCGGGGCTCGCGCGACTACCGGGGCGAGCCGGGCGGCGCGAAGGCCACGCGACGGGAGGGCGACCTCGTGGTGATGACCGACCGGAACGTCTTCCCCTCGGTGCTGAAGGGCGGCCTCTCGATCGCGGTCGGCGGGAGCCTGGCGCCCGCCGAGACGGACGTGAGCACGCCGGGCGCGTACCGCATGGGCTACGACGTGAGCGTCCCGGCGGGCGGGACGGCGAGCCTCACCGTCGCCTGCGCGATCGACCGCGACGAAGGGGCGGCCAAGGCCAACCTTCGGCGCGCGCTCGCCGCAAAGGACCCCCTGCAGGCGAACCGCGACGAGTGGGAACGGTTCTACGCCGACGAGGTGCCCTCCTTCACGTCGTCCGACAAGGGCCTCGACGAGCTGTACGCCTTCCGCTGGTTCCTCCTGCGCTTCTCGCGGGCGGGCGGCGATCTGGGATACCTGAAGTACCCCGTGGTGCTCGAAGGGCGGCAGGCGTTCCAGACCTACTGCTGCTACAGCGCGCCGTTCATGGCGTTCGACCTCAACTGGGCGGTCGACCCGAACTTCGGCTACGGCCAGCTCGCGAACATGGGCGTCGTGGCCTACGACGATGGCCGCTTCCCCTGGTACGCCACGCCGGAGACGAACCGCGTCCCGATCTCCCACGCCTCGGGCACGGGCCAGTCGGCGCTCCCCTGGGCGGCGTGGCGGTTCTACGAGGTCCACCGCCGCCGCGACCTTCTCGCGCCGATCTACCCCGCGATGAAGGCCGACGTCGACTGGTGGATCCGCGATCGCGATCCCGACGGCAACGGCCTCTTCAGCATCGACGACCAACTCGAGACCGGGATGGACGACCTCTTCCGCCGCTGGAAGGGACCCAAGCCCAAGCGGTACGAGGCGATCGACGCCACGTCCTACGCGGTCCTGAACCTGCGCGCGGTGGCGAACATGGCGCGCGTCCTGGGCAAGCCGCAGGACGCCGCGCGGTACGCCGCCTACGCCACCAAGGCCTCGAAGGCGATGCAGAGCCTGCTGTGGGACCCCACGCTCGGTCGGTACCGGGACCGTTCGCCGGACACGGGCGAGCTCACGGACTACAACTCGATCACGGTCTTCTATCCCCTCTTCGCGGGCGCCGACACGAAGGCGAACCTCCCCCTCGTCCGCCGCTACCTCCTGAATCCCAAGGAGTACGCCACGCCCTGGCCCGTGCCCGCGCTCTCCCGGTCGGACCCCGAGTTCAGCGAGAGCCGCTACTGGGCGGGGCCGACGTGGCCCGCGACGAACTCGCACGTCGTGCAGGGCTTCGCGGAGTCCGCGAAGCGGCTCGACCGTTCGCTCCTCCCCCAGGCGGCGGAGCTCTTCAAGAAGGCCGTGGCGCTCCACCTGCGCCCCCGGCCCGACTTCTACGAGCACTACGACTCGCTCACCGGCGCGCCCCTGAGCGACTTCCGGGACTACATGCACTCGTGGTGGATCGACACCGTCGTCCGCCACGTCGCGGGGCTGACGCCGCAGGACGACGGCGGGCTCGTGGTCGATCCCCTGCCGATGGGCCTGAAGACGTACGCCCTGCGCGGCGCGCCGTTCGGGAAGCACCGGGTGGACGTGCTCTACGATGCGGCGGCCCTCACCGTCCGCGTCGACGGGCGAACCGTGCGGAGCGTCAAGGGCTTCGTTCCGGGCGGCAAGCCGGTCACCATCCCGGCGAAGGACCTGGAAAGGTAGGATGCCCCGGAACCCGTGCCCCCGAGCGCGGGTTCCTATCCCTTCGTCCCCACCGCCGCGAACAGCGGATCGCCGCGCCGCGTGGGCGAGCGGTCCTCCGCCCGAACGTCGCTCCAACCCGCCTCCCGGAGATAGAGGTAGACGAGGCGGAGGCGGTCCGCATCGCTCGCCGCGCCCCAGATCGAGACCGCCTTGGTGGGGAAGCAGCGGTTGGAGAACGTGACGATCGCCACGCCGCCGGGCCGTGCCACCCGCAGCGCCTCGCGCCACACCTCCACCGGGCGCTGCTGGTACTGCACGCTCACGCAGCACAGCACCGCGTCGAAGGAGTCGTCCTCCAAGGGCAGCACGGGGTCCGCGTTCAGGTCCTGCACGAACGATTCGGTGAGGCGCGGGTTGCGCGCCAGCTCTGCCGCGTTCATGCCCTGCCCCGCCACGCGCCCGTACGACGCCTCCGGCGGCAGGTGCGACACCCAGCTCGACATCAGGTCCAGCAAGTCGCCGCCCTCGGGGACGAGCTCCCGATAGAGCGCGGTGACGGCGGAGATCGCCGCGTCGTCGATGTGGGTCACGAACCGGGGCGAGCGGTAGAACTCGGGGTCGGGCGCGGGGTCGGCCTTCTGGAACGCCTTCGGGGGCAGCATGGACCTTCCTACGCGAACATGGGTGAGGAAGGGCACGGACCCTTCCTCTCTCCACCTTTGCGGCCCGTCACTTGCCATCGAGGAAGCGGTAGCGGGCCTGGGTGGTGTCGGGCGAGGCGGCGGAAGTGGCGTCGAGGCGCATGACGGCGCCCTTCTGGATCGTGGGCCAGACTGGGAGGCCGGGGCCGTTGGGATCGCCGCGCTTCACGAAGTTCGACCAGAGGTCCAGCATCGTGCCGGAGAGGGCGCGGTCCTCGCCCGTCCAGGCGTAGTGCGGGTTGAGAGGGAGGTTGCCCAGGGCGTACTCGATCTCGGCGGAGTGGTTCGCGCCCTCCTCGCCAGGGCGGGGGCGCGTGTAGAGGTAGCGGTAGACGGGCTTGCCGCCGGTCTTCGCGTGGAGGGCGGTCCACTTCCAGGTGTCGAAGCCGATGAAGCGGTCGCTTGCGAGGGCGGTCGCCTGCGCGAGGGCCTCGGCGTCGGTGGCGGCGGGGAAGGCGCGGACGGCGTCGTCCGCGCGGTCGGGATAGAGGCGGCGAAGCGCCCGCGCGAGTCCGTCGGGCGTTCCTGGTTCGCTCCCGAGGACGGAGTCCGCGCCGCCCTCGTGGCCGTTCCAGCCCGCGAGGAGCGGGACGTGGGCCTGCTCGCCCGCCTCGTAGATCGCCTGTGGCGCCTTCGGAAGGAAGTGGCCGTCGATGGCGATGCCGAAGCGACCGTTCTTCGTGGACTCCAGCAGGTCGGCGGCGGGGGTGGCGCGCAGGGCGGCGAGCGTTCCGAGCCTCGCGCCCTGCGCCTCGGCCTGGGCGAGGGGGATGCCGCCGAGGGCCGCGCCGCTCTCGCCGATCGCGCCCGCGATGAGGCCGCGGGACAGGGGAGAGGCCATCTGGGCGCTCACGGAGAAGGAGCCCGCCGACTCGCCGCCGATGGTGATGCGCTTGGGGTCGCCGCCGAACGCGGCGACGTTCCGGTGGACCCAGGCGAGGGCGGCGGCCTGGTCGAGGAGGCCGTAGTTGCCGGAGCCGTGGCCCGACTCCTTCGAGAGCTCGGGGTGGGCGAGGAAGCCGAACACGCCGAGGCGGTAGTTCACGGTGATGGAGACGACGCCCTTGCCCGCCATCGCCGCGCCGTCGTAGCGCGCCTCGTCGGCGGCCCCGGCCTGGAAGCCGCCGCCGTAGAAGTAGACGAGCACCGGCAGCCGCCGGCCTTTCGCGGGCGCCCAGACGTTGAGGTACAGGCAGTCCTCGCTCACGCTGGGCGAGCGGAACATCATGTCCGAGTAGATCGGCCGCTGCATGGGGCGCGGGGCGAAGGCGGTCGCGGGGCGCACGCCGGTCCAGGGCTTGGCGGCCCGGGGCTCGCGCCAGCGCCCTTCGTCGACGGGCGGGGCGGCGTAGGGCACGCCACGGAAGACCCGCAGGCCGTTCTCCAGGGTGCCCTCGAGGGTGCCCTGGGCCACCTTGGCCGTCGGGTTCATGGCGGCCATCGCCGAAAGGAAGACCAAGCTCATCGTCGTGCCGTCGCGCGGCCTCGCGCGACGATGGTGAGTATACAGGCGGGTCGCTATTTTTCCATTTCGTTTCGGTCCCTTTTCGGTTGGGGCTTTAGACCCCTTTCGCTTTGGGGTTGGTTGACGGGTTTTCCAGAGAGGGAGCCACGGAGACACCGAGGAGGCACGAAGACACAGGGGTCGCTCGCGACGTCATCGTGCGGGCGAAAAGTCAACCAACGACGTGGTCGGACCCTTGGAGCGGGGGACGATCTAGCCGCGAGCGTCGCGAATCGCGGCTCCACAGGCATCGCTTCCCGGTGCGGGCGCGGCCCGTGGCTACCGGATCGCGTCGAGGCCTTGCTCCCTGGCGAGCGAGAACGGCCTGGCTGGCGTGCTCCCGCTCCCGAAGCGCCCGGGCTCCCGGCGCGCCTGGAGAACCCCGCGCGCGTGAAGGACTTCGCGAGGGCCACCGGAAGGCTGAACAAGACCGACCGCGCCGACGCCCGGGCCATCGCGGAATTCCTCGCCAAGGTCGAGGGGCGCTCCTGGAGCCCTGGCGAGCCCCAAGCCCGCGGGCTGGAGGGTCTCATGGCCCACCGCGCCGCCCTCCTCCAGGAGCGGACCCGCCTCTCGAACCGCCTGGAGCGCGCGGACGACCTGCCCGCCCTGGTCCGTCGCCACCTGGAAACGAGGCTCTGCGCCCTCGACGAGGGGATCCGCGAGACCGAGAGGGAGAGAAGGCGGCCCTGAGGGCGGGCCGGTACATGGCCGCCGTGGTCGCCTCCCGGCACGATCCCCTCCTCAACGCGTTCCGGGAAGGGCTCCTCGAGAGGGGCAAGACCAAGATGCAGGCCCTTCTCGCCTGCACAGAGGAAGCTCCTCATGAGGATCTACGGCGTCCTCAAGGCCGTGAGGAGCGGCAAGGAACCCTACTACGGAGCCCGGCCCAAGGAGGAAAGGACGGAAAAGGCTCGACAAGACAGCATCTACAGGGTTGGCGGTGCGCTCTCGCGTCGGCACGGAACCGACGGCCGCACGCTCCGCGTTCCTTCGTTCTTCGTGGCCCACAGTGCCCAGGCGACGAGGGGGATCTGGAGCGGGAGGCGGAGCCACAGGAGCACGGGCGGGATGCCCATCGGGGGGTGGAGGGCCATGTCGACGTTCGCGGGGAACACGGCGACGTAGAGGGCGGCGAGGCCCCAGCCGGCGACCCGGCGGGTGCGGGGATGCAGGAGGCCGAGGCCGCCCGCGACCTCGGCGACGCCGCTGATCGCCACGAGGGCGGCGGGTTCGGGCAGGTAGGCGGGCATGACGGCGACGAAAGGCTTGGGCTTCGCGAGGTGGAGGACGCCCATCGCCACCATGCCGAGGGAGAGAAGGAGGACGCCGGGCTTCACCACACCCGCCTGACGCCGTAGGCGTCGAGCTTGGCATCGGCACTCAGAAGATCGATGCCCTCGGTCGGCGCCTGGGCGACGAGCATTCGATCAAAGGGGTCGGCGTGGCCGCTGGCCGGGAAGGGCAGGGTGGTGAGGACGTCGAGGTGCTTGGCCGTGATCGGAAGCAGCTCGATGCCGTTCTCCGGAAAGTCGACCCCGACCAGATCGCCGAAGGAGCGCTCGAAGTCGAGCCGTCCCTTGGCCGCCTTGATCCCGATCTCCCAAAGACTCACCACGCTGACCAGCGGCGTCATGTCCGGCGACGAAAGGATGCGCCGCGCCTCGGGACTCAGACGCCGGTCGTCGTCCAACAGCCACAGCAGCCCATGCGTGTCGAGGAGAAGCCGGATCAGTACGCCCACTCCATCCCTTCGATGGGATCATCGAAGTTCGAGCGGATTCGGATCTTGCCCTTCAGCTGGCCGAATATTCGCTCGCCTTTGAAGACGGGCTTCTCCTCGACCGTTATTCGAATCGGCGCGCCCACCGGGAGATCGGGCATCGCGACCCAGACCATGCCGTCCGTCCCCACCTCTCCGTCGATCTCGACCTTGACCAAGATCCCTATTGTACGACGACCCTCACGATGTCCGTGCCACAATTCCTCTATCGCCCTCCAAGACAGGGAAGGCGGAGGAAAGAAAATGACGAATAACGAGGATTTCCCGTCGCGCTACGACGCATCGGCGACGGAGGCGAAGTGGTACGCGTGCTGGGAGGAGGCGGGGCTTTTCCAGCCTTCCGACGCGCCCGGCAAGCCCGCCTACACGATCACCATCCCGCCGCCCAACATCACGGGCAGCCTGCACATGGGCCACGCCCTGTGCTATCCCCTGCAGGACATGCTGGGGCGGTACCGGCGTCTGCGGGGCGACTCGGTGCTGGTGCTGCCGGGGCAGGACCACGCGGGGATCGCGACGCAGAGCGTGGTCGACAAGATGCTGCGCAAGGAGGGCACGAGCGCGGCGGCGATCGGGCGCGAGGCGTTCCAGAAGCGCGTCTGGGAGTGGCGCGCGGAGTCGGGCGGGACGATCCTGCGGCAGTTCCGCGCGCTGGGCTGCGCGTTCGACTGGTCGCGCGAGCGGTTCACCCTGGACGAGGGATACGCGAACGCGGTGCTCAAGGTGTTCGTGGACTGGGCTCGCCGGGGTCTTGTGTTTCGCGGCAAGCGGGTGGTGAACTGGGACCCCAAGCTGCGGACGAGCGTGTCGGACATCGAGACCCTGCGCGAGACGCGGCGGGGCAAGCTGTACCACGTCCGGTACCCCTTCGCGGACGGCTCGGGCGAGGTGACGATCGCGACCACCCGGCCCGAGACGATGCTGGGCGACGTGGCGGTGGCGGTGCACCCTAGCGACGCGCGCTACGAGGGCCTCGTCGGCAAGATGCTGACGCTGCCGCTAGTAGGGCGTGAGATTCCGCTGATCGCGGACATCTATCCCGATCCGGCGTTCGGGACGGGCGCGGTGAAGATCACGCCCGCCCACGACCCGAACGACTACCAGGTGGGGGTGCGCGCGGGGCTGGAGATGCCGGTGATCCTCGACGAGACGGCTCGCGTCTCGCTCGAAGGGCCGTATTTCGGGCTGGATCGCCTTGAGGCGCGGAAGCGGATCGTGGAGGATCTCGAGGCGCAGGGTTTCCTCGTGAAGGTGGAGGACCATGAGATCCCCATCGTGATCTCCGACCGCTCGGGCGAGGTGATCGAGCCTTTGCTGAGCGAACAGTGGTTCCTCGACCAGCCCGCCTTGGCGGGTCCGGTGATCGAAGCCGTAAAGGAAGGGAGGATCAAGTTCCATCCCGCGCGCTACGAAGGCATCTTCCTCGACTGGATGGAGAACATCCGGGAGTGGTGCCTCTCGCGGCAGCTGTGGTGGGGCCACCGTATTCCTGTCTACTACGACGAAGCGGGCGACTGGTACGCGGCGATGTCGTGGGAAGACGCGCAGGCGCAGGCGGGTGAGAAGAGGATCGTGCGGCAGGACGAGGACGTGCTGGACACGTGGTTCTCGTCGGGCCTGTGGCCGTTCGCGACGCTCGGCTGGCCCGAGGAGACGGAAGACCTCGAGCGGCGGTACCCGACGAGCGTGCTGGTGACGGACCACAACATCATCAAGCTGTGGGTGTCGCGCATGGCGATGATGGGTCTGGACCTCGCGGGCGACGTGCCGTTCCGCGACGTGATGATCTACGCGACGGTGATGCGCGAGGACGGTCGGCGCATGAGCAAGTCGCTCGGCACGGGCATCGACCCGATGGACGTGATCGGCACGGTGGGCGCGGACGCCCTGCGCTGGGCGCTCCTGAGCGGCACGGGCGAGAACCAGGAGCTGCGGTACGGCGAGCGGAAGAACGAGGAGGCGCGCAACCTCGCGAACAAGGTCTGGAACGCGACGCGCTTCGTGCTGATGAACGTGTCGTCCCTTCCGGAAGAGCCGTCGTCTTTGGACGTGGTGGACGAGTGGCTCCTAAGTCGGCTGGTAAAGACCGAAAAAGCGGTGCGCGAGGCGTACGACGGCTACGACCCGCAGAGCGCCTGCGCCGCGCTGTACCGGTTCTTCTGGAACGAGGTGTGCGACTGGACCATCGAGGTCTCGAAGTCGCGCCTTGCGGACGAGGCGCGACGCGCGACGCCCCAGTGGGTCCTGCTCACGGTGTTCGACGCCTTCTTCAAGATGCTGCACCCGGTGATGCCGTTCCTCACGGAGGAGCTGTACTCTCGCCTGCCGGGTTCGGAGGGGCTGCTGATGGCGCAGTCGTGGCCCACGTTGCCGCCGGAGTTCGACCGGCCGGAGTCGGAGGCGACGGTGGAGCGGGCGTTCGAGGCGACGCGCGCGCTGCGCGCCTTGCGGGCGGGGCTGGACCTCGCGGCGATGCGCCCGGTGCCGCTGGCCTACTACGAGGGAGAGCTTGACGGGGGCGAGGCGATCGTGCGTTCGCAGGCGTGGGTGCAGGAGCTTCGGCGGGGCCGTCCCGAGGTGAAGGCGGTCGCGGCCTCGGTGGTGGGGGTGGACCTGTTCCTGCCGATCACGGGCGACGTGGACGTCGACAAGCTGCTGGCGACGATCGCCCGCGACCTCGCGAAGGCGGAAGGCGACATCGCCAAGGGCGAGGCGCAGCTCTCGAACCCGCAGTTCGCGGAGCGGGCGAGTCCGGCGGCGGTCGAAAAGCTGAACGCGACGCTGGAGGAGAACCGGGCGAAGCGGGCGCGGCTGCTTGAGCGCAGGGCGCTGTTCGAGTAGAGCGATCCTCTCGATCGAATGGATTTAGCCTCAAAGGAGACGAAGTGAGGTGCAATCCTTTCTTCCGGCAGGAATCGATGCCTCAAGGGGGCTAAACGGATGTTGTCCTCTCAATCGTGAGGAAAGGCGATGCGTTCGGGCGGCTGGACGAGGAGAAAAGTGCCGGGCCTTCGTCAGGAGGAGCCGGCCGCCTTCGCCCAGTG
>CAXTOO010000137.1:8924-10343 GCA_964245875.1 uncultured Fimbriimonas sp. | reverse complement strand
CGCAATTTTCGGTATGTTCGTTTTCCGCGGAAGGGTTTATGCTGTTCTTGCTTTGCCTAACGACTATGTGACCGAAGACGCGACGTGGGCGGAGAGGTTTATAGCCAGGGCCATAGATAAGTGAATGGTCGAGAGCAAGCTTAGCGAACAGGTTCATCAAGGAGGGATCAAGGCCTTGCCTAAGTGGAAGTACAACGCTCACACACCGCCGACGCCGACGTCCGACGATTGGCAAAAGTTGGAGACTCATCTACTCTGTGTTGCAGTGCGGACGGCAAATCTTGCCGGAAAGTTTGAGGTCCAAGAACTCGGCTTTATGGCGGGGTTGCTTCATGATGTCGGTAAGTTCAGAAAGGAGTTCCAAGACTACTTGGATAAGTGCCACCGCACCCCGAAGGACGCCAAGCGCGGAGAAGTGCCGCATTCGGCTTATGGAGCATTGCTTTGCGGAGATGAACTGGAATTTCTCTGGCCCCTAATCGCCGGCCATCACAGCGGGATTTACAAACTGGACGACAACAAGCTTGCCGAGTTGAAGAAGCGGTACGAGGATCGGCAAAGGGACCTTCCGACCGATGCGCGTCTCTTCGTGGAAGCGAATCGTCGTGCGGTCGCCTTTCCACAAGTGTATTTCGATCGTAAGGACCTCTTGGAACCACTCGCCCGGTTTATATTCTCTTGCTTGGTTGAGGCTGATAGCACCGACTCTGCTATTCACGATGGCACCTACGTTGAGCAGAGCCTCAAGAGTCCTGCGGAGTGCCTGGAACACTTCGACAAGGTGTACCAGGGGAAGTTTGGCGAAGCCACCGACGACGTTTCACTCGCCCGCAAGAAGATCTTCGACAACTGTGTAGGGAAGGCCGACCTGCCTCGTGGCTTGTTCAAGGTGACTGCCCCAACCGGCATGGGAAAGACCCTTGCAACGCTGGCGTTCGCATTGCACCACGCCCGAAAGCACAAGGGAATTGAGCGAGTGATCTACGCCGCTCCCTACACCGCAATCATCGACCAAACAGTTGGCGTGTACCAGGAGTTCTTGCCGGAGGGCACGGTCTTGGAGCATCACTCGGGGGTCGAACCTGACGACGATGAAAACCAGAATCACGATGAGCGGCTACGCCGCGAGGCGACGCAGAGGTGGGACCACCCCTTTGTGCTCACGACCACCGTGCAACTCTTCGAGAGCCTGTTCGCGAACAAACGCTCGAAGTGCCGCAAATTGCACAACATCGCGAACAGCATCATCATCCTCGACGAGGTTCAGGCCCTGCCTCCGCACGTCCTCCTGCCCACGATCGAGATGATCTCCGCACTCGCCGAGGCGTTCGGATGCACCATCCTGCTCTGCACCGCGACCCAACCGGCATTGCAGGCATCGACGCTAGCCGTACAACTTCCTGCGACTCGCGAAATGAT
>CAXTOO010000137.1:0-8914 GCA_964245875.1 uncultured Fimbriimonas sp. | reverse complement strand
CGCATCGATCTTTCAGCAGGCGAAGCGGGTTGAGTACGAGATGCCAAAGGAGACTCTCTCCCTCGCCAAGCTGGTCGAGCAAATTCTTGAAGCTCAGAAGGAGTACTGTCACGTTCTCGTGATCACGAACACGAAGCGGCTCGCGGTGGCGATCTGGAAGGAGTTGAAGGGCCTCAGCGAGGACGCTTTCACCCTCCGGCATCTTTCGACGTTGCTCTATCCGAAGCATCGGAAGAGGCTCATCGAAGAACTCAAAGGACGGGGGGATGCGCCGACGGTGGTGATCTCGACGCAAGTGGTCGAGGCGGGGGTGGATCTCGACTTCCCGGTGGTGTTTCGCGAGTTCGGGCCGCTGGACCGCATCGTTCAGGCGGCGGGACGGTGTAACCGTAACGGCGTCCCCGGACGTGCGCCTTTGGGCCACGTCGTGGTGTTCCTGGTGGAGGTCGCGGGCTCGCCGCCAGGTGACTACCAAAGGGCCATCGACGCCGCGAGGGTTATGCTTAGGGCGGGGAGCGACCTACACGATCCGCAACTCTACGAAGAGTTTTTCCAGCTTTACTACAATATGCTCTCTGACGTCGGAGACGAGATCCAGAAGCGACGGCGACAGTTCGACTTTCCAGGCGTCGCGGAGATGTACAAGATGATCAACGAAGACACGGTGCCCCTTCTCGTCAAGCAGGAGGCGCTAGAAGACGAGAAGGATAAGGCGGCCTTCTCCAGGGTGCAGGCCAAGGGATTCGCGACGACCGAAGAGTGGCAGAGGCTACAGCAGTTCTCCGTCTCGGTCAGAGCATCGGAGTTGGCCAAACTCAACCCTTCGGCCCTTCAGATGGACTGGATTCCTGGGCTTCACGTTTGGGGCGGCTACTATCACAGAGATTTGGGCATGGGAGAGACGGTGGTGATGGCGGTGGAGGATTCCATTGTCTGACGAGCGGAAGGATTACCTCGTGCAGGTCAAGGTATGGGGGCGCTATGCCTGCTTTACCCGCCCGGAAAACAAGGTTGAGCGACTTAGCTATCCGATCATCACGCCGAGCGCGGCGGTCGGAGTTTTGGAGGCGATCTATTGGAAGCCTGCCTTCCGTTGGGACGTGACGGCGATTGGCGTGTTGCGCCACCCTGAGCGTGGCGACCGCGTGGACTGGGATAACTACATGTCGTTGACGGTCAACGAACTAGCGTCCGAAGGCAAAGATCACCCGGAAGAGGGCTACAACATGGAGGACCATCGCGTCCAGCGGAGGAATTCGGTCCTGCGCTGGCCCTGCTACCTGATCCAAGCGCGGGCGCGCCTGCTCACGCCGACGGCCGATCTGCTGGCGATCAAGGGGCAGTTCAACGACCGAGTAAAAGCCGGCCAGTGCCAGCACCAGCCCTGGCTTGGTCTACGAGAGTTCTCGTGCTACTTCGATCAGCCTGATAACGAGCCAGTAGAGAGCCTCAACCACCCCGATCTCGGCTGGATCTTCCACAGCGCAGAACTTCCGCGCGGCTCCCGAAGGGTACGGTACCGCTTCTGTCCGTTGAGCTTGGAGAGGGGATGGTTCCGGCCTCGGCTTAAGGGGGTGGAACGGTGATCCTCCAAGAACTGCGCCAACTCGCCGAGCGCGACGCGCAACCGCCAGCGGGATGCTGGGCGCTGAACCGCGCCGCTGACATCTACATCAACGATCAGGGGCAGGTTGAAGACGTCGTCGTGTACAAAGGCCGAGGAGACAGTCCACCTCATCGAGAGTGGTTTCCGTTTATCGATCCCGAAGCGAGCGGTAAGCCGAGCATCGCATACCACAAGTTGGAGCACCTTATCGGTGCGAAGTTCAAATACGTCGGTAAGGCAGAGGCTTGGAAGATTGAGGAGGTCAAGGATAAGGAGTGTACGAAGAAGGAAAAGAGCCTCCGGCTATTCGCCAAGTCCCTGGTCGAGAACACAGAGTTGAGGAACAACCCGTCCGCCAAGGCTTGGTGTGAGTTTATTGGGATGCAGGACAAGGAAGCCCTGTTGACCAAACTCGAGGCTCAACTCGCAAGCTCGAAGAAGAAGCCCTCGCTGGTTTCTGGCGACTACGTTGCGATCTTCGTCAATCGGAAATCATGGTGGCAGGGACCAGACGTGGTCAAGGCTTGGCAGGAAGCCGGGCGAACGGCCAGCGACGAGGGACACTTGGTTGGGAACACCCTAACTCCTGTAAAAGGCCAGTGTTCCGTGTGCGGTGACTCTGATGTGCAACTCGAACGCCTTATCCAAGCGTTCGATGGGCTGACTGGATCGAAAGAAGGGCTGAAGCCGGTTTCTCGGACGTTGAGTTACGTCTCCTTCAACCGTGCCGCATACCGCTCACGGGGCTTGACGAAGGCCTATAACGCTTCGATCTGTACGACCTGCGCCGACCGAGCCGTTCGGGGGTGGAATTCGTTGATGTCAGGTGAAGCCAGCCGGGAAAAGCTGGACGACGAGGTATTCGGCTTCTGGGGTGAGGTAAGGCTGAAATCCTTTGGGACGACTACTGTCGATCCCAAAGCTTGGAAGGACCTCCTCAAAAGTAGCCGTAGCGGCAAGCCCGTGGTCGTCGCGCCACAAGGTGTTCGGGTCCTTGGCCTCGGCGTGCATAAGGCCACGGCCTACGTCACCACGTGGCTGAAGAAGGACGCGGAGCAAGCTAGCTCCGCCTTAGTCCGCTGGTGGCGTTGGCAGGATGTCTCGGGCGAAGTGCAGCCAGAGGTCTTTACGCTAAGCGATCTTGTGATGGCTCTGCGACCACGCTCCAAGTGGTACGTGCGCATTCAAACGGGCGAGACGAGCACGAGGTTCACCAGTGGCGAGCGGACACGCTGGCGCGAGCTACTATACGTCAGCCTCGGAGAATCGAAGGTCTCGCTTGGAACCCTTGCGAAGTTGAACGCGCGCTTTGCCGCTGAGATCGAGAGTTCGACGGTGGAATTCAAAACGCCGCGCAAGCGGCGTGCGAGCGGCAAAGGAAAGGAAACCGGCGTGGACTGCTATCCCTTGGACCGGCTCGTCCTCCTCAACATCTGCCTTGGATCACTGAATGACATGGACACCATCGACACGAACGCGCTGACTGAGAAGCAGCGCAACGCCTTCAACGCGGGCCAGATGTTCCGCGTGATCTGCGACGCCCAGCGAAACGCGATCGGCGACGCCGGGCAGACGATCCTTTTCACAAGCGCGCACTTGGCTTCGACGAAGCCAGGACTTGCGATGCCCAGACTCGTTGCTCGCTTTAACCGCATCTATCTGAGGAAGCTTAATCGGGACAACAAGGGGCTCGCGATCTACTTCGACAAACACATGAAACGGCTTCAACAGGAGACGGTGCCACAGGGAAACCTCTCTGTCGAGCAGACCGGGTGGTTCTGGAAAGGCTTCTACACCGACCTCCCCAAGCAGGAAAACAAATGACGAAAGAATTCGATGAAGGACTGGGTCACAAACTGAGCTTCTCCGACGATGACATCATCTTCAAGCCGGAGCGAAGGCACGATTTCGTGCATCTCTTCGACGCCACACGTTGCAACCCAAACGGGGATCCAGACAACGACAACCTGCCGCGTCAGGACCTCGAAGACCAGCATGGTTTCACAACCGACGTGTGCCTCAAACGCAAACTGCGGCGTTTCGTGGGTGACCTGTACGGCACGGCGCGAGAGACCAAAGACGGAAGCATGAACCTCTATGCCAAGCATCGGGGACTGCTGGTCAAAGAGAAGAAGATCATGCGAGGGATCTTGGACAAAGACCCTGAGGTTCAGACCTACCTCGCAAGCAAGAAGACGGCTGCGGAGAAGGAGAAAGCGATCGAAGATCTTGATGTTGAGATCAAGCAGGGCTTCTTCCGCAAAACCTACTGGGACGTGCGGATGTTCGGTGCAGTTCTGACTACCGGAAAGAGTGTTCAGGACGTGGAGCCTGAGCCGGAGTCAACGGGTAGCGACGACGCTGGCAACGGCAACCAGCCCGAGACGGTGACGAGCGATCAAGCCACCATCGTCGCGTCTTCAGGGAGAACCGCCAAGGGTCGGCCCGAAGAGACGCAACGCAAAGACTTGCTCAAGGCGGGTCAGTGCGTGGGGCCGCTCCAGATCAACTACGCCGTAACTATCGAGCCGATCACGACCGATCTTGTGTCCATCGCAAGCTCAGCCCTGCCGTCGAACAAACCCAAAAAGGACGACACCTCCACTCCGGGGGACTCAGGCGACGCGGAGAACGAAGAGGCGAGGTCCGGCACCTTCGGCAACAAGCCGATCACGCCCTACGGGCTCTACCGCGGCGAAGGGCAGTACGCGCCTAAGCTCGATAAGAAGCGGGGCCTTGACGGCAAGATCAACGAGAAAGGATTCGTAGCGTCCGAAGACCTCGCCGTGGTGTGGAACGGACTGCGGCAGATGTTCAACGACGACACCTCCGCATCGCGACCCGCCGGAAGCATGAAGGCACTGGCGGCTTGGGTGTTCACTCACGATCACAAGCTGGGTAACTATCCTCTGCACAAGCTCCACGAACTGATCAAGGTAGTCCGAAACGAGGAAGTCAAACCTAGCGATCAGCCCGCCCGCGAGTACGCGGACTATTCCGTCGAGTTGGCGTGGGAAAAGGGGGATAAAAGGTGGCAGGTGATTGATCGCCGTCTGCTCAAGGATGGCAAGGACATCGGTGTGTCGGTGACTGAACTCTACAACGATTGGCGGGATTGAGATGCTCCGCTCTCGGCGCGATGCGCCGGGGGCGGGGAGAGAGCGACGATGAGAGAGGACGAGATCGAACGGATCGTGAGCGATCCTAAAGTGATGGGCGGGGGGCCGTGCGTGAGGGGGACGCGGGTGACGGTGGGGACGGTCGTTCGGCTGTTCGCGGCGGGGCACGACGAGGGACGGGTGCTGGAGCTGTATCCGTACCTCACCCGCGACGACGTGAGGCAGGCGCTCGCCTACGCGGCGTGGCGCAGGGACGAGCAGGAACTGGCGCTGGCGCTGGCGTAGGCCCCTATGAAGATGCTCGTCGACATGAACCTCTCGCCGCAATGGGTCATGGGGCTGCGAAGCGCAGGTCAGGAGGCGACGCACTGGAGCGCGGTGGGCCGGGGGAACGCGCCCGACGAAGGGCCGATGGCTTGGGCGAGCCGCGAGGGAGCGGTGGTGTTCACGCACGATCCCGACTTCGGGGCAATACTGGCGCACACCGGAGCGTCGGGGCCGAGCGTGATCCAGATCCGGGAACAAGACGTCGATCCCGAGACGATAGATGCGGCCGTCTTGGCGGCGATCGAGCAGTGCCGCGAGCCACTGGAGCGGGGCGCGCTGGTGACGGTGGATCCAAGGCGGGCGAAGGCGCGGGTATTGCCAATCCGGCGAGAGGGCGGGGCGTAATGGAGCCCGTGCCGATCTCCGCGTTGGAGCACTGGGAGTACTGCCCCCGGCAGTGCGGGCTGATCCACTTGGAGAAGGTGTGGGAGGAGAACGTGTTCACGATCCGGGGGACGGGGCTGCACGCGCGGGCGGACACGCCGATGGCGCGGGCGGAGCGGGGCCGGCGGGTGGAGCGGGCGCTGCCGATCTGGTCCGACGCGCACGGGCTGACCGGGCGGGCGGACGTGGTGGAGTTCCTGCGGGACGGGACGCCGGTGCCGGTGGAGACGAAGAGCGGGAAGGTCTCCGAGAGGGTCGCGGAGCGGGTGCAGCTCTGCGCGCAGGCGCTGTGTTTGGAGGAGATGTTCGGGCGGGCGGTGCCCGAGGGGTTCGTGTTCTACGCGGCTTCGCAGAAGCGGGTGGCGGTCGCGATGGACGCGGGGTTGCGGGAGGAGACGCGGGCGACGGTCGCGGCGGTGCGGGCGATGATGGCGGGGGAGAGGTTGCCGGGGGCCCGTTATGACAAGCGGTGCCGGAACTGCTCCCTGATCGACGCCTGCCTGCCGCAGGGGCTGGTGAAGGCGGCGTTGGTGAGGCCGGAGGCACTGTTCGTGCCGCGGAAGGAGGCGGCGTTGCCGTGAGTGGTTTCATGCCGCCGGAGGCGAGCGACCACGCGCGGTTCCTCACCCATTGGCGACGGTTGCCGAGCCACGAGTACCTGGACCGCGCGGCGGGGCTGCTCACGCGGCTGGGAGTAGGGGCGGACGACCCCCGGCTGTGCGCGGGGACGCCGAAGGGGGCATCGTGGGTATTGCCCGTCACCCTGAACCAGCGTTATGTCCTGGCGGCGCGGCCTTCGAAGGGCGCGGTCGGGTTCGGGCTGATCCTTCGCGACGGGGACGGGCGAGCGGAGTATGCGGGCGGCCTGTCTGAGAGCTTCGCCTTCCGCCCATTCCGCGGGGAGGCGGAGCCGCCAGACTGGCGACGGTTCGAGGATCTTGCGCTCTTGGACGACCCCGGCTTGGCGGCGTCGTGGGAGGCGGGCGCGGCCTACGAACTGGCGCGGCGGTCGCGTTCGAGCTTCCGCAAGCACCACAACGGTTTCTTCGGCGAGTTGCTGACGAGCGCGGAGGCGCGAGCGGCGTGGCGGGAGGAGGCGGAGCGTCGCGACTCTCTAGTGGATGGTTATCCTCTTTGAGTTGCGTGTGACCTGCTTATGAGGCTTTCCGGTCCACCGTCCCGTCTGCTCTGTTGGAGGTGCGGTAAGATGCCGAATCTTAATTGGGCAACGGCTTTCGCCACTAAATAGTGTACAATTGTCTACACGGTGAGCCTTAGAATAGTGCCCTGCCGGTCTTTTGAGGCCGGTGCGGATTGAAACAAAGTACAGCGACCGGTGTGAGGCGGTCGTCTCGCTGGCCCTTCGGGGCCGGTGCGGATTAAGAACATGGAACTGAGTTTGCTCAAGGCAGTGCTAGAAGGACTCGGGCTGGAGCCCAAGATCGACACGATGCAGGATCGCAAGACGATCCAGAAGGCGGTCTATCTGGCGCAACGAAAAGGAGCCGACCTCGGCTACCGGTTTGGCTGGTACATCAAGGGGCCGTACAGCCCTCCGCTGGCCGACGACTATTACCGGTTGGACAAGAACCGGAACCCGGAACCGGCGCTTCGTCTGTCCGAAGCCGACGCCAAATTGCTCGCTCCTGTGCGAGCAATCCTGTCCGTCCCGCCGGGAGTCCGTCTTGACCAGCCGGAGTGGATGGAGTTGCTCGCCTCAGTGGACTACCTCCGTCGCGTAAGCGGACTCAAGGACGCTGAAGCGACTTTGAAGTTGAAGGAGCTAAAGCCGGCACTTGCCGCTTTCGAGCCTCAGGCACTTGCGGCGCTCGAAACGGCGGACCTGAACTAAACGAAAGAGGAATGCCCGAAACCGACTACACCTATCGCTCGATCAATGATCCCATCCACGGCTCGATGGGGTTCAGCGATCTCGAGATGAAGGTGATCGAGAGTCGAGCGTTCCGCCGACTTCGAGGGATCAAGCAACTCGGGTTGGCATACCACGTCTATCCCACAGCGGACTACTCACGGTTCGTCCACTCTCTCGGGGTGTGCCACCTTGCGGGACGCGTCATGGATCGCCTGATCCTGCTTCCGAACTCAGGTGCAAGCAAAGAGGAACGGCGGCTGACACGTCTCGCGGCTCTGACGCACGACATCGGCCACTACCCTTTTTCTCACGCGTTTGAAGAGGCTATCCAAAGGCATTACAAGGCTTTGCGCTCGACCGGAGGAGAGACCAATCTCTCGGGAAGCCAGGACAAGCTAACCTACAAGCACGAAGAGGTCAGCGAACAGGTGCTGATGCTCGATCCCGAACTGAAGAAGGTCTTTGAGACTTACGGCGTCGATGTGAAAGAGCTTGGGCGCCGCTTTCAAAGGGAGAACGTGGTCGAGATCGGGACGCAGGTCGTCACCTCCGACTTCGATGTGGATCGCACCGACTATCTGTTGCGGACGGCCCACTTCGCAGGCCTGCCTTACGGGTCGGTCGATCTAGACTATCTGATTGGAGTCCTCGACTTGGTTAAAAAAGACGGGCAGCTTTCTGTAGTCCTACCGATGAAAGCCTTGCGAGCGGTGGACCACTTCTTGCTGGCCCGCTTCTTCGACTACCAGCAGGTCGCGTTCCATAAAACAGTGACGGGGTTCGAGCAACTTTTGGAGGAGGCGATTGCTTACCTGCTCACGAAGGGAAGAATCGCCTGTCGTAAAGACGACATCGATGAGAAAATTCGATCTGTAGTCTGGATTCAGTTCGACGATGAGGCTTTGTTGAGGCTTCTGCAGGATGAACGAGAGGAAGCGAAAAAGGAGGAAACGGTCGAGGGAACACGATTCCTGTGGGTCGCAGAGGCGATTCTCGACCGCCGACCACCGCGCCTGATCGGGGAGGTTGAGTTCATGGCCGAAGAGAGTAACGAACTGGCGGGTGCCTTTGTGGCGAAAGTGGACTAAGCATCAAGAGAGATCGAAGCCTTGACCGGCATGGGGCCGCGATTTGTGCGATGGTCTTACGACGGAATGCGGCTGACGAAGATCGGAGCCGACACGAAACTTGGCGAGCGTGACCGCCAAGCGGCGGACCAACTTGTACACATTCGGCACAAGTCGGGAAAGATCGTTCCGCTGATTGATGAGCCACGCTCCGTGATGCGTGCGATGTCAGCGCAGAAATGGTACTGCGCTCGTTTCTACGCACTGGCGTCTAGCGAAGAAGAGGTTGGAGAATGGCGACGTGACGCGCAAGCTATTCTGAGCTGTGTCTTTGGACGTGATCCCGTGTCCGAGCTTGTTCGTGCCTGAAATGCTCTGAAATTCCAAGACGCGGATTATTAACGTAAGGATGAGGATGGAAGAAGCTCGCCGTATTCCGAAGTCGAGGTTTCGTTGACGCGGCAGTTCCTAAATACGCTGTACATCGGCACCGAGGGGGCGCACGCGCGGCTGGAGAACGACACGGCGCGGGTGGAGC
>CAXTOO010000136.1:0-10367 GCA_964245875.1 uncultured Fimbriimonas sp. | reverse complement strand
GCCACCCAGCAGAGCGACGAGAACCCCGTCTTCTACGCCCAGTACGCCCACGCCCGGATATGTAGTGTGATCCGCAAAGCCTCCGTAGCCCCCCTCTCGTCTTCCCGCGGCGACGAGACTCCGATCTCCGGCTCACCCGACCGCGAGGAAAATGAGAGGGGGGTTGGGGGGAGAGCCTCCGGAGATGGTTCCTCTTGGAGCCGCGGCGAGGAACCCGTAGGCTCCGACTTGAATGCACCGCGAGCGGAAGGGTGGCTCCGCGCTCCGGCGTGGAAGACCGTAGGGGAGGGGGTTTACGACCACAGCCTGTTGAAAGACCCAAGAGAAACGGCCCTCATCAAGAAGATCCTCGACCTTCCCTGGGAGGTCGGCCGCATCGCAAAGGACTACGGCGTCCACCGCCTCGCCACCTACGCGGTCGAGCTCGCCCGGACCTACCACCACTTCTACGACGCCTGCCGCGTCATTCAGCCGGACCAGCCGGACCTCTCCCGCGCTCGTCTCGCGCTCTGCGAGGCGACGAAGGTCGCTCTTCACAACACCTTCGAACTCCTCGGCGTCTCCTCCCCCGAGCGTCTCGACCGCCGCGCCGAAGCGGCGGCCTAAGGCCCCCTCCTCGTTTTTCCGCGGCGCAGGTCTCCCGAAGGACGAGAAATCCAACCGCGAGGAAAATGAAGGGTCCGCCGAAGGTGGCGACGCAAAGACCGTTTCGATCGAGTCCGCTGGCGTCGCCTCCCAGGTGGAGGGGGTTGGGGGTGGAGACGCATCGATGACGATGGTTGACTTTTCGCTCGCTGACGATGGTGTCAAGGGGAGGGTGGATTTTCTGCAGGATCGAGTCGATCCACATACGCCACGACCGTCAACCATCGCCGACGCAAAACGGGTCCAAAGCCCCAACCAAAAAGGGACCAAAACAAAATGGAAAAAACGTACGGGACAGCTGACGGAGTAGAAACGACGATGTTCGCGCGCGCAATCCTCGGCCTTGGGACTGGCGGCGGTCTTGGCGCGGCCTGGGCGGTGGTGGGACGCTGCACCGCGGGCCATTGCGCCCTCGTGTGGAGTCCCTGGCCCGCGACGCTCGCCGGGGCCGTCCTCGGTTTGTTCGTCGTGCTCACGTCGAAGTGGGACTAGCGTCACCCCCTCTTCAAATGGCTCGTCTTGGAGAGGGGGCCGGGGGGAGGGGCGCCGCGCCACAATAGAACGCCCCCATGCCCGAACCGATCGCCGTCTACGTCCACGTCCCGTTCTGCCCCACGAAGTGCGGCTACTGCGACTTCAACTCGTACGCCATGGACGGCGCGATCGTGGAGCGCACCGTCGCGGCCATCGCGGCGGAGATCCGCCGCTCGCCCTGGGCGGGACGCCCCTCGAAGACGATCTTCTTCGGCGGCGGAACCCCCACGTTCCTCGACCAGGATGCCCTCGTCGGCCTTCTCCGGGCGGTGATGGAGGTCCATCCGCCGGTCGAAGGGTGCGAGATCACGAGCGAGGCCAACCCCGGCACCGTTGACGCCGCCAAGTTCCGCGCCATGCGGGCGGGCGGGTTCAACCGGGTGTCGCTCGGCGCGCAGAGCTTCCTCGACTCGGACCTCATCACCCTCGGCCGCGTCCACCGGGGCGGCGAGATCGAGCGCGCCGTCGCCGCCGCCCGCGAGGCGGGCTTCGACAATCTGAACCTCGACCTGATGTTCGCGCTCCCCGACCAGAGCCGCCACGCCTGGCGCGCGAACCTCGACCGCGCCCTCGCCCTGCGGCCCGAGCACATCTCGCTCTACTGCCTGACGATTGAGCCCGGCACCGCCTTCTACAAGCAGCACCTCCACGGCACGATCACCCAGCCCGACGACGAGGCCCAGACCGAGATGTACGAGGACTGCCTCGCCCGAACCGCGGAGGCGGGCTTCGAGCCGTACGAGATCTCCAACTTCGCCCTTCCAGGGAGGGCGTGCCGCCACAACCTCGAGTACTGGACCGGCGGCGAGTACGCCGCCTACGGCCCTGGTGCGGTGGGGATGGTCCGGAAAGCCCCCTTCTCGTTTTTCCGCGGCGCAGGTCTCCCGAAGGACGAGAAATCCAACCGCGAGGAAAATGAAGGGTCCGCCGAAGGTGGCGACGCAAAGACCGTTTCGATCGAGTCCGCTGGCGTCGCCTCCCAGGTGGAGGGGGTTGGGGGTGGAGACTTTGGAACACCACCCACGGCCCTGCGCTACACCAACCTCAAGCATCCGGAAGGCTACTGCGCGAAGGTCGAAGCGGGTGAGCATCCCGCCTACGATGTCGAGGGGCTGACCGACGCCGAGCTGCGCACCGAGCGCATCATGCTCGGCCTCCGCCTCGATGCGGGCATTCGCGAGGAGCTCGACCCGGGTGCCGTGCGCCTTCTCCAAGGCCGCGGGTGGCTGGAGGATGTCCAGGGGCGGCTCCGGCTGACGCCTGCGGGCCGCCACTTCCACTCGGAGGCGGCGGCGGCGCTGATCTAGTGGTGCCGCCTTCCAGGCGGCATCTCCGGCTCCTCGTCGCCCCGGCTTCCAGCCGGGGCCACAATTCTTCCATGTCACGCCACCTCGTCGTCATTGATCCCCAGCGCGACTTCTGCAAGCCCGACGGCGCGCTCTACGTCCCCGGGGCGGACGAGGACATGACGCGCCTCGCCGCCGCCGTGTCCCCCGACCGGTTCGACGCGATCCACGTCACGCTGGACTCCCACCCGTGGATACACATCGCGCACCCGATCTTCTGGGAGGATCCCGAGGGCGATCCGCCGGCTCCGTTCACGGCGATCTCCGAGGCCGACGTAGCGGGTGGACGCTGGCAGGCCCGCGCTCCGGAGATGCGCGCCTACGCGCTCGACTACGTTCGCCAACTCGCAGAAGGTGGCCGTTACGGTCTCACCATCTGGCCACCCCACTGCGTCGTCGGCACCCCCGGCCACGCGGTCCACGACGAGTTGGGCCAAGCCCTCCGCGTGTGGTCGGAGGCACGTCTCGCGCCCATCGACTTTGTGTTGAAGGGCAGCAATCCTAAGACGGAGCACTACTCTGCCATCCAGGCCGACGTGCCCGATCCCGGCGATCCGGCGACCGGCGTCAACCGTGCTTTCATCGAGCGGCTCAAAGAGGCCGACGAACTCGTCTTCGCGGGCGAGGCGCTGGACTACTGTCTTCTGAACACCGTCCGGGACCTCGCCGCCGCCGCGCCGGAGCTGGTCCCGAAGATTGTCGTCCTGCGCGACGCGTCTTCGTCCATCGGCGGCTGCGCGATTGACGACCAGGAGTTTTTCCGGAGATTGGTCGAGAAGGGGGCACGGGTGGCGACGACGGCGAACCTTTAGGGCACGACGACGTTCAGTCCATATCGCGCGAAGTCCCGGGCATTGAGGGTGACGAGGGTCCCGATCCGGTGCAGCCGCGCATAGGCGGCGAGCCGCGCGTCGTGCGCGACCTTGCCCGAGACGCCGTGGATGCGACAGAGATCAAGCCACTCGTCAAGGAGATTCGGTGGGTCGGGGAGGGTCGTGAACTGAGAGCGAGCAGAGTCGATCTCAGAGAACGCTCGGAAAGTCGGAAGTTCGTATCCGTTGACGGATGTGGGCCGGGTCAGAACGACGTAGGTCTCGTACCAGGCTTGAGGAGGCACGACCAACCGGTGCTTAGCCCTTTGTGCAAGGACCGAACGAACGACATCGGCATGGCGAGGGTGAGTAGGACTCAGGAGAGCGAGAACGATGTTGGCATCGACTAAGCGCATCCATCACGGATACAGTTCCCCTCGATCCAGATTCTCAAGATCGACGTAGGGGAGCGGTCCTCTCTTCTGGATGTCGCTCAGCCACTGGTCGAAAGTCGGCCTGCCCGGGACCTCGACCTCGGTTTCAAACCCTACCGGGAGCTGGACATTCCCCTTCGGGACGAAACTCCTGCCATCGAATTCAACCACGACCTTCATGCCCTTACTCTACGCCATTCCACGCCGCCGGCTCGGCGAAGACGTCCCCCACCACCCGTCCCGGCGGTACGAGCCAGACCGGGCATTCGAGGCGCATCTCCCGCGCGGCGCGGGCGATCTCCTCCCTCGCCTCTTCTTCAGCGTATCGCGGCGAGAGGTGGGTGAGGACGAGCCGCTCGGGGCGGGCGGCGCGGGCAAGGTCCAGCACCTCGTCCAGGCAAGAGTGGAGCTGCGTCCGCTCCGGGCCGCGCTCCACGTCGGATTGGCGCAGGAAGGTCGCCTCATGGAGGAGGATCGGCTGTCCCGCCCAGGTGGCGGGCTCCATGGGGCCGGTGTCGCCGGAGAAGGCGAGGATGGGGCGCTCGATCTCCTCGGTGGTCGTGTCACGGTCCATGGTCCTCAGGGTCTCGCCGGGCAGGCCGACGAACTCGGCTTTGAGCTTCCTCACACGCCGAACCACCTTGTAGCCGAGCGACCTTATGCCCGCGCCCGGAACGTGCGTGTTCCGCACCGGGATCAGGGCGAGGTCGCCTTCGAGGCCAACCCGTTCGTCGGGCAGGGCGCGCTCCCAGTTGACGTAGGGACCGGCCCAGGGGTCGAAGCGGCGGCAGAAGTCGGCGAGCAGGGGGATGCCGCGGCTGTCGGCAGGGTAGAGCACCCGCAGGCCGTTGTGGCGGGCGTGAAGCTGCTGGAGCTGCAGGAGGCCGGTGATGTGGTCGCGGTCGGAGTGGGAGAGGGCGACGGTCTTCGCCTTGCGTCCCTTGCCGCCGAGCATGGCGGCCACGCCGTCGCCCGCGTCGAGGAGGAGGCGAAGCTCCTCGATGAAGATCCAGGTGCTGTAAAGGGCGGTGGAGTAGGCGGCGATCTTCAAGAAGAGCCTTCTCCGGTGGCGGGGATGAGGGTTCCAAACTCGCTCTCCCCCAACCCCCTCTCATCGCCCGCCACAGGTCTCCCGCCGTCTGGAAGTGGGGAGTCGGGGCGACGAGAGGGGGTTCCGGATATCCTCTCGAGCGTCGCCTCCATGATGGGGCCGGTCTGGGCGGAGACGCTGAACACGAGGGACTCGCGGAAGATCCGCTGGGCCGGGTGGTCGAGGGAGTTCGCCGCGCCGCTGCTGCTGACGACCGCGGCGTGGGCGCAACGCACCATGAGGTCGATCATACGCGCGCGCAGGTCGAGCCGCTCGGCGACGTTCTCCGACGAGGCCTGGCCCGCCCAGCGCTCGGCCTCGTCGCGGATCGCGTCCAGCTCTGCCTGGAGCCGCTCGTGGGCGGCATCGGCGAACGCGAGGCCGCGCCGGGAGGCGTTTCCCGCGAGCACGTCGAGTCCCGCCTGGGCGCAGCCGATTGCGAAGGAGCCCTGCTGGGCGATGTTGATCTCGTCGCTACCGGATATCCATCCGGCCGGGCGGATCGCGATGAGCCTCTCGTCGGGCAGGAAGTAGCCGTCGAGGTCGACCGCGACGGTGCCCGCGGCCTGCATCGCGGCGAGGCGCATGGGCGGCGTTGGATGGACGGTGTCAGTCTCGCGGAGCGGGACAAGGCCGAAGACCGCGCGTCCGTCAGGCAGCTGCGCGCCGACGGTGAACTCGTGGAAGAAGCCGAAGCCGGTAACCCAAGGGACGTGGCCGGCGATCTCGTAGCCGCCTTCGACGGGGGTGGCGGTCACCATCGGCGTGCCGGGGCGGCGAAGCTGGCTGAAGCCGACGCCGACGAGCTTCGACCCGTCGTGCGTGTGCGGCAGGTAGGCCTCCGCGAGCGTGCGGTTCGGGCTGCTCGCGAGCATCCCCGAGATGCCCTGGTGCTGGGTCTGGAGGAAGGCGAGCGCGCCCGAGTAGCGCGCCACAATCTCCTGGAAGCGGCGGACCTCGGGGTCGGGAAGGTCCGGGCCGCCGAACTCCAGGGGGCGCTTCAGGGCGAGCAGGCCCTCCCGCGCCAGCACCGCAAGCCCGGCGGCCAGGGCCTCGGGGTCGCCGTCCATGGCCTGCGCGCGCGGGGCCACCGCCTCGCGCAAGACGCGATCGGTCCTTTCGAGAAGCGTTTCGCACGGCATACCGTGGTTTCTACGACGTTTCGCCTCGGTTCACGGCGTTCAGGAACGCCGCACGGCTTATCAGAGTAATAGCGTGGTGAGCATCTTTACGGTTTCCCGTCGAGCGTCGCAAGGCGAGAAGCCGAAGCACCTGCGCAAGCAAGGCATCATTCCCATCGTGGTCATCGACCGCGCCCACCAGGCGCACATCGTGAAGGCGCCCCTCGCGGCCCTTCGGACGGCAGTCAACGGCGCGGACTCCCATGGAGTGATCGAGTTGCAGATCGAGGGCGAGACGGACGTTCGCAAGGCGATGCTCAAGTCGATCGACGGCGACACCCTCGCCCGGCAGGTGCTCTGCGCGACCTTCCAGGAGGTCAACGAGAGCGACCTAGTCAAGACGGACGTGCCGGTCGTCGCGACGGGCCACGTCGCGGACACGGACGGCGACGAGAACATCATGCTCTCCGCGGTGACGTCGGTGCTCCACATCCGGGCGAAGGTTTCCGACCTTCCGGACCACATCGACGTCGACGTCTCGAAGCTCACGCTGGGCGACCACCTGAGCGCGGGCGAGATCACCCTGCCGACGGGCGTCGAGTTGCTCTCCTCGCCGGACGTGGTGCTGTTCACGGTGGCGCGCGTCGCCGCGCCGGTTCTCGAGGAAGTTGAAGACGCCGCGCCGGTCGAAGAGACGGCGGAAGCGACAGCCTAGCAAGGCGATCGCTGGGTCCTTCGGCCTACACGTTTTTCCCTTGTCGCGGGCGGGTCTTTCGACCCACCCGCGCTCTCTATGCGCTAGAAGATGTTGACGGATTCACGTTTTCATTGCGCCTGGGATGACTTTCGTCAACCACGCGCAGCGTTCTTCGAGGATAAATCGTCCGTCGAGTGGCAATCCTCGTCGTAAGGCGCCCCAAAAGGCCCAAAGAACCTTAGGGCCTGGGGGACAATAGGAAAGCCATGCCTCGTCGCGCTCTCTCCTACAGCCTTCTCGCCCTCGCCGCCGTGGGGGCGACCACGGGCTTCGTCGCGCACCGTCTGCTCGATCGTCCCGGCGAATCGGCCTTCGCGCTAATCCCTGCGAACGCGCTTGGAGTGGGTTCGCTGGACCTCGTGCCCGCGCCGGACCAGGTACTCGCGTTCAAGCACATCGAGGAGACGATCTCCGCCGCGACGGGCAAGCCGGTCGACCTCGACTCGGCCCTGGCTTCGATGGTCGACGATCCGAAGCTGAAGCCGCTCGCTGCGCAGGTCGGTCGGAGCGTCGCCGCCGCGTGGCTTCCCGCGCCGGGCAAGGCGAAGGCGGAGGAGGGGGACGCGGTCGTGTTCGTCGCCCTGAAGGACGCCGCGGCGTTCGAGAAGGCGCTCGTCGCCAACGGCAAGCCCGCCGCCGTCGCTGGAACGAAGGCCTACAAGATCGGCCCGAAGGGCGACAGCGGCGTGTACGTCATGGTGGTCGGCGACTACGCCGTCGGCTCCGATAAGATCTGGCCGCTCGAGGCCGTCCAAGGCGTGATCCACGGTGCGCCGGCGATCACCTCGGTGCCGGCGTTCCAGGCCGCCCGGGCGCAGGCCCTTCCCTCTTCGAATTTCCTCGTGATGGTCAATCCGGCCGCGCTGAAGGACGCAAACTGGCAGGGCACCGACTGGATGGTCAGCTCGATGGCGATCCGGGAAGCAGGGATGGAGTTCGCGTTCAGCGCCCAGAGCGACGATCCGCAGTTCGCGAAGGCGGGTTTGCTCAAGCCGCTCGGCACGGCGTTCCTCGACGCGATGCCGCGCGGGGCGTACGGCTTCTTCGCGATGGCTCAGCCTGGCACGGCGGTCGCGATGGCCGGCAAGGAGCTCGACGAACCTGCGAAGGGGCTGAAGGACGCCATGGCGCTGGACCTTCGGAGCGAGGTGCTGCCCGCGCTTGCTGGCAACGTCGCGGTCGCGTTCTATCCCAGCCTCGGCCCCGACGCCGGGATCGACATGCTGGTGACGGTGGACGACGCGAACGGCGCAGACCCGGCGAGTCTCGCCCGAAAGCTAGAGGCCGCGATAGGGAAGGAAGCCGACAAGGACAAGAGCATGAAGGGCACTTGGAAGGTTTCGACTACTACCGACGGCACGGAGGTCAGCCGCCTTGGCGACGAGCCGACGGCCGAGATGCAGAAGGCCGCACGGGAGAGCGAACGGTCGTTCTTCCGCCCTCTCACGATCTCGAAGGGCAAGACGGTCGCTTGGGCCACGGTGGGCAACTCCGTGGTGCTGGCAACCTCGCAGGACCTGCTCAATCGGGCGATCTTCGCGCGACGGAACCCCTCGGCGGCAGTAGGCCTGTCGGGCGACAACGCGCTCGGGGCGAACCCGGCGTCGGCGGCGGACGGCCAGTTCGCGATGGCGATCGGCATGAAGCGACTCGCCGAGGGGATCCGCAACACGGTCGATCCCTCACACATGAGTCCCGAGACCGCGGGCTGGTACCGCAAGGCGCTGGGCCTGTTCGACGCAACGACCGAGCCGCTTGCGATCCGCGCGAACGTGGCTCCGGGCGGTCGATATCACGCCTACACGTCGATCCCGCTTGACTGGGCGAAGCTGCCGGGTTTCTTCACGAAGTAGGTAGTCAGGGAGTCATCTCCAGAGGAAGGGGGACCCTCCTGACTTCCTAATCCCCTAACTCCCTTTTACGTCCTTGACGGGGGCGGCGGGGTCGCTCGCGAGCTTCATCAGCGTGAGATAGTAGAGGCGGGCGGCGTTCGTGAGCTTGAGCCAGTCGATCTTGTCGAGGGTGTCGGTCGGCTGGTGGTAGTCCGGGTGGAAGCCGTCGAAGAGGAACGCGATGGGGATTCCCTTCTCCGCGAAGTTCCAGTGGTCGCTCCGCGTGTAGACGTCCTCGGCGTCGTACTTGAACCTAAAGCCCACGTACCGGTTCTGCTCCTGGATGTCCCGGTCGAGGTCGGTGGCGATGCGTTTGGAGCCGACGAGGCGGATGGTGTCGACATTATCCTCCCGCTTGTCGATCCGGTTTTGGTCGCCGTTCTGGGCGCCGTCGGAGTCGCGGCCGACCATGTCCATTTGCAGTTCGGCCACCATCTTGTCGAGCGGGACGGGCGGGTGGTCGACGAGGTACTTGGAGCCGAGGAGGCCCATCTCCTCGCCGAAGAAGGTCATGAACACGACGGATCGCTTGGGCTTGACCGGGTTCTCGGCGACAGCCTTGGCGATGAGCATGACGGCGGTCGAGCCGGAGCCGTCGTCGTCCGCGCCGGGGTAGACGACGCCGTCGGCGTTCACCCCGAGGTGGTCCAGGTGGCCGCCGACACCCACGTACTCAGCCTTGAGAGTCGGGTCGCTGCCCTCGACCATGCCGACGACGTTGGGGACCTTGACCTCCTCGACCGACCCCTTGGCAGTGAGGTGCGCCTCGCGTCCGAGATCGAGGATCGAGGCGCCCGTCTCCGGCGCGTCGAGGAAGGCCTGGGCCGCCGCATCCAGCGCGAGCGCCGCGCGGTCGACCTGTCCCGAGACCCGCGTACCCGAGCCCGGCAGAGGCTTCCGCATGGAGGCGCGCGGCATCGACGGCCCGATGCGATCGTTCAGGTTCAGGACGGCGACCGCCCCGGCTCGTCCGATCTGGGACGCGAGCCGCATCGTGGCCCTTCCCATGCCCGCGCCCTTCGGATACAGGGTAACCGCGACGCGCCCCTTCAGCGAGGCGAGCTGCTCATCGGTGAGGTTTCCTCCGGAGCCCAGTCGAACGAGCACAACGTCGCCGGTCAGATCCACGTCGGCTCCCGAGGCCGTCAGGGAGAAGTCCTTGGCCTTGGCGACCTTGCCCCCGACCGTGAGCTTCGCGTTCGAGATCGACGGGCGGTAGAAGATCGCGTTCTGGAAAAACGTGCCGTCGTCGCCGAGGGGCTTGAGATGAGCCGCCTTGAATTGCTTCGCCACGAACTCGGCGGCCTTCTGGAAGCCGGGCTGTCCGGTGCCCCTTCCCTCAGTCTCCGGCCCGGCCAGGTAGCCGAGGATCTTCTTGGCTTCCGACTCGTTGATCGAGTCGAAGCCCTTCTTGAGCGGGGCGGGCGGCGGCTGGGCGCCGGGATACTGGGCGGAGGCAAGGGCGGCGAACCCGAGAGAGAGAAGAGCGAGGGAGCGGCGCATGAGCCTCTAGGGTACGCCAGCAGGATGTCGAAGGTTCTGGACCCCGGTTGGAAGCCGAGGAGACGATAGGCCGGAGATACCGCCCCCCGTAATCGGCACCACGATTTTGGGCTACTGATTTAAGCGTCGACGCCAAGCGTGGATGAACCGGGCGACGATCTGGAGGAACGCGGCCTCGTCGATGTCCGGCTCCCTCAGGCGGACGAGGTACTGCTCAAATGCGGACGGCTCGA
>CAXTOO010000135.1:0-10381 GCA_964245875.1 uncultured Fimbriimonas sp. | reverse complement strand
GCCTCCTCATGCTGGACCAGCGCGTCCTCCCCGGCCAGGAAAGCTGGCTCGAACTGCGCGACGCCGACGAGGTCGCCGCCGCCATCCGCGACATGGCCGTGCGCGGCGCACCCGCCATCGGCATCGCCGCCGCCTACGGCATGGCCCTCGCCGCCCGCCGCGGCGACGACCTCGCCCAAGCCCGAAAGACGCTCGCCGCGTCGAGGCCCACCGCCATCAACCTGTTCTGGGCCCTCGACCGCCTCGCCCCCCTCGCCCCGGACGAGATCCTCGACGAGGCCAAGCGGATCGAGCGCGAGGACCTCACGATGAACCTCGCCATCGGCGGGCACGGGGCCGAGCTGGTTCCGGAGGGCGCGAACGTCCTCACCGTCTGCAACACCGGCGCCCTCGCCACCGGCGGCCACGGCACCGCCCTGGGCGTCATCCGCTCCGCCCACGACGCGGGCAAGGCCATCCACGTCTGGTCCTGCGAGACCCGCCCCCGCCAGCAGGGCCTCCGCCTCACCGCCTACGAGCTGACCAAAGAGGGCATCCCCTTTCACAGCATCGCCGACTCCGCCGCCGCCACCCTCATGAAGGACGACCGGGTCGACCTCGTGATCGCCGGCGCCGACCGCATCGCCGCCAACGGCGACACCGCGAACAAGATCGGCACCTACATGCTCGCCGTCCTCGCCCGCGCCCACGGCATCCCCTTCTACATCGCCGCGCCCACCTCCACCCTCGATCCCTCGATCGCCGACGGCGCCCACATTCCCATCGAGGAGCGCCACTCCAGCGAGCTCACCCACGCCGAGGGCGCGTCCATCGCCCCCGGCGGCACCCCCGTCTACAACCCGGCGTTCGACGTCACCCCCGGCGATCTGATCACCGCCATCGTCACGGAGAAGGGCGTCCACCGGGGACCCTACTCGTTTACGACGGATTCGGTGTAGATCCCCCGAACGCCGACCGCACCGCCTCGATCACTGCCTCGGCGACCTCAGGATCGTCGAGGATGGGGAACTCTTTTCGCAGCTTGTTCGAGACGGTGTCGCCGTTCTCCCGCACCGATCGAATGATCCGGTCGATCTTCAGATCTGGGCCTTCAAAGACGTTCTTGACGCCCTCTCTAGCGAGGCGAGACGCCACAAGGTAGCGGGCCTCCTCGCGCATCTCGGTCGCGAGTGTCGTTTCGATCAGCCGTCCCATGTACTCCACGTGCTCCGTTAGATCGATGAACCGCCAAGCGTGGAGGGCGTCCTTGTAGTCGTCGAAATAGAACGTGGAGGTGCGGCCATCGGGATAGATCCCATCGGTCCTTCCGAAGCCGTACCTGTCCCATCGGGGGCTTACGCTCGTGATCGAAGGCTTCCTGAACCCGTACCGCGCTCGGTATCGAACCATCAGGGGAGCGGAGAATCGCTCCAGAGCGCGATCGTAATCGCGCATCTCGCGCAGGATCACCGCCGATACGGGCAACACGAACGGCGCGGCGATGGCATCGTCGCGACGCAGCACGTCATTGACGAGAAAGCGTGAGGTGCGCCCATTGCCATCAGGAAAAGGATGGATGTACACGAATCCAAACGATACAAGCGCCGCGCGAGTGGCGGGCCCGAGCCCGGTCGTCTTGTGGAGCAGGTGGCGAAGCCCCTGGATCATTCCCGGCACGTCTTCCCAGTGCGGCGCGATGTAGTGAATGACGTCTTCGCCCAACCGCTCTCCGGCGACCACGATCGGAGAGCGGCGAAAGCCGTAGTCCAACGCTCGATCGCCAAGAATGGCGCGCTGGATCTCCTCCAGGGGCTTGGTCGCCAATGGGTCGACGTACTCGCCCGTAAGCGTCTCGATGACGGAGGCGAACCGCTTGATCCGATCGGTCTGGTCACCCTCGTGCTCGATGGCGAAGCTGGAACGCGACTCCTTCGTGGTGATCCAGACCGCGCTGCGTCGCAGAACGTCATCACCGAATTCGCCTTGCAGAGTCTCCCAAGCCGCCGCGATGTTGAAGCGGTCGGCCGCATCGGCATTTTCGGTCCTGATCGCCAAGGGGGCGAAGTCGCGTGTCCCTAACAGATTGTTGCGCACGCGCCATCGAGGAACGTCCTTCGGGTCAGCCGTCAGGTATCGCGTTGGATCGAGCGCATCGACATAGTTGCCTCGCGAGACGCCTTCGCAATCCAACCCGCGTCCGGTGATCCATTCGTAGAAGAAGCCGGAGCGTCTCGCGTAACGGCTTGTCGGACGCGCCCTGTTCCATTCGACGATCTCCTCGCCGGAGATCTTATCGAAGAGCCGAGAGAACAGTTCCAAATGGACGAGCTCGTGCTTGAGCATGAACTCTATGTGCTCGGCCAAGCTTGGATTGGGACGCATCGCCTCCAGGTAGAGGCGCACCCTCAAACTACTCGCTGTTTCGCTGGACCTTGTGGAAGCGATGCCGCTTTGCACGCGCAAGGGCTGGACAAGGTCGATGCCGAACTCGCGTACGATCCAAGCCCCGCCGATTGGATCGACAGGTGCTTTCGGAACCCTTAATCCTGTTCTCCGAGGACTCATTTCCATTACGACCATACCAGTATCGTTAGATTGACTTTTCTTTATCCCAAAACGATTACAGGGCGAAGAGAGCCTTCGCAAGTGTTTCTTGCGTAAAAGACCTTGATGTACGGCGTGGTCGGCACCGATGGCGTGGTCTACGGCCCCGTGCCCGTGGCCGCACTCTTCGAGTGGGTCGCCCAGGGACGCATCGTGCCCACCACCACCCTCATCGACTGGCAGGGCCGCCATCTCGCCGCGAGCGCGGTGCCCGAACTGCAGGGCGCTTTCCCCGTCCAGACCCAGGCCTACGGCTATCCGCGCCCCGACGCCCACGGCCCGCCCCTCAAGAGCAGGCGCACCGCCCTCCTGCTCGCCTTCCTCCTCGGCTTCGCGGGCGCCCACCGCTTCTACCTGGGCCATCGCGGGACGGGCGTCGCCATGCTGGGACTCAACCTCTCCGCCTGTGGCGCGGGCATCCGGAACGGCATCCTCATCGAGGTCGTCGCGACCGTCTGGCTCATCGCCGACATGGCGATGATCGCGGGAGGCACCCTCCGCCAGGCGGACGGACGGCCCTTAGGCTAGCCACCGCGTCTTCTCCGAAAAATCGCCAAAGCGGAAACGCCGCCCTACTTCGGGCCCTTCCGCGTGTACGCCACCTGGACCACGCCCTCGCACACCGTCGCCATCGTGCCGTCCGCCTCGATCTCGATCTCGAACGGGTCGAAGAGCCACCCCAGCCCGAACTCCCGCCCCGCATCCTTCGCCCGCTCCCGCATCGACTCGTGCGTCATGCCGTCGAACGATACCGGCGCGAAGCGGAGGGTCGAGCCGTCCAGCGCGAACCGTCCCTCCAGCGCGCCCCGGTGCCGGAACGTGCCGTCCGCACGCAGTTCCAGGGGCGCGGGCGCGGCCTCGCGCAGGAGCGCACGGACCTCGGCGGGCTTGAGGGAATCCTCCGCTCCAGGACGCAGGCGCGGCGCACCCACGTAGCATCCCGCCAACTCTGCCAAAGTCGCCACCTCTCATAGGATGACACGCCCCGATTGGGACCGATTTGTGATAGTTTGAAAAAGCCGTGGCCCTTCCCCTCCGAAGCAAGAACCCGCCCGAGTCGTTCCCGTTCGCGACGGTCGGCCTCATCGTCCTCAACGTCGTGGCCTACATCGCCACCTCGGACCACGGCCTCGTCGTCCGCGAGTCGGTCGTCCACGACTGGGCGGCCCGCAGCGGCCACTTCTCCCTCCTGCGGTCGCTCACCGCGATGTTCCTGCACGGCGAGCCGTTCCACATCCTGGGCAACATGTGGTTCCTCGCCCTCTTCGGCTTCGCCGTCGAGGGCCGCCTGCGGTGGTACCGGTTCCTGCCGCTGTACCTCCTGGCGGGCATCGGTGGCGACGTCCTGACGAGCCTGCTCTCCAAGCCCGGCACCTACGGTCTGGGCGCCAGCGGCGCGATCATGGGCGTGGTGGGCGCCGCGATCTGGATGTTCCCCCACGCGAAGGTCACCGTCCTCAGCCCGTGGAACCGGTACTTCGGCGGCGGCGCGGAGAGCGTGGCCGAGTGGATCTTTCCCACCGCCGACTGGTCGATGTGGGTCGTCGCCCTCTACTTCCTTGGCCTCGATCTCTTCTACCAGATCGTCTTCTCCGGAGGCGACCACGTCGGCCACCTCGCCCACCTGGGCGGCGCGGCCGTCGGCTTCCTCGCCTGCGTGGCCTTCCGGCCCCACCGCGACAGCGAGTCGGCGAGCCAGAGCAAGGCGACCCTCGCCGAGGTGAAGGACCTCGGCGTCCTGAGCCGCATGGAGCTCGCCGAGCTCCACCTGGGCAACCCGAGCGACGACCTCATCACCCTCCACTGGATGACCAAGGCCCTCCGCGACCCCCAGGGACCGAACCAGGCCTGCACCGACGCCTTCCTCAAGGCGCTTCCCCGGATGCGGCGCGAGATGGACGCCCGCGTCCTCGCCGCGCCCGTCCTCGGCCTCGTCCCCCAGGGGCTGTTCAAGGCGCGCGAAATGGTCTCCCTCGCGGGCGACCTGGAGCGCGCGGCGGACAACCTCGCCGCCATGCGACTCTACGAGGCCGCCTATGGCGCGCCCGACGCCACCGAGGCCGAGCAGGAGACCGCCTGCTTCCGCACCGGCCTCATCCTGGAGAACACCGTCCACAACCGCGACCGCGCCGCCGCCTGCTACAACGAGGTCCTGCACCGCTGGCCGATGGGACCCTTCGCCGATCAGTCCAAGATGCGGCTGGCGGGCATCCAGTCGAGAGCCCACATGTAGCGGCGTGACTCGTCGCGCTCCGGATGGGGGCTATCGCAGGCTCTCGATGACCTTCTTCGCCTCTTCCAGCCCCTCTGCGTCCAAGGCGTGCCCGCCGAAATGCCATCGCACCGACACCCGCGCCCCGGCCTTCGACAGCATCGCCGCCAGCCGCGCCGCGTTCTCGCGCGGCACCATCGGGTCGCTCTCCCCGCAGTCCAGGTGCACCCGCACGCCCATGAGGTCGGGAGGTTCCGAAGGCTCGAACGGCACCATCGGCGCGAGAAGGATCGCCGCCGAGAACACGTCCGGCCTCTGGAGCAGGATCGCCGCCGCCACGTTCGCCCCGTTGCTGAACCCCACCGCGATCCGCCTGCCCGGAACCGTCTCGATCACGAAGTCGGCCAGCTCGTCCGCCCGCATCGCGAGGTTCTCCAGGTCGAACACCCCCTCCGCCTTGCGCCGGAACCAGCGGTTCATCCCCCGCTCCGGCTCCTTTCCCCGCGGCGCGAGCAACGCCATCCCCTCCGCTCGCAACGACTGGCCCAACGCGAACATCTCGCGCTCGTCGCCTCCCGTCCCGTGCAGCATCACGAGCGTCGGCTCGCCGGGCTCTTGGAGATGGATGAAGTCGCTCACTCCTTCATTGTGGTGCCTCCATCCTGGAGGCATCTCCGGCCTCTCGTCAACCCGGCTTCCAGCCGGGAGCGCCGCAATCCTAGAACCCGCGCTTCGCTTCTTCCGCGAAAACGCCGTCCTAAGCCGAGTCCCGCGCCCCGAGCAGCAAATCAAGCGGCAGGTTGTACTCGCGATGGAGCCGCACCGCCTGGTCCCGCCCGAGAGGGCGCTTGCCCGCGAGGAACTCGGACACTCGTCCCTGCGAGCCGAAGATGGGCGCGAGGTCCTGCTGGGTCAGGCCGCGTTCCTCCATGACGTCCTTCACGATCTCGGCGGGTGGCAGGTCAGGCCAAGGATCCGACGCCTCTTCGTAGGCGCGGACGAGCGTGATGAGCGTCTCCCGCTCAGCTTCCGCGTCGGTACCGTCCTCGGCGAGCCACAGTTCGCGAATGCGGGACAGCGCGACCGCGTGGCTCGTTTCGTCTTCGACAACGGGAATCGTGATCGTTCTCATAGCTCCTTCACGTTAAGACGGCTGTACTCGGCGTGGGTGCCGACCCATAGGATATAAACCGATCTCTTGCCGAACTGCGCGAGCACGATGAGGCGGTATTTGTTGCCTCCGACGTTGAACACAAGCAGATCGCCGTTCTTCCCCTGCACCAGATCGGTCGCCGGATAATCGCGTCGCACCTCGGCAAGGCTGCCCCAAGAAGAGAGCTCGGCGGTCTTCCACCAGCGCAGGAGAGAACGCTGGGCCTGAGGATGGACGGCCCAGAACTCCCGCAAGATCGGTTTCGAGAACGGCCTCACGCGACACCATAGTATCACATTCTGGGATACCACGGTGCTCTCGACAGGTACACTATGTATAACTATGGCCGATAAACTGCCTACCGTGGTGATCGTCGGTCGACCGAACGTCGGCAAGAGCACCCTCTTCAACCGCATCGTCAAGAAGCGCCTCGCCGTCGTCGAGGACGAGCCCGGCATCACCCGCGACCGCCTCTACGCCGCCGCCGAGTGGAACGGCAAGCGCTACCAGGTCGTCGACACCGGCGGCATCGTCTTCAACGAGTCCGACCCCCTCTCCGAGCAGATCCGCGTCCAGGCCAACGTCGCCCTCGCCGAGGCCGACGTCGTCCTCTTCCTCACCGATGCGATGGACGGCGTCAACCCCGACGACCAAGACCTCGCCCGCCAGCTCCGCGGCTTCACCCGGCCCATCTTCGTCGTCGTCAACAAGGCCGATCACCCCAACCGCGACCTCAACGCCAACGAGTTCTACTCCCTCGGCCTCGGCGAGGTGTTCCCCATCTCCGGCCTCCACGGACGAGGCGTCGCCGACCTCCTCGACCTCATCGTCGACAAGCTCCCCGACGTCGGCCGCGCCGACGAGGCCGAGCCCGAGGAGGTCAAGGTCGCCATCGTCGGAAGGCCCAACGTCGGCAAGTCGAGCCTCGTCAACGCCTTCACCGGCGAGCAGCGCATGATCGTCTCGAACATCGCCGGCACCACCCGCGACGCCATCGACACCACCCTCGACTACAGCGGCGAGACCTTCCGCCTCATCGACACCGCGGGCATCCGCCGCCGAGGCAAGATCCAGGGCACCGTCGAGTACTACATGGTCAACCGCGCGGAGAAGGCGATCGCCCGCGCCGACTGCGCCCTCATCGTCGTCGACGGCTCCGAGGGGCTCACCGACGGCGACAAGCGCTGCATGAAGCTCGCCCACGACTCCGGCAAGGCCTGCGTGTTCGCGGTGAACAAGTGGGACACCAAGGAGCCGCCCGACGGTCGCCCCCGCCAGCCCAGCGAGCTCAAGGCCGACTTCCTCAAGATCGTCTCCAACGAGATTCCCGAGCTCGCGTACGCCACCGCCGCCTTCACCTCCGCGACCGAGTCGGCGGGCCTCGAGCCCGTCCTCGACGAGATCCTCAAGGCCGTCGAGGCGTACAACTTCCGCGTCTCCACCGGCCAGCTCAACCGCCTCATCCAGGACGCCGCCTTCGCCCGCCCCTACACGAGCAAGGGTCGCCAGCTGAAGATCTACTACGCGACCCAGGTCTCCTCGCGCCCCCCGACCTTCGCTCTCTTCTGCAACGACCCCGAGGTCATGCACTTCTCCTACCAGCGCTACCTGCTGAACAAGATCCGCGAGGCCTTCCCCCTCGCCGGAACACCCGTGCGCCTCGTCCTCAAGAACAGCCACAAACGTCCCGACGAGCAGACCCCGCGCAAGACTACCAGCCGCAAGCGCGAGGACTCCCTCCAGACCGAGACGCGCCGCTAGCCCCCTCTCGTCGCCCCGGCGCAAGACTCCCGACCACCGCAAATTCCCACCGGGCGATGAAAGGGGGTTGGGGAGAGCCAAGCGGCGCGTCAACCCAATTCCGGGTGCCACGGGTACAGGCGGATGCCTCGTGCCGCCGACACCCGTGTCTGGAGTTCCACCAACTGATACTCGATGTTGGGCCGCGCAGACGGACTCGCCGATCCTTCCCCGGCTAAACACGATCTGGGACCAGGCGAAGAGGGACACCACGAGGATGGCGTCGTGGAGGTGCGGCTATGATCGCCGACGAACTCGAACTGCGGGAGGCAGCGGCGGCTGGGCAGCCTGGAGGCGGCGCTCGACGCCTTTCGCCAGCACCTGGAGGCCGAGAACTCCGCCCTGCTTCCCAGCGCGACCGCCGAGTACGTCCACCAGATCGGGACGCTCCGGGAGTCAATCTCCACCTACGAAGATGCCCCGGCCGACATCCAGGCAGTGGTAGCCGCAACCGTGTTCGGGTGCCAGATGCTGTGTTAGGAAGCCTTGACTTCCTAACACAGCATCTGGCACCCGACGCACATGGCCCTACGCCGCGACGGACATCTTGCGCTGTGCGTACCCCAGCGACCGCTCCATCCAGAACGAGAACTGCTCGACGCTATCGAGGATCTCCGAGGGCATCTTCACGTACTCGCGCATGGGGTCCGCGTCCTTCGCGGGACGCAGGGGACCCGCGCCGGGGATCTCCATCGCCGCCGCGCAGTCGTCGGGGCACAGCTTGAAGCCCACCTCCTCGCCCACGAGGAACGCGAACATCTTCTCCCCCGTGTACACCCCCATGCCGCCGAACATCCGGCGCGCCTTCACGTCGTGAGCCTCCGCGGCCCGCATCATCTGCTCGTAGCGTAGTGGACGGTAGACCATGTTTCATCCTCGCCGCCCTTCGTCGGGCGGTTCGCTAGACTCCATTGTACGACGGGTTTCCCGTTTCTCCAAGGAGTTTTCGCGGTTTTCTAAATCTGCGGGAACCCTCGCAAATTCGGCGGCGTCGCCAACTTTTCGCCCACTACGGCATCTGAAGTGGCGACAGTCCCGCCTCGATCGTCTCCCGGTGCGGCTCCGCGAAGGGCGGCAGCCTCAGCGACTCGCCCAACGCCTCCAACCGCTCGTCCGCCGCGAACCCCGGCCCGTCCGTCGCGATCTCCAGCAACGTCCCGCCCGGCTCCCGAAAGTAGATCGACCGGAAGTAGTCCCGGTCGCGCACCGGCGTCACGCTGTACCCCGCCGCCGCCAAGAGCGCGCGCCACGCCTCCTGCCCCGCGTCGTCCGCCACCCGCAGCGCGACGTGGTGCACCGTCCCCGCCCCGCCCAGCGCCCTCGGACCGGAAGCGCGCCGCACCTCCAGCGTCTTCACCGGCCCGCCGCCCGCCACCCCGAACGCCGCCACCTCCCCGTCGTCGCCCACCAGGGAGAAGCCCAAGAGTTCCAACGTCTCGCGCGTGGCGTCGAACGCCGCCGTCTCCAGCCGCACCCGCTCGATCGCCCCCAGGGCGTGCTCCGGCGGCATCCGCAAACCCGCCCACGCCGCCGCCAAAGGCGGACGCTCCACCGGCACGATCCGCAAGGAAAGCCCGTCCGGGTCCTCGAACTCCAGAACACCGTCTACAAGACGCCCGTCCAGCCGCCCCGCCCAGAATGCCACCGAATCGGGCCGCGCCGCGAGGTCGATGCGCGACGCCGCCCCCACCCCCGTCCGACCCCGCGCGAGGCCCGCGACCGGGAAGAAGGTCAGCAGCGTCCCCGGCGTGCCCCGCCCGTCGCCGTAGTAGAGGTGGTACGAACTCGGGTCGTCGAAGTTGACCGTTCGCTTCACCAGCCGCAATCCCAGCGTCCCTACATAGAAGTTCAGGTTCGCCTGGGCGTCCGCGCAGAGGCAGGAGACGTGATGGAGGCCGAGGATCGCCATGCGACCCCTTTCTACGACAGGGAACAGACGACCGTCTTCACGCGCCCTACCCTTGGGAGACGGTGATGGAAGCGAAGACGGTGCGCCTCGAAGGCGGCGAGGGACGGTGGGTGGAACTGACGGTCCGGGACGACCAGGCCATCGCGCGCGTCGGCGACGCCGCGCCGTTCCCCTTCAGCTTCGAGAACCTGGGCTACGTCGCCCACGGCATGGGCTACCAAGCCTGGGGTGGAGGAAGCCACCTTGTCTTCCGACGTTCTCCGGACGGCGTGGTCGTCGAGTTCCAAGGTCCCGACGACCGTTGCCCCGCCCTCTGCCGCCTCACGGACGACGGCCTTCGGGCCACCATCGACGCGCTGGACGTTCTCGCGCCTTCCGAGCCTCGGGTCTCGATGCTCTAGGCCGCTACAATAGAGCATGGACGCCCCTTCCGCCTTCGCGGAGATCTTGGAGAACCTGCCCCGCCAGCACCTCCGAACCCGGTTCCGAAACCACTTCGGCCTGCCCGACGCGGGCTTCGGCAAGGAGACCTTCGCCCGCGGCACCGTGCGCGTTCCCCTCGACCGCAGCCTCGGACGCCTCCTCCAGGAGGAGCCGGAGAGCCTCGCCGCGACCCTCCTCTCCGGTCCCGCGAGCGAACTCGGCGTCACCCGCACCGTTCCTTCGGCCGCCGACGACCTCGCCTCGCTCCTGACCGAGGATCGCGTCCTCCTCGTCCACGGCG
>CAXTOO010000134.1:8225-10485 GCA_964245875.1 uncultured Fimbriimonas sp. | reverse complement strand
AGGCGCGAAGGCGCAAGGGGGAGGCACAAAGCCAAGTTGTGAAACGACCTCTTAGTACCGGTCTCGCAAGGCATCTATTGATTTGGTTCATCGCAAAACAATTGGGTGAGCCCCGGATGAGGCCGAATGGCACGGTCCATGAAGACTGAGCGTGCCCCGTGGCCTTCGCCAAACCAGCAAACCCTACTCCTTCTTCGGGTTCTTCTGCCCCACGAGGTAGCCGAGAGCGCCCGCGCCTGCAGGGAGGAGGGCAGTTAGGAT
This sequence comes from uncultured Fimbriimonas sp., assembly GCA_964245875.1. Lineage (GTDB taxonomy): Bacteria > Armatimonadota > Fimbriimonadia > Fimbriimonadales > Fimbriimonadaceae > Fimbriimonas. The sequence continues at coordinate 10,224 of CAXTOO010000134.1, read as the reverse complement.
CTTCTCGATGGTGTCCGCGCGCTTAGCGTCAGGCGAGTAGAAGATCGCCATGAACACGATCAGGACCAGGGCGACCGTTCCGCAGACGACCTGAATGCCGCCGAGGATGTCCTTGCGGCGGTCCTTCTTCTCCTGCCGGTCACCGGCGGTGTCGATGCCCTGATGGTGGAGCTTCAGCGCCTCCAGAAGAGTCCCACCGTCGGCGGTTGGGAAGCCGCCGAACGCCTCCGCGATTTCCCTTACGCCCTCGGCGACCTTGCGTGATGCCGCACCCTGCGACTCGGCTTCTTGACGCAACTCCTCCGGCATGTCGCTCAGGCGGTGACGGCGCGGCGTCGGTCTTCGAGCGAGTCGCTTGCGAGGCGACGGTCCTGTTCGATGAGCGCCCCGACGATGGTCCGTGTGTTGTCGTAGGCGTCCTTGACGCTCATCGCGCCCAAGTCGACCTGCGACAGCATGGTCTTCACGAGGTCAAGAACCTTGTCCCTAAGCGCGACCGTTCCAATGGGATCCTTCTCCAGCATCCGAAGTCCTTCCTCGATCTGGAATCTCATCTCCTGCTCTGTCATGTTCTCTCGAAGCGGATCGCCCGAAACTTTGAAAACTTCCGAATCGTTCCGCTCTTGATTATCGTCTACGCCGTACAGTTCTGCAAGGGGGCGAAGAAGGATTCTTGATAGGTCCTCCTAGATACGGTGTGAACAGTTCGCACCTTGAAAGACAGGCTCTGGGCGGTTGGCGATTCTGGTCCGCTACAAGAAGGAAGGTCACAAGACGCCCGCGAACGTGATCGACACAGCACGATGACGCAAGCGGGAGTGGGAGGAAAAGGAACGATGAGTTGGGCACAGAGAGATGTGGACAAGCGTTCGGCGGCGGCCCCCGAGTTCAAGGCCGAGTACGAGGCGGAATCTGCGTTGTTGGCCCTCGTCCGCGCGCGGCAGGCTGCGAAGCTGACTCGGGCGGACGTGTCCTGGCGCGGCCCGCTATCCCGCAGATCGAGCGTGGAACTCGACCGGCAAACCTCATGCTGATGGTTCGCTACGCCCACGCGGTCGGGGCGAAGATCGAGATCAAAAGCCTAGCCGCTTAGAGGCGCAGACTGCCTCGGGTATCGTTCGCGTGATGAGGATGCCGCGTTCTCTGAAGGGCTTTGGGGTCGAGGTGTCGGAAAGCCCGGTGCCGCCAAAGCCGGATTGGGTGTACGAACTGAAGATCACGCTCGAGGACGTGCAGCCTCCCGCCTGGCGACGAATTCGGACGCCGGACTGCACCCTCGAAAGGCTGAACGAGACGATCCAGGCGGCGATGGGGTGGAAGGGCGACCACCTCTGGGTGTTCGTGGTCGGAAAGAAGGAGTACACGGACGAGGAGTCGGCCTACGATCTGGAGATGCAGGAGGCAAGCCGTTCGACGCTCGCGTCCGTCGCGCCCAAGGAGGGTGCCAAGTTTCGCTACACCTACGACTTCGGGGAAGACTGGCACCACGAGGTTCTCGTCGAGAAGATCCTGACGGGCGAGTCGACGGTAGGACCGTCGTGCCTGGACGGCGCGCGGGCGTGCCCTCCGGAGGACGTCGGCGGAGTCGGAGGCTACGAGGAGTTTCTCCGGGTCGTGAACGACCCGGACCACGAACGTCTCGATGAGTGGTCAGAATGGGACGGATGGGACCCGAATTTCGATCCTGCCGCGTTCGACCTGGCCGAAGCCAACTCACGTCTGGCGCTTCTCTGGTGAGTGGCCTCCTACGACTTTCGGGAACGGCGCAAGAGGCACAGCGCCCCGAGACCTAAGGCCGCAAATGCGGAAGGCTCGGGAACAGCCTGAACGCCGGTGTTCTGAAAGATCCAAGAGGCGTAGTCGTCCACTCTCGAATAGCCGCTACCGTCCCCGTAGAAGCCATAGTTGCTCCGATTGCCGCCTGGCCACCAAACGTAGGAAGTCACCCCGACAACGTAGTCCGTACCGCCGAAGTTTGCCCAGAGCGATCCACCGCTGT
>CAXTOO010000134.1:0-8215 GCA_964245875.1 uncultured Fimbriimonas sp. | reverse complement strand
CGGGAGTAACGCAGCCTTCTAAGTCGAGCGCGGAGGACGAGCCGAGTTCGATGTTCGTCCCGGACGGATTGTCAAAATCACTGACGAGACCGCTTAGTCCGTTGATGTTGTAACCGTCGATCACGTTCTGGAACGCACGCCGCCCGATACCGCCGGTGTTGCCGGTGAGGCCGGTGCCTGTACCGCCGTAGCCTACGGATGTGCCGACCTTGTTGACCTCGCCGTACCCGTTCCAAAGTTTCGCCGGGGCGACGCTGGCGACCGGCGTCGTAAGGTGGCAGAGCGCAAAATCGTTCACCCCGGGGCTGAAGGAATCCGTGTAGCGGATCACGTTATCGATCGCGTACGTTGTGTTGCCGAGAATGAAGTTCTTGGTCGTGTTCGAATTCGAAAGAACGTGGGCCGCGGTAAGCATCCAAGTCGAGGAGATCAGCGTGCCGGAGCCGAGGGCAGAGTTCGTCGAGACCTGGCCCACACTCGCGTAAGCGCTCGAATTCGCGAGGCTGATGTACGATGCGTCCGGCTTGTCGTCGCGCCGAGTCGACGCAAACGCGGCTGCGACGAGCATGAGGGAGGATGCGAAGGTAGAGACGCGAAGGGTGCGGAATGGCATGGTGGTTTCTCGCAAAGGGTACGTTACCTACTATAGTCTAAGAAAAAGCCCCATGGCGCAGGGTGATCGAATCCAAGGGGCGGGAAGCGCGAAAATTAACAATTGTGGTGAGAGCGACATCAAGCGATTTCACGGTCGCGTTGGATCCTTGTGAGGCGTCTTGGACAACATGGGAAACGTTTGCCTGTAGCAACCTAGAGGACCTTAAGCCTTCTCCAGATGATTTCGACACCCATGCTGACATCTGGACCGACGCAAAGCTCCTGCATCCTTGCGATATCCGCCGTACGTCGTAAACTATTAGATGAAGAAGACACCCATGCTGATGTTTGCCCTCTCGACCGCGACGGTCTTAGCCCAGGACGTCAAGGTCTCGGACGTCAGCCCGGCGACGAGGCGGTACCACGAGTATCGGCAGGCCGCGACCCAGCCTAGCTACGGCCTCGCGCGGGTCAAGGCGCTCCTCAAGGCGACCAAGGCCACGAAGGGCGACGACATGGACTCGAAGCTCCTCGCCCCCGCCGCTTGGAACCGGCTGACGACCGCGGAGAAGTTCACCTACTGCATGGTCCACGGCGAGGTCTCCAGCCAGAACTGCGAGGCGATGCCGTGGATCGTTGACGAGGAGCACAAGGTGTTCGCATACCCACCGCCCTTCAACGGCGGGGAAGAGAACTGGAGCGACCGGCAGCGCGCCTTCCTGACCGGCCATCGAAGCGCCGTGGTCCGGCTGCTCCGCTCAACGATCCGGGAGAAGGAACGCGTCGGAGCGAACCTCAAGGCGGCGATCGTCGAGATCCACGCGAACGAGCTGATCCCCGACCTCGTGAAGGCGTACGGACGCGATCGCAAGGACCAGGACATCCTCAGCGTCCTGATGCTCCTGATGAAGGACGGCAAGGACAAGCCGTTCCTGGCCTCGATCACCTACCACAAACTGTACGCGGAAGGAGCGAGCTACCAATCGTTCATCGTGGTGAACGCGGCGAACCAGAAGCTGATGGTCGGGCGCGCGATGGCTTTCTACCACCGCCGGGTGGGTTAGATGCTCTTCCCGCCCCCGCCAAGCTTCGCGACCTTGCCCGCAGGAACCTACCGCCTCGGCAAGGCGGACCGCGTCGAGAACCCCATCCGGACGGTGAAACTCAAAGCCTTCGAAATCGCCCGCACGGAGACGACGAACGCCCAGTTCGCCGCCTTCGTCCGGGCGACGGGCTACGTGACCGACGCCGAGCGGCGGCACGACGCGATGGTCTTCGCGCCGCCCCTTCCGGAGTTCCGGTGGATCCACGACCCGACGGCAAGCTGGCGCTTTCCCAACGGCCGCACCCGCGGCGGCATCGAAGCCAAGGCCGACCACCCCGTCACCACGATCTCCTTCGCCGACGCCCTCGCCTACTGCCGCTGGGCCGGGGTCCGACTTCCAACCCTCGACGAGTGGGAGGCGGCCTGCCGAGCCGGCACGAAGACCGACTACTCGTTCGGCCCCGACCGCAAGCCGATCGGGAGGTACGCCAACGTCTGGCACGGACGCGACCACCTGAAGCCCGACCTCTCGGACGGCTACATGACCACCGCCCCCGTCGGTCACTTCGCCCCGAACCCCCTCGGGCTTTACGACATGTACGGCAACGTCTTCGAGTTCTGCTCAGGACGCCTCTTGGGCGACCGCTCGCCCAGAAGGGTCCACTCCCGCGGCGGCTCGTGGTGGTGCAGCGCGAACGCCTGCTGCTTCTTCAACTCGGCCGACATCGGAGGCGTGGACCTCCACGCCTCGTTCAGCAACCAGGGCTTCCGGGCGGCCCGTTAGGCGTCGATGGACGCCTACGCCGCCCGCAAGCTGAAGGGCCATAGCCCCCAAGGCCAGACCCTGCCCCTCTACCTCGCCTGCCGCGTCGGCGACGCCGACGTCGTGTACCAGACCAAGCTCGCCGGGCGTCGATCCGGCCTCTCGCCCCGCGAACTGGGCGTGGAGATGCTCGGGACCACCCTCGCCCACGAGGCGGGCCTGCACGTCGCGCGTCCCGCGATGGTCACCCTCACGCCCACGGTGGTCGAGGCGGTGGAGGCGTCCTACGACTTCCGGGTCGACGACGCGACGGCCTTTGGAACGGTGTGGAAGGCTGGCCTCACGCCGTTCCTCGCCGATGTCGAATTGGGCGCTCTGCACGAGGCGGAGTGCGCGATCCTCCTCGCGCTCGACCTCATCCTCACCAACGGCGATCGCACCGAGCCGAACCCGAACGTCTGCTGGGACGGCGACCGGCTGCTGGTGTTCGACTTCGAGCACTGCCTCGAGCTGCCCCGCCTCTCGCTGGAGCGTCGCTACGCGCTCCACCTCCAGACGCTCGGACCGACGCTGGCGACCCACCTCGTGGCGCCCCGCGTCGGCAAGGAAGCCCTTCAAGAAGCCACCTTGAACGTTCTCGAAGGACTGAACGTCGAATCGCTGGAGAGAGACTCGTTCGCCCTGTCGAAAGCTTGGCGCGAAGAGTGGCTCGAAAACGTCCGCTACCTCGGGTACGTCAAAAGCGAACCCGAGGCGCTCCTCGACCGAATCCGAGAACTGAGGCCATGATCGTCACCTGGATCGCGATTCAATGCCAGCCGTTCCCCTGGGTGGAGCATCGCACCGACGTCGCCTACGTCGCGTGCGGAGAGCGGGCGGGCGAACTCTCGCTCGTCCGACCGAAGGGCGTCCCGAAAGACCCTGCGTTCGACCGGCTCCTGGGTTCCATCGAGCAGGCGATCGCCCTTCAGAAGGACGCGCCGAGCCTGGGTTGGCTCCGGCTGGCGATGCCCGACCAGGGCACCTCGATCCGTCTCTCCTCCCCCCGGCAGGTTCATGCCGCGTCGTACGACGATGGACTGAGGCGCTTGGCCGAAAGCTAGCGACTCTCGTTTTGGCGGTCCTGGCCCAAGATTTTATGGCGCGCCTGCCAGTATTCTGAAGATGGACGTACTGGCCCGGCGGGTCGTTCGTCCAGACACGGAACACTCGGCAAGGGTGCCGCTTTACCATGAGACTTAAGAAACCCCTCGTCCTCACCACGCTCTCGCTCGCGCTTTTCGCGACAGCGTATCCCGTCCAGTCCCCAGCTCCCGCTAAGTCTCCGACCTCGAGCCGAACGCCATCGCAAGCGTCCCCAAGGAAGCGGACCTTCACACAGGCCGATCTCGAGAAGATCGTTGCTGAGCTCGACGCGGTCATCCCGCACAACCCCGGCTACAAGTATCCAATCAAGGTATCCCTCGTCGACAAGCCCGAAGTGAACGCCAAGGCCGGCTTTGAGACGGTCGGAAAGGACAAGCAGGCGATCATGGTGGTCTACACGGGCCTGGCAGAGTTCGCCGACCAGGATGTCCGACTGATCCGGGCGTGCGTGGCGCACGAACTCTCCCATCTCTCGCAGGGCCACTCCCTCGAAGCTAGTCCCGCCGCGCGAGACCTCGACAACCTGTGGACCCGACAGCAAGAGTACGACGCGGACAAGTTCGGTGCCGCCGCGCTCCTGAAGGCCGGCTATCCGAAGAAGGACATGATTGACCTCCTGCTCCTGCTGGACCGACACAGCGGTCGGGAGGGAGGATGGCTCTACCGCCTGACGGCAGACCATGCCGACGCCAAGGCGCGGGCGGCGGATCTCTCGGACAATCCTAAGGCCTTGCAGTCGCTCGTCCTCTTCGACACCGCCCTGGCCTACGAGGACGCTCGCGACCACGTCTATGCCCGAAAGCTCTTCGAGGCGGCGGTCGCGGGTTGGCCAGAACTCACCATGGCGTACACGAACGCGGCGAAATGCTCGCTGAAGCTCTACTACGACAACGTGCCGACGGCCCTTAGGACGGACTGGTGGCGCCCCGACTTCGGGCCGCTGATGACCAACGTGCCCGCACCAGGCGCAGGCCAAGCCACCGAGATCACCGACCAGGACCGAGAGGCGTGGAAGGCCGCCCTGGCCCTCGCCCAGAAGGCCGTAGACATGAATCCACGAAGCCGCGATGCGGAGGAGGTGAGGGCGCTGACGCAGGTTCTTGAGCCGGACGCCAAGAAGGACGTGGTGGCCAAGGGCATCGAATGGTTCAAGGCGCAGGCCACGATCGCCAGCGATCCCTCCGACAGGCTGCGGTTCGCGAACAACGCGGGCGTCGGCTTCCAGCGCACGAGCGACCTCGATGCCGCCTACGCCTCCATCATTGATGCCCAGAGGGGCAACGATCGCTTCAACGCGGCGCTGGGAGAGAACCTCGGCCTGGTCCGGGTGAAGGGCAGGACGAACGCGGACGATCTACTCGCCGCGAACGTGCTCTTCACCTGGCTCGAGGCCACGCCCGACAGCAGTCCCAACTGGAAGCTTGTGAAGTCGACCTTCGACGCGATCTGCACGACGGCCCACCTCACCCCCCAACCCATTGCGGAGAAGCCCGCCTACCTCGCCCAGGCCATGACGCTCTGCACCCACGGCAAGCGCCTCGGTCTTCTGCTTCCCGTCAGCGGCCTGATCGGCGTCATGGGCCAGCCGGACGCTTCGGCGAAGTTCGACGCTCGGTTCCCGGACCTTCAGGAGATGCGATGGAACACCGGTCTGGTGATCTTTACGGAGCGGGGCAAGGTCATGCGTCTCACCACTTCAGAGCCCGGCGCCTATTTGGTCCTGAGACCCAAGGACGCCACGCTCGAGGACAAGTTCTCCGTAAAGGTCGGTATGTCGAAGGCCGATCTGTTCGCAATGCTGAACGAGAAGGCCGGCGTCCAAACGCTGCTGGCCAACCGCGGCGAGGTCAAGGCGTGGATTTACTTCCCGGCGGTTGGCATGGGCGTGCTTATCGAGGGCGATAAGGTCGCGGCGATCACCGTCACGCCGGTCTCGTAAAGAACCCACCCGATGGCGGGAAGGATGGGCATGAAACTCCGTTCGACGGACCCCGTAACCGCGGGATGCCCTCGTTCCCGCGCCGCGAAGCGGTTCGCCGACCCGCATGACGAACCTAGACAGCCCATTGAAAGGCGATTCGCTCCGGCGCGCTCCAGGTGGATGGGTTGTTTTTGATACGAAAACTCAAAGTTGCGGTCTTGTTGAACGCCCTGCGAACCTGACATCCCTGCCGGCCACCCCCGTGGCCAGGCGAGCAGATCGACGCGGAGACCCTCCGCGTCGATCATCTGGAAGATCTGGGCGACGGCGGCGGATCTTCCGTAGAGGCGGTACTCCTTCGCCGGGGCGATCTTCGCCCCGAAGGTGTACCGCTTGCCTTTGTACGTTCCCGTCCCTCGGACGTTTCCGTGGTCGTCGACCCGACCCGTCAGCGTCGCGGTCTCGACGCCCTTCCCGGACAGCCGCGCCGTGAACGCGCCCGCCGTGTCCGCGCCGAACGTCAGCGTTCCCCTGCCCTCGACCGCCGCGACGTCGTCCCGCAGGGAGCAGGTCATCGCGATCCTTCCCGCGAACTGCGCCCGGCCCGGCTTTTCCGCGATGACGAAGCGGTCGAAGAGGGAATTGCCCGGCTCCTCAATGGAGGCGAACATCGCGAGCCGCTTCGCCAGCGCCGTACGCCCTGTCGCTCGGTACCGCGCGTCGAGGGCCCTCAGCGCGCATTCCTGAACGAAGAGGTAGAGGTTGTTCTTCCGTTCCGTCTGCGCGGCCAAGAGGGGCTCCGCCCGCTTCCAGTCGCCGAGCGCGGCCCAGCTGAGGCCGTCGATCGCCTGCACGATGGCGTCCTTGGATGCGGCGGCCAGCCGCTTGCGCGCTCCCGCGGCGTTGCCGCCCGCCGCCAGCAGATAGGTCCGCAACGCCTCCATCCGGAGGCCGGTCAGCCCGTCCGGAGTGGCAAGACCCTTGACGAGCCTCGCCGCCTCCTTCTCCTCGCCGATTGTGGCGAGGAACAGCGCCTGGTTCCAAGTCGGGACCTCGTCGCCGTCCGTCGCGTTCCCCGCGTCGAAGAGGCGCCGGACGGTCGGGCGATCGCCTCGGTTCATCGCGAGGGAGGCGAGGATCGGCCGCAGCGCCCTCGGCGTGGCTTCGGGAGAGGTCTTCAGGTGGGTCGACACCATCTGCTGCGTCTGACCGCCCCGGTCGCACCGCGTTCCGTACCGGACGAACGTCCCCCAGGCGTCCGGATCGTAGCCGAACCGGTCGAGGTAGGTCCGAAGCCGGAAGAAGTAGGTCGCCATCTGCGTCTGGTAGAAGCCCGACGGAACGCGGCCCGCCTCCATCCCTTCCTTCAGGTAGTCGTCCATGAAGTCGTACACCGCCATCTCGAAGGTCATGGGATCGTCGAGGTACTTGTCGACCGACGAGAGGTGCTCCTGCATCGCCGCCTTGTCCTCCCGGAGCGTGGCGAGGATGTACCGCACGCACTGCGCGCGCCAGGAGAAGGGATGGCGGAGCGCGGCGGCGGTGAACTCCTTGTCCAGATCGCCGATCCGTAGCCCGGCGGTCTGCGCCGCCATGAAGAGGAGATCGGGCTGGATGTCCTTGCCGAGGGCGCGCCGGAGGTGGGCGAGCCGGGCGGGAAGGTCGCCGCGAGCCTTCGCCTGCGCCGCCCGCGAGACGTCGTCCAGCCCGACGAACGAGCCGTCCGTCCGCCGCTTGGCGAAGAAAGCCTCTAGCGCCTTGTCGTCGTGGAGGGTCGCCACCGCGCGGAATTGGTGGACGGCGATGACCTCGGCGTAGGGCAGTTCGCCAGGAGCGGCGTAGGCCCGGTCGTAGGCCGCCGCGGCGTCCCTCCATCGCCCCTCCGATGCCGAGAGAAGACCCGCCGAATACGCCTGGTGGCGCTTCGAAGCCGGGTCGATCTTAGACAGAAGCGTGGCGTACCGGTGACGCTGCTCCGCCGTGCCCCACTGGTCGATCACGTCGTAGGCCATGTTCGCGACGCCCCACGAGTCCGCCGTGGCGAAAAGCTCGACCGCCGCCTTCAGGCGCACGTCGGGCGGAAGCTTGCGGGACGTGCTCAGGGCCGTCCCCATGTCGCGCCAGAAGCCCGGCGAGAGCGCCGCCAGGGTCCCGAAGTTCCGCTCCGCCTCGCCCTTGCGGCCGGTCACCGCCAAGGCGACCGCGTAGTTGAGCCTCGCGCCGGGCGTGAGCTCGCCGAGCGCGTCGACCGTCTTCAGCATGTCCACCGTCTCGTTGCGGCGGTCCTTCTCGAAGAGCGCGTTCGCGTAGGCGATCATCGCTGCCGCATAGTCCTTCCGATCGAGCCGCGCGGCGGTCGTCTTGAACTCCTTGACCGCCTCGTCCGTGATCGACGCCTGGGGATAGGCCGCCAGAAGAACGTCGAGGGTGCTCGTCTCGGCCCAGAGCGCAGGCACCTGGGCGTTGATGTCCTTGTCGGGCAGGGTGTACTCGTAGGTCTTCTTCTTCACGTCGGCGCCCAGCTTGGAGGCCCAGAGCGCGCCCGAGGCGTCGCGCAGCATGGGGTTCTTGAGGTCCTCCAGCAGGAAGTTCGTGAACGCGCCGCGCTCGAGCTCCGCGTACTCGTACGACCGCTTGCCGGGCGAGCAGCCGAGGATCACCGCGAGGTTCGCCTTGTGGCAAAGTTCGGTGAGGTCCGCCCCGAAGTCGTTCTGCGTCCCGGCGCGGCAGGCGTCGGCGATGAACA
>CAXTOO010000133.1:0-10599 GCA_964245875.1 uncultured Fimbriimonas sp. | reverse complement strand
CTCCACCCGGCGGCCGTCGCCGTCGTAGCGGAACGCGCTCGCCCCCGTGCCCGAGACCTGCGTCGCCCGGCCCTCCTCGTCGTACGAGAGGGACATCGAAAGCCCCGGGCCCGACACCGAGCCGGGGTTCCCGTCCGCGTCGTAGCTCGAGAAGCCGTACCCCTCGCCCGTCGTGAGCTGGTCGTTGAGGCCGGGGGCGCCGTACGCGTGCGCCGTCCCGTTGCGCACCACCTGGGTGCGGTTGCCCTGCCCGTCGTACGCGTACTGGTTCGAGAAGACGTCCGCCGCGCTGCCGTACGAGGCCGTGCGCGACTCCGAGACCAGCCGGCCCGCGCGGTCGTGGACGTACGCCGTGGTCCAGAGGTCCACGTTCGTGAGCGAGTCGTAGTAGCTCCGCACGCTCCCGTCCGGCCCGTAGGCGTAGCTCGCGCTCTGCTGCTCGGCCCAGCTCCCGCCCGCGCCCTGCTGGTGGCTGACGTACGTCACCCGCCCCCGCGCGTCGTACCCCGTCTCCGCCCGCGTGCCGTTCGCCAGCGTCCGGTGCGCCACCGAGTTGTCCGCGTTGTAGTCCCACGTCGCCGGCGTGGCCGCGCCCACCGCCTGCGACACCGAGCGCAGGCGCACGCCCGAGTCGTACGCGTACGTCCACGTCTGCCCGCCGCCGGCGAGCGTCGCCCGCTGGCCGGTGACCGGCGAGTACGTCGAGCCCAGCGTCTTGCCCGTGAGGGGCGACGACCGGGAGGTGGGCCGCGCCGCGTCGTCGTACGCGTACGCCGTCGTGCCCGTGCCGTCCGCCATCGAGAGGCGAGGGCCGTCGATCCGGTACGCGTACGCCACGTCCGCCGAGTAGGGATGGTCGACGTACGCGAGGCGGCCCAGCTCGTCGTACGCGTACGCCGTGCGCTGGCCCCGCCCGTTGGTGAAGGAGGCCTTGTTGCCGTTGCCGTCGTACGTGGACCTGCGGGTGGTGCCATCGGGGTACGTGACCCGGATGTTCTTGCCCCGCTCGTCGAAGGCGTACGCGGTCGTCAGGTTCCGAGGGTTCGTGACGCTCGTCCGCTGGCCCAGCAGGTCGTAGCCGAACGTCGTCACGAGGTCGCGGCTCGGCGTGGCGTCCACCGGTTGGGTCACCTGCACCGGGCGGTTCAGCCCGTCGTACCGCGTCGTGACGTTCGTCACGCCGTCCTCCTTCGTCGCGATCGTCGCGTTGCCGTTCAGGTCGTACGTCTGGAGCGTCCGGTGGCCGTCCGGCAGGTCGGTCTCCACGAGCCGGTCCAGGCTGTCGTACTGGAAGCTCGTCGTGCCCTGCGGCGCGCCGGGCGAGACGGACGTCCTGTTGCCCCAGGGATCGAAGGTCGCCCGGTGGTTGTTGCCGCCCGAGTCGGTGACGCTGACGGGGTTTCCGTAGGCGTCGTGGTCGGTGTACGTGGGACTGATGGACAGCGTCCAGGCCTGGTTGACGTCGCCGCGGGCGTCGTAGGCGGCGTTGGAGCGCAGGTTCACCCCCGCGGGCTTGCTGTAGCCCGGGTCGTAGGGGTCGCTCGTGGGATCGACGATCGTGTAGATCGGCTCGTCGTAGGTCCAGTTCATGCCCGTGACCGTGCGCCGCCCGTCGGGATCCTTCGCGACGACGCGCCGGGGCTGGGCGCCCGCCACGTACCAGTTCACGTAGCTCCAGGTCCTGGAGACGCCGTTGACGCCTCGCGTCATCGAGCTCACCATGCCGCTGTTGTCCCGCGGCGAGGTGTCATAGCCGAACGTGGTGACGTTGTTCCGCCGGTCGGTGTGGGAGATCAGGGTGCCCTGGAAGTAGTCCCAGGCGAACCTCTCCTCGTACTGGGCCGCCGTCGAGCCGTCCGGGCCGAGCGTGAGGGGGTCGATGACCTTCTGGATGGGGTTGCCCATCCACTCGTTCGGGATGAGGTGCGCGCCGGGGCCGTAGGCGCTGGCGTCCACGCCATAGTCGTACTGGTGGCGCGTCATGCGGCCCAGCCGGTCGAACACCACCCCGGTGAAGGTGAACTTGGGCAGCGTGATGGTCTGCCCGTTGACGGTCTTGCTCTGGTCGCTCTGGCCACCGGTGGTGTTGGGGCAGAAGTAGAAGAGGGTCGGGCTGCCGTGGTCCCACGTGCCGAGGGGCGGGTTGGCGTAGCTGTAGTTCGACGGCGGCGTGGGGGAGGGCTCGTACACCGCGCTGACCGTCTTGCCCAGCCCGTTGTTCGTGTCGGCGTAGGCGTAGTGCCAGTCCCCGCCTCGGGCGTCGAGGATGTCCGCGATGTTGTCGTCGGCGTTGTAGTACTCGAAGTGGACGCTCGGGCTGTTGCCCGCGCCGTCCGCCGGGTACACCACGTTCTTCAGCAGCTCGCCGTGGCCGGTGTTGGGCCAGTACTGGAGGCTCCAAGCCCGGGTGCCGGCGACCGTCGTGAGGGCCACGCCCTGAAGCTGGCCGAACTGCGCGGCGGGCCACGTGAGCGTCGCGTAGCGACCGGCGGCGTCCGTCATCCGCGTCAGCCGCCCGTACCCGTCGTACGCGTAGCTCACCGTGTTGCCCCTCGGGTCAACCACCGTGGTGAGGAGCCAATGGCCCCCAGCCAAACCCGTATCATGGGTCTTGTAGTAGTACCTCACCGAAGTCGCCTGGTCGACGACGAGAAACCCATCGAGTCTGTTTCCCGTCGTGATCGCAGTGAGGTCGGCGCGGCACCCCGGACGGCGGACGTAGTTCGGGGCGCCCCCGCTCCCATTGACCGTAGGGACGTGCCAGTGGCGGACGGCGTTCTGGCCCTGCATCTCCTGGGCGTTCTGCAGGTAGATGGTGCCGTTGGCCGTGTTGGTGCCCGCGTTCACGTACTGGACGCTGCTGGGCTGCCACATGAGGCCCGCGTAGCCCTGGATCACGCTGTAGTGGGAGTTCAGCGGGTTCGAGCGGTGGTAAAGGCCGAACGACATGGCCGTGCGCCCCGGACCCTTGAGCGAGAAGAACGGGATCGACGTCTGGAGGACGCCCGTGCCCGTGCTGACCTGGCTCCCCGGCCCGGCGGGCCACGTGAGGTGCGAGGGGTGGTCGAGGTTCGTGTTCTCGGTGACGGCGTTGCCCGCCGTCTGGGCGAAGGCGCCCAAGGGCGCGAGCAGGAGGAGGAGGGCCATCGCGGCCCCAAATCGGCGTGATCTCATGAATGTTCGTCGAGGGTCTGAGTCTTCGATAGCACGACCGCCTTGTCGCCGTTCGCTTGTAGACCCTGTAGACAACGCCAGGAAACGTGACTTTCGTACGCTTCGGCTCTTCGCTTGGAGCTTTTTGCGCCCATGATGGACAAACCATTGTGGCGCGCCACACGGGATGACAGAATCGCCCCCCAAGACCTTGGGGGAGGCGCCTCGCCCCTCATCGCGGTTCGGACGATCCGGGGGGCATGGCCGTTCAGACATCCGGAGGCCGGGTCGTCGGCAGGGGATTCCTCCGTGCTCTCCGCAGTGAAGACGACCTCAGACGCCGACCACCGCGCGCGGCTCGCCCCCCACCGCCTCGCGCACCGCCCGGACCTCCTCGCCCATCAGGGTCCGCTCGCTCCGGCCCCCGACGATCGCCTTCGCGAACGTCCGCGCCGACTCCCGCCCCACGATCGACGTGACGACGAGACCGTCGCCGCGGTCGTCCAAGAGCGCCAGGGCGAAGCTCTGCTCCCCGCCGATCTCGTCGAAGGCGTCGAAGCGGACCAGACCGACGTGCCGCTTCGCCTTCCGCCCCTCGGTCTCCAGGCGGCGCACCCGTGCCATGAGGCTCTCGATCTCCGCCTCCAGGCGGACCCGCTCCGCGAGGTGCTCCTGGAGCAGCGACTCCAGGCTCCCGCCGTCCGCGCCGCGCAGGAGCGCCCCCCAGCGCCGCTCGCTCCGGGCATGGAGGATCGACAGCACCAGCGCCGCGAGGGCCACCAGGGCGATCGCGACCGGAAAGGCGACGGCCCCTTGCGTTAAACTGTCGAGACTCGGGACGATCGGCGGCAACCCGCCGCAGGGTACCCCGCCGGGAAACCATGGCCAAATCCGCCGCGCGCGCCTCCTACCTCGAGATCCTGCGCAAGCGCGCCCTCACCGGCTTCGGCGCGTCGATGATCGTGGTCCTCCTGTTCGCCGTGTTCTTCCTGCTGAACTTCACCACCGTGCAGGTCTCCGGACCCTCCATGCTCCCCACCTTCAAAACGGGCAAGCGCCTGCTCGCCACCAAGGCCTACTGGCTCGTCGGACCCCTCCGCCACGACGACATCGTCGTCGTCCGAGAGGTCGACCCCAAGGCCGGCACCGGCTACTTCATCAAGCGCGTCTACCGCCTCGCGGGCGAGACCGTGGACATGGTCAACATCCCCCGCGCGCCTCTCTGGACCCTCGCCAAGGGACCCTACGTCGTCCCGAATGACTCGATCTACGTGCTGGGCGACAACCGCGAGGTCAGCTCGGACAGCCGCGAGTTCGGCGCCGTCGAGCTCTCGCGGGTGATCGGGAAGGTGATCCACGTGCGATGAAGCGTTTTCCCGTCGGCCAGTACGGGCGCCAGACGCTCCAGTTCCTGCCCGCCCCCTTCCGCGCTCCCCTGCGGGCCTTCGCCTCGCTCGTGTTCCCTTGGCACGACGCGGACCGAGTGGTGCTCGCCGACATCGACGGCCGTGGCTGGTGCATCCCCAGCGGGCGCGTCGAGCCGGACGAGACCTCCCTGGAGGCCGCCCGGCGCGAGGCCCTGGAGGAGGCGGGTGCCGTGCTGGGCACCGTCGACTACCTCGGCGCGTACCACATCACCGAGCGGCGCGAGGTGCGCTGGGCCGACGTCTACGTGTCGGACGTCCTAGACCTGGTGGAGATCGGAATGCCCGAGGAGTCCCTCGGGATGCGCCTCGCGACCATGGAGGAGCTGCCCACGATCTACCACATGTGGAACGAGCTGACCGAGCGCGTCTTCCTGCACTCGCGGGAAGTGATCGGAAGGAGAAGGTAACAAGAAGAGACGAGTGACGATAGCTCACTCTTCACTCATGCTTCCCTCTCCTGCCGTTCCTCCCCTCGTCCGCGCTCCCGTGCGGGCGGCGCAGTTCGTGGTCGAGCTCGTCGGCCCGCGCACCGTGCCGACCGCCCAGGCGTCCGAATTGCTTCGCCCCGACTGGCGCGCGGCCCTCGGCTCGCCCGAGCTCTGGTGCCAATCCCCGGCGGACACCGCCTGGAAGCCCCTGCGCGCATTGACCCACGGCTCCTACGACTCCATCGCCCTCGCGTGGGACCTCGTCTCGCCCTCCGGCGAGATGTCGCCCACCGCCGCGAACCACCTGCTGGGCGTCGCGGAGCAGTTCGCGAACGGCGTGGGGCGGCGGGCCATCCCCCTCGCCGCCCCCGCCGACCTGCCGACCGAGATCCGCCGCCTGCGCAGCGCGCAGGCGGCGCTCGACGCGGGGACGGCGGTGCTGATGATCGCGCCGCAGCGGGTCTCCGTCGTGGAGCTCGGCCGGGTGCTGGAGACGATGGGCCTGACTCCGTTCGGCGACGAGTGGGGCTGGTTCGGCGAGGGCCACCCCGAGCCCCTCTTCGCCGCCACGCCCTTCGAGCGCCCGACGACCGACGGCCTCACCCTGGGCTTCCGCCTCGCCCGCTGCCCCGACCCGAACGTCGCGCTCGAGGGTCTCCTCCGCACGGTCGACGATCTGGCGCGCACGGGGCTGGCGGCGTTCGACGAGGACCGTCGCCCGCTCGCCGAGGCCACGCGCGAGGCGATGCGCCGGGGCGCGCGGGAGGGGTCGCGGGCCCTGGAGTCGGTCGGCCTGCGCCCCGGCTCTTGGGCGGCGCTGAAGGCGTTCGCATAGGAGTCCCCGCGCGTGGCGAGGGTCTCCCGACCATCGAGGACCCTCACGTGCGGACGCGCCCAGGCGTCCACTCCTCACCCGTTGTCGAGGCGCTCCTGCGGACGCGGCGGAGACGCAGGCGGGACGCCCACGCCACAGAGGCCTCACGCCTCGACCCGGGCGGCGAGGCGGTCGAGCTCCTCGCACGCCCATTCGCTCAGCGTGGCCGCCGACTGGCCGCGGAGCGGATTCTCCCCGACGAACGGCGCCGAGGGATCAATCCCCGCGACCCTCTGGACGAGATGCGCCTCCGCGAGCGAACGGGAGCGCCGAAGCGCCGCCTGGTGGGGGACGTTCGCGTCGAGAAGGCAGCGGGCGGCGTGCTCGCGCCCCTCGACCGCCAGCGCGACCGCCGCGTAGTCCAGGCAGATCTGGTTGAAGCGCGGCATCCCCTCGCGCAGGGTGTTGGCAAGCGAGCGGCGGATCATGCGCAAGCCCTCCACGCGCTCGCCCCGGTTGAGGAGCGCAAGGCCCAGCGGCGCGACCACGATCCAGCCGTAGCTGGGATGCTCCTCGGAACAGCGGATCGTCTCCCGTCCGTGGAACGCCGTCTCCTCCCATGCGCCGACCACCGAGTAGACGAAGCAAAGATTGCCGTGGGCCGCCGCCCGAAAGCCCATCCCCACCGTGTCCGTCCTCGTCGCCGTGCTCGCCAGGACGGCGTCGTACATCCCGATCGAGGTCTCGAACTCCAAAAGGTGCCAGTGGGGTCCGGCGAGGCGGATCGCCGCCCGCGTCGCCTCGTCGCTCGGCCCCTGCTCCAGAAGGATCCGGTGCGCCTGGGCGAGGACGTCGCGCGAAGTGGGAAAGTCGCCCGCCTCGCCGATCATGAAGCCCCTCATGCTCAGCATGTTGCCGTGGAGCGGGTTCGTCGCGTCCGTCGACCCGATCACGAAGTCGCACCAGCGATGGCCGACCTCGAATTCGGAGGTCCAGCTCGCGACGCTCACCGCGATGGACGCGATCTGAAGCCGCTCGGGCGAGCCGCCTTCCGTCCTCTCCAGCGCGAGGGTGAGGAGGCTGAGCATGGCCCGGGGGTGCTCCAGCGCCTTGGGCAGGGTGCATTCGCGGGCGAGAAGGCTCAGCGCCTCCGTGCGGTTGCTCGCGAGGTTCGACTCGAACATCCGGGCGAGCAGGTACAGCTCGCTGCGCTTGCGCAGGGCATCGGGCGGCGGCACGGGCTCCAGGCCCCCGAGACCGAAGTCGCGCAGGGCCCGTCGCAGCTCGTGCGGCATCTCGATGCCCAGCTCGTCGCGGAAGTGGAGCTGGGCGCTCCGGGCGAAGTCGGCGGCGCGCTCCGGGCCGTGCAGCCCCTTCTCCAGCCGAAGGGCGTTCTGAAGCGCCATCGCGTGGTGCGGGACGCGCGCCAGGATCTCGCGCCACGCGTCGAGCGCGGCGGCGAGCTCGCCCATCGCCTCCTGCGAGCGGGCGAGGTCGGAGCCGAGGTCGAGGGCCGTCACGGCGGCCCGCTCGCGATGGGGCACGATCCACTCGTCGTCCCAACCCGCCAGCAGCGTTTTGGACCGGATCTCCCACTCCTGGGCGAGCGAGGCGGTCCCCTCGGGCTGGCGGGTCGCGAGCAGGAACGTGCGGTGGAGCCGGTCGGCGCGGTCGAGGTCCGTCTCGACGTCCCTCAGGAACAGTTCCTCGCCGTCGGCGACGAGGAACTCCCGGCCGGGCGTCGCCTTCCGCACCCGCTGGATCGCCTTGCGCAGGTTCGTCCGCGCGCTCACTCCCTCGTGGCCGGGCCAAAGCGCCGCGGCGACGGCGTCGCGCGAGACGCTGCGGTCGCGGGCCAGCGCGACGAACGCCACCAGCGCGGCGGCGCTGCGGGCCTCGAAGACGATCGGCCCCTCGTCGGTCGCCGCCGCGAAGTGTCCCAAAAGGCTGATCCTGACCATCGTCGTGCTCTAGTTTCTGCGATCCAAAGACAATCCGCAAGGCTTGCGCGTGTTTGTCACACCTTTGTCACGCAATGCCGGTTATCTTGTCACCGTCCTCGGATCGCCCATGCGTCCGGCAAAGACGCAACCTCTTGGGGTTCTATAGCCGCGGGATGCACTCGTGCCCGCGCCGCGAAGCGGTCCGCTCCCTTCCGATGACAGGCGTTGAATGACCTCGCGCCAACGCGAGAACTCGACGTTCATGGCGTCGAAGACGTGTCGCCATCGGTCCGGGGTCGATGCGACGACGAATGAACGGCTGCGGCTGGGGAGACACGAAAAGGGACAGGACTCCGCCGCCCAGATGGGGAACGACTCTAGGATGACCGATCCGAGCGTTCGATATGCGGACATCCTGTCCGCGCTGAGCTACGCCCTCGACCTCGTCGAGGGGCAGTCGATGGGCCATGCCGTTCGAACGTGCCTGATCTCGATGCGCGTCGCCGAGCGGCTGGGCCTCACCGAGGGCGAGCGGGCCGACCTCTACTTCGCCGCCCTGCTCAAGGACGCGGGCTGCACCACGAACTCCGTGAAGATCCACCAGTCGTTCGGCGACGACCACGGTGCCAAGCGCGCGGTCAAGCTCATCGACTGGACCAAGAAGCTCGACTGCGTGGTCTACGCGATGAACACCGTCCACCGCGACCGGCCCCTGCCCGAGCGGCTGCGCCAGATCGTGTCGCTCCTCTCCGACCCCGAGGCGGGCATGGTCGAGATGACGCGGGTCCGCTGCGACCGCGGCGCGCAGATCGCCATGCGGCTCGGATTCGGCCTGCCCGTTGCGGAGGCCGTGCGGAGCCTCGACGAGCACTGGGACGGCTTCGGCGCGCCGATAGGCCTGCGGGGCGACGCGATCCCCATCCTCTCGCGCATCCTCGGCCTCGCGCAGACCCTCGACGTGCTCGTGGAGGCGACCGGTCGCGGCGCGGCGTTCCGGACCATCCGCAAGCGCTCCGGACGCTGGTTCGACCCGGCGGTGGTCGCGGCGGCGCGGACGATCGAGCGGGACGAGCCGTTCTGGGCGAGCATGGCGGGCGATCTGCGCGGAACGGCCCTTGAGCTCGCGACGCCCGCCACCGTGCGGCTTGCGGGCGCGACGAGCATCGACCGAACCTGCGACGCCTTCGCGGAGATCATCGACGCGAAAAGCGCCTTCACCGCGTCCCACTCGAAGCGCGTCACCGAGTACGCGGTGGAGCTGGGCCGGATGCTGGGGTTCGATCAGCCGCGCCTGGAGACGCTGCGGCGGGCGGGGCTGCTGCACGACATCGGCAAGCTCGGGGTGCCCACCTCGACGCTGGAGAAAACGGGCAAGCTCTCGGAAGAGGAGTTCGCGGGCATCCGCGCCCACCCGCGCGACACCGAGCGCATCCTGGGCATGATCCAGGGCTTCGACCGCGTGACCGAGATCGCCGCCGCCCACCACGAGCGCATCGACGGGCGAGGCTACCACCAGGGCGTTCCGGGCGAGATGCTGGACCTCGACATGCGCATCCTCGCCGTGGCCGACGTCTTCGACGCCCTCTCGGCGGCGCGCCCCTACCGCGGCGCGCTCTCGATGAGCGAGACCTTCGAGATCATGGAGAGGGAACGCGGCGCGGCGCTCGACGCCGAGCTCGTCGGGATGCTCAAGGACCGCTACTACGAGCGCGGCGTGGGCGTCCACGAGCTGAAGGCGGCCTGATGCGGTCTCGGTCGCCGCACGCCCCGTAGCCGCAGGATGGTTCGTGCCCGCGCCGCGCCGCTCCACTATCCCGTGACCCACGTCGCCCCCGGCTCGGCGGACGACGATGAGCCGACGGCGCGTAGGTCGTTCGAGACTGGTTGACAAAACGCGATCCCCGAGTACGACAGAAGCATGGGGCGCGTCTCGTCGACTCCTCGCTCCCCCGGTGGAAAACGCGTCAACCACCCTCCACGCAGGTTGGGCCTAAAGACCCAACCTGCGAAAGGAAAATTTTTCAGAGTCCCAAAAACCATGCGTGCAGGCGCACGTCGTCCGTCAGCTCCGGATGGAACGAGGTCCCCAAGACGGCCCCCTGCCGGACCGCCACGAGCTGCCCGTCGTGCTCCGCCAGCGGCTCGACGCCCGCGCCGCACCGCGTCACCACCGGCGCGCGGATGAACACCGCGTCGACCGGCTCAGCGAGGCCCCGGACGGGGACGGGCGTCTCGAAGGAGTGGACCTGCGCCCCGAAGGCGTTTCGCCGCACGTCCACGTCCAGCAGCCCGAGCGTGTACTGTCCCGGTCGCCCCTCGACGCCCGCCGCCAACAGGATCATCCCCATGCACGTCCCCCAGAGCGGCATCCCCTCGCCCGCCGCCGCGCGCAGGGCGTCGCCGAGGCCGTACCGCTGCATCAGCAGCCCCACCGTCGTGCTCTCGCCCCCCGGCAGGATCGCCCGATCGACCCTCGCCAGCTCCTCGGGAGTCCGAACCTCGACCGTCTCGACCCCCTCCTTCGCCCGCCGGAGGGCGGAGACGTGCCGCTCGAAGTCGCCCTGGAGCGCGATGACGCCGACTCGCATGGGGAAGAGGTTACAAGGGACAAGGGACGGGGGACAAGTAGAGGTGAAACGAATCGCGCCGAAGACCGCACAATCCCGTCCCCGGTCACTTAACAAGCATTTTTACCTGCTTCGATTCCGCGAGGATAAGGGGAATACACCCAGTGCAGGCGACACCGGGCATCCGTGGGAGGAAAGGATGCTTCCCCAGCCCGGACGACGCATCAAGGAAGAACCATGTTCAGCATCAACACCAACGTCCCCGCG
>CAXTOO010000132.1:0-10624 GCA_964245875.1 uncultured Fimbriimonas sp. | reverse complement strand
TGCATGAAGGTGCGTTCGAGCAAGGCTACGATCAAGGGTACCGGAAGGCGAGTGGCCAGAGAAATCCCTTTGTTCGGCCTCGCTCTCCATCCCCCCCCCTTCCTCTCCCGGTACGAGCCATCCGCGAAAGGAAGGGGTGACGTGGGCGGCTAGCCACCTTTCTTCGAGGGCACGTCGCGGACCTTGCCGGTGGTCACGTCTTGGGGCGACTTGTACGGGGGAACGGTCAGGGTGCGTCCGTAGGAGCCCCAGTCTTGCTTCGCCGGTTGCGAGGCGTACCAGTAGTAGCCGGTCTCCATATTCTTGTCGAACTCACCGTAGAGGCGGGCGACGGTGTTGCCCCTGAAGCTGCCCTTCAGGTTCCTCCCGAAGAACTGGATCGCCCGGTACTCGCCCGAGATCCTGATGTGACCTTTGCCGAAGTAGACCTTTCGCGCGTACCTCGGCCTCTCGTACTCCAGGCGAACGCCCGCGCCCGGCACGACCGTGCCCTTGAGCCCGCTCACCATCAGGGTGCCCTCAAAGTCCATGTCGAGCGTGCCGCGGGTGGTGTCCGGCCCCGGCGGGAGCAGCTTGAAGGAGCCGACGGTGGTGGAGAAGAACAGCGTGTCCTCGGTGACGGCGGCCGGGGCGGGCGTCTGGGCCGGAACGAGGCTGGCGAGGACGAGGGCGACGGCGGCGACGGTGGCCCGCGCGGACAGAGGGCGCATCATAAGGATTGTACCGAACAACCCATCGATGAGAGATTTAGGTTCCCGACCTCGAAGACGGCGCACAAATCGGACGTAGGAAAGGCGCGTGACGGTACGATGAAGGTCGTGAAGCTCAAGGGTCCGGTAGTGACGGCGGTCGTCGCAAGCCTTGCGATGGTGGGCGTCGTGGGTGCGTTCGCGAGCAACGCGAGCCCTTACGTGACGGTCGACCAGGCGCGTCACACCGGGGGGGACAGCCTCCACCTCTCGGGAGTCCTCGTCAAGGGATCGTGCGGCACCAGCCTTTCGAGCGGCCACACGCAGTTCACCCTGAGGGACGCGGACGGAGCGACGGTGATGGTCGAGCATCTCGGCCTGCCGCCCGCGAGCCTTCTGGAGGCCGACAAGGTGGTGGCGATCGGGGCGATCGCCCCGGACGGCCACTTCGTGTCGCGCGAGCTGCTCGTGAAGTGTCCGAGCAAGTACGACGACAAGCCGAAAGACCCGCTCGCCCGACGCGCATGAACGAGATCCCCGCCGGTATTCCCCTCGCCGCCCCCTGGTCGCTCTTCGCCGGGACTTTCGGGCGTGACGCCATCGTCGCGTCGATCGTCCTCTTCGTGCTCGCCGGGCTCGCGACGGTCCGGCCCGGTCGGTTCGAGCGGGCGGCGACGGTCGCGTTCGTCGGCGGCTGCGTGTCGCTTCTGGCTTCGTTCGGCGCGCTCGCGCTGCTGTTCGCCAAGGACCAGTTCCAGTACGGCTACGTCTGGGAACACTCGGACACGACGACGACGCTGCCGTACAAGATCGCCAGCGTGTGGACCGCCCAGGAGGGCTCGTTCCTGCTCTGGGGCTGCGCTTCCGCCCTGTTTGCGCTCTTCGCGCTGAAGGGCACGGGTCCCTACCGGCGCGGCTTCGTCGGGGTGACTTCGCTCTTCCTGGCCTCGATCGGGGGAATCCTCGCCTACGAGACGCCATTCAAGATCATGCCGCAGATCGTGGCGCACGGCAAGACGTTCGTGCCACCGATCGGTAACGGCATGGTGCCCGCGCTTCAGAACTACTGGGTGATCGTTCACCCGCCCACGATCTTCCTGGGGTTCGGCAGCCTCTCGATCCTTGCCGCCTACGCGGTGGCCGCGATGCTCCGGGGCGACGCGGAGGACTGGGTGGCGCGGGTCCGTCCCTGGGCGCTGCTCTCGACCGCGATCCTCGGGCTCGGCGTGGTGATGGGTGGCCTGTGGGCGTACGAGACGCAGGGCTGGGGCGGCTTTTGGGCATGGGACCCGGTGGAGAACGTGTCGTTCGTGCCGTGGCTCTTCGTGGTGGCGTTCGCGCACGGGCTGATCGTCCAAGCGGCACGGGGCAAGTGGGCGGGCACGAACCTGTTCCTCGGGGGCGTTCCGTTCCTGCTGTTCGTGTACGGCACGTTCCTCACGCGCTCCGGTCTCCTGGACAAGGTGAGCAACCACAGCTTCGCGAGCATGGACGAGCACGCGCGGGGCATTCTGAAGATCTTCCTGCTCGCGGCGGTCGGCCTGTTCGTCGCCGTGTTCCTCGGTCCCGGCCGCGGGGCGGCGCGGCGGGCGAACGCCCACGCGCAGCCCGACGAGGGCGGCGCCAGCAGGGAGGGATTCTACCGCTACGGGATGCTCCTGCTGGGTCTACTCAGCACGGTCATCGCGCTCGGTATGAGCTGGCCCGTGCTCACGGCGATGCGCGGCGGGCAGGGGAACGCGGTGAAGGAGCCGCTGTACCACCTCGTGGTCGTGTGGTTCTTCCTTCCGCTCATGGCGCTCATGGCGATCGCGCCGTTCGTCTCGTGGCGGCGGATGGAGGGCAAGGCCCTGCGCGAGCGGCTGTTCGGCGTGGTGTGCATCGCGCTGGGCCTGACGGGCTTGCTTCACCTCGCGATCATGCCGAGCGTGCATCCCGAGGCGGGTGCGACGGTGGCGGCGCCGTTCGGGTGGGCGGTCCCGCTGCTGCTTTGGATGCTCGTGCTGCTCTTCAGCGTGGTGTTCGTGGTTGTGGCGAACGTTTGGCGCGTCGTCGAGCTCGCCAGACGGTCGGCCCTCGGCACGGGCGGCTTCGTGGCGCACCTGGGCATCGCGGTGCTGATGGGAGGTCTCGTCCTCAGCCGCGGCTACGAGCGGAAGGAGACCCTCACGGTTCGCGCCGGAATGCCCGCGTCGGGAATGGGCTACACGGTGGCGTACAAGGGGACGACCACGAGCGACTTCGACGACCGGAGCCGAAAGGTCGAGTTCGACGTGACAACCCCGGACGGCGGCCACTTCGTCGCCCGGCCGGGTCACTACCAGTACGGCCAGGGCGACGAGCGGAAGGACCAGGTCTGGCCCGCCATCGAGCGCTTTCCCACGCGCGACGTGTACGTCGCGATGAACGCCCCGCAGGTCGCGGCGACGCCTTCTCCGCTCCTGATGAAGCCCGGCGAGACGAAGGACCTCGGGGATTCCATCAAGGTGGAGTATCTCGAGCCGACCGACAACGGGAAGTTCGGGCAGGTGGGCGCGGAGTTCGGGGCGAAGGTCCGGCTGACCCAGCCGGACGCGCGCGGCGAGCTTCACCAGTACCTTGCGAATCCCGCGGTCGGGATCTCGGAGAACGGCCTCGAGCCGGTGTCGATCCCCAGGCTGGGTCCGGACCTCGTGGTCGGGATCGTCGGCGGGGTGGACGCGGCGACGCACGCCGCGCAGATCCAGCTCTTCTTCAGCCCGCCGCTCTACGCCATCGAGCTCTACGAAAAGCCGTTCACCGGCCTCGTGTGGCTCGGCACCGGCATCCTCACCCTCGGCGGCCTGATGGCCACCTACTCCCGCCGCCGGGTGGTCGCCACCGCACGGCGAACCGCCTCCGCCTCCCGAAACGATGCGCCTCTCCCAGCTGCTCAAGGCTAAGCTCCACCACGCCCGCGTCACCTACGCGAATCCGGAATACGTCGGCAGCATCGAGCTGGGCGCCGACATGATGGAGGCGGTGGGCCTGCTCGACGGCGAGCTGGTGCACGTGTGGTCGGTGGACGGCACGGCGCGCATCCAGACCTACTGCTTCGCCGGCCCGAACGGCAGCGTCGGGCTGAACGGGGGAGCGGCGCACTTCTTCACGGTGGGGGAGCGGATCATCGTCGCCGCGTTCGACCTCGCCGACGAGCCGATCGTGCCGAGGGTGGTGCTCCTGGACGAAGGCAACCGGGTCGTGCGAGACATGACACCGTTCTCGATCGTGGGCTGAGGCTTTTCGATCGGTCCACCCGTCCTTATGTCGAACGGATGGACCTTAGCTCGTTGCTCGAATCTTCCGGCGCGATCCTGCGCGGCCATTTCATTCTGACTTCAGGTCGTCGGAGCGACGTCTATTTCGAGAAGTTCCGCGTCCTGGAAAGGCCGGACGTGCTCTCCAGGCTCTGTGGGGAGATCGTGGGAAGGTTTTCCAGGGACGACTTCGACGCGGTGGCGGGGCCGACCACGGGGGGGATCATCATCGCCTTCGAGGTGGCGCGCCAGATGGGCCTGCCTTCCGTCTACGTGGAGACGGAAGGGGGCGAGAAGACGCTTCGTCGCGGCAAGACGCTGGCGCCGCGGACGCGCGTGCTGATCGTGGACGATGTGCTGACGACGGGGACTTCGCTCGTGGAAAGCCGGGGGGCAATCGAGCGGGCCGGAGGGGTTGTGGGAGCCTACGCGGTGCTGATCGACCGTTCTCCGGAAGGCTTAGATCTCGGACTTCCTTTGGAGCGCGCGCATCGGGTCGAGGCGATGAGCTACGCGGCGGACGAGGTTCCGGAATGGCTCGCATCGATTCCGGCAGTTAAGCCCGGAACGCGCAAAAGCGCATGAACCCGCATGGAGGCATTTGACTTGTCCCCCGATCCTCTGCAAGAATGACGTGGCTCGCCATGAGGATGTCCTTACTCCGTCCGCTTCTCGGGATCGTCGCGATCCTCTCCGCCGCGTTTGGCTACGCCGGAACGCTCACGGTCACCTCTCCGACGACCGACGGCTTCCTGGGTCAGTCGAACAGCGTCACGTTCAACATATCGGGCGCGTCGGTGAGGGTGAAGGTCACGCTGACCGCGACCGCGCCCAACGGCACGGTCACCACGCAGACGGCGACGGTCACGCCGGACAACAACGGGTCGGCGAGCGGTTCGATCCCCCTCAACTTCAACGCGGGGGCGACGGAGGGCGCGTACACGCTGCTCGTGTCCGCCGACGAGTCCGGCACGGCGTACGCGCCGACCACGCTGGCGGAGACGGTGGACGTGACGGCGCCGAAGTTCACGGAGCTCAGTCCGGTGACGGGAGGCTTCACGCGGGGGAACGTCAAGGTCCGCTCCGCGGTGGAGGAGACGAACGTCGACACCTGGACGGTCCAGGTGGGCAGCCAGACGATCGCCTCGGGAGACGGCAACACCATCGCCGCCGACTACGACGCGACCACCCTTCCCACCGACGGGAGTCAGTCGATCACGATCACCGTCAAGGACAAGGCGGGCAACACCGCCTCCCGGAACGTCTCGCTGACGCTTGATCGCCAGAAGCCGACCGTGCAGATCGTGTTCCCCTCGAACAACGGTACGGTCGACCGGGACCTGAACGTGATCGTGGACGTCACCGACGCATCGAGCGGCAGCGTCGACCGGACCGGGGTTGACGTGATCGTCAAGAAGACGGACGGCACGTTCGTCACGCGGGTCACTCTGGTCTCGCTTCGGGCGACGAACGGCACCACCCAGCGGTGGACGGGCCGCGTGCGCTATAAGAAGGGGCAATTCCCCTCGCGGTTCAAGGTCTCGGTCTCGGCCGTCGACCGGGCCGGCAACTCGGCCTCGCTCCAAGAGGTCACCGTCCGCACCCGATAATCGATGAAGCCGCTTCTCCGCCTTGCTCTCGCCCTCTCTAGCGCCACGCTGCTCGCCGCGCAAGCGACGGCGCAGGTGCCCGACCTTCTCAACGCGCTCGACGCGGGCGGTCGGGCCATGGCGATGGGAGGTGCGAACAACGCGACCAACGTCGACACGCTCGCCTCGTACTACAACCCTGCGGCGCTGGCGTACCTCGACACGCGGGCGGCCGACCTCGTGTACCGGAATCTTCCGACTTCGAGGACGACGCTGTCGGGAAGCCTGAGCGACCCGAGCCTCGACACGGACGGGCGCCGGGGGTCGAACTCCTTCACCCACGCGGGGTTCGCCGTGCCGGTGCGCGATCTTTTCGGGCGCGGCTCCGGAACGCTCGCCGCGTCCTACACGGTCGGCGGCACCCTCGATGACCGGGCTGCCGGGACGGGGCTGGAGGATGGGACGTTCACCGCGCAGAGCTACACGCTCCGACGGAAGGCGAAGGCGTCGTTCTACTCGCTTTCGTACGGCAAGGCGCTCGACAGCGGCCTCTCGTACGGACTCGGACTCGTCGTCGCGTCTCAGCAGCTTAGCTTCTCCGAGTCCGGTACCGAGTCGGACGGCACGACCACCCTTCCGATCAGCAACGGGGGCTCCTCGACGGGCACCGGCGTCGGAGTCCTCGCGGGGGTGCTCTACACTCCTGTCTCCGCGCCCTCCTGGACCCTAGGCCTGAGCTACCGTTCGCCGATCAGCCTCTCCGGCAACGACGAGACGTCTGGGGAGTACGATCGCATTCCGAGCCGACTGCTCTTCGGGGCGACTTGGCGGAAGGAGGGATTCCGCGAGGGCAAGGACTACGTTCTGCTCGGCGGACAGGTGCAATCGTTCTTCGGCGGCGAGTCGTCTCGCTTCTTCGACCGCGACTCTCAGACGGTGTTCGGTCTGGGCGCGGAGTACAACGTCGGCTTCGGGTTCGGGCGGGTTCCCTTCCGCTTCGGCTTCACCACCGTTCCGAGCGGCGGCAACGAGTACGCGAGCCGAAACGCCTTCACTTTCGGGATCGGCATCCGGCCCAACCGCTATCCCATCGGACTCGATCTCAGCTACGCCGTGCCCGAGAGTGGCGGCTCCGACTTCAGCATCGCCGCTTCCTACCGATTCAAGTAACATGACCGCCAAATCGTTCGCCCTTCTTGCGGCTCTAGCCCTCTCCTCGGTCGCATTAGCCCAGTCCTGGAGTCGCTCCTACGATGCGGGCCTCGCCGCCGCCCGTGGTGGAAAGTGGACGCAGGCCCGAGAGGCGTTCCAGCAGGCCGCCGCCGGACGGACGGACGACCGGTCTGGTCCGACGGTCCTTCCTGGCCCGGCCACCGAGCGCAAGCTCTGGCGCAACGGCGCTCCCTACTCGCCCAACTTCCTCGCCGCCTACTCGCTCTACCGACAGGCGCTCGGAACGATCGATCCGACCGACTCGGCGAAGATGCTTCGCACCGCCGCCGGCGAGCTTGAGACCCTGGTCTCGAAGGACCAGGGCAGTCCCGAGGCGTACTTCTACCTCGACCTGATCTACACCCGGCTCGACGACGCGACGAAGCGGCAGAGCGTCGCGGATCGCCTGACGAAGCTCGGGCACGCGCCGGAGTTCAAGGCGGACACTGAGATCGTCGCGCCCGAGGAGCTTGCGGCCATGCAGGCGAAGACGTCGAACGGCACGCCGGGGACCGGCGTTCCGGGCGCTCCGACGATCGTCGGACCAGGTCCGATCAACGGCCCGAACCTTCCGGCGGTCGTCGCAAACGTCGCGCCGATGAAGGACAAGTTCGCCCTGATCATCGGCCAGAGCACGAGCCGCCTCTCCGGGGGGATGATCCCCTTCGCGGGCAACGACGCGGAGCGCGTCCGGGGAAGCCTCGTCGACTTCGCGGGCTACCCGACCGACAACGTCGTGCTGCTTCAGAACGCGACCGCCGCCGCGATGAAGGCCGCCACCCTCGCCCTTGCGGCCAAGGTGGCCCAGGGCGCGACCGTCCTCGTCTACTACGCGGGCGCGGGATCGAACCTCGACGGGAAGGACTATCTCGCGGGCGTGGACACAGAGTCGGGCGGGGATGTTTCGTCCATGGTCGCGAAGGCCGACCTTTTCCAGCCTTTCGCGCAGCGCGGCGCGCGCGTCTTCGCGTTCTTCGAAGTGAACCGCCCAATGGACGCGAACGGCTACTACTTCGGTCGCGAGGAAGTGTATTCAGGCTCCATCGCGCAGGTCCAGTCGACCCGTCCGGGAGAGAACGTGACGTCCGTGTACCGGGACAGCAAGCAGATCGGCGCGTTCACGAACGCCTTCGCCTTGACGTTGGCGAACCTGCGGACGAACCAAGTGCCCATCCAGGAGTTCTTCTGGCAGGTGTTCCAGTCGATGAAGCGGGGCGACTCGGGGACGACGGGCGGAAGCACGAGGCAGGTTCCGACCATGCCGAAGCTCGCGAACCTCGCCGCCGACTCCAAGTTCTGAGCAGCGTTCCGTGAAGGGCGGCGGCCGAGTGCTACTCGGCGCTCCCGGAGACGCGCTCCGAGGCGATTCGGAGGCCGTCCAGCGTGAGCGTCGGTTCGAATCGCTCGATCCTCTCGCAAAGGCCGAGAAACATCTCGCCTAGGCCACCGGTCGCGACGACGCGGCAGCCTCCTCCCAACTCGGCGTCCATCTTCGCCGAGAGGCCGTCGATCGCGGCGGCGTAGCCGAGGACGATCCCCGATTGGAGGGACTCCACCGTCGTTCCGCCGATCGCGCGGGGCGGCGCCGCCAGGGAGAGGCCTTCGACGTGGGGCAGCTTTGCCGCGCGTCGGAAGAGGGCCTCGCTTCCCACGAGGATGCCGGGCATGATCGCGCCGCCGATGTAGCGCCCTTCGCGGTCCACGGCATCGAAGTTCGTGCCGGTGCCGAAGTCGACCACGATCAGCGGTGGTTTGAGGATCGCCAACGCCCCCAGCGCGTTGGCCAAGCGGTCGGCTCCGACGGAGTTGATCGGCTGGTAGGCCACCGGAAGACCGACCGAGGCGCCGTCGCGGAGGAATCGGGCCTCCACGCCGAGCCACCGGGAGGCGAGAAGCCGTATGGGATCGACCATCGCCGGCACGACGCAGGCACAGACGATCCGATGGATCGACCAAGGAAGGCTGGCAAGCTCGAACATCGTTCGGAGCCATGCCCCGAGCTGGTCCTCGGTGATCTCGGGCGAGGTCTGATGGCGCCATTGAGCGGCCCAGCGGCCCTCGTGCCAGACGCCGAACACGCAGTGGGTGTTGCCGACATCAATCGCCAAGAGCATGGGTGAGATCGACCCTCCCCTCGACGTGGCCGCCGAGCCGCTCGACCGCCGCATCGACCAGAGTGTGCGCGACCTCGTCGCGGAGGCGCTCGTCTTCGGCCTCGACCATGATCCTCAGCATGGGCTGGGTGCCACTCGGGCGCACGAGCAGCCTTCCGTTGCCCAAGAGGCGGGTCTCCGCCTCTTCGAGCTCGTCGCGCAGGCTCTCCTTCCAGCCTTCGGTCGATTTCGCGCCGACATTGACGAGGATCTGCGGCCAGGGGCGGTAGTCGTCGTAGCAGGAGGCCGCCGAGCGGCCGGAGACGGCCAGCGTGCGCAGGAATTCCAGCATCGTCAGGAGGCCATCGCCGGTAGGCTGGTGCGCGGGGAAGATCAGGTGGCCCGACTGTTCGCCGCCGCACAGCGCACCGGTCTCGCGGATGCGGGCGGCGACGTGCTTGTCGCCGACGGGCGTGCGCTCCAGCCGGATCGCCATGCCGCTGAGGTACCGCTCGAAGCCGCCGTTGCTCATCACCGTTCCGACGACCACCGGCGGGTCGAGTCGGCCTTGGGCCTGGAGGTGCGCGGCCCAGATGCCGAGGGTTCGGTCGCCGTTGATGAGCCTTCCCTGGCCATCGCTGAACACCGCGCGATCCGCGTCGCCGTCGAAGGCGACGCCGACGTCGGCGCTCATCAGGCGGGTCAGGGTCTGGATGGTGTCCGGCTTCGTCGCGCCGCCGTCGGCGTTGATGTTCATGCCATCGGGCCGGTCGCCGACGACGATGGCCTCGGCCCCGAGGGTTCGGAGGATACGCGGGGCGAGCGCATAGGCCGCACCGTGGGCGGCGTCCACGGCGACCCGCATCCCGTGCAGCCCTTCCGGAACGAGGCTTTCGAGGAAGTCGATGTAGGCGTCGAGCATCTCGCCCGACGCGGTGATGGAGCCGACCTCGCGGCCGGTTCCTCGCTCGGCGAGACCGTCGTCCATGCGCCGCTCCCAGTCGAGCTCCTGCTCGTCGGTCGATTTGACGCCCAGGTGGGTCACGAACTTGATGCCGTTGTCCGGCGCGGGGTTATGGCTGGCGCTCACGATCGCGCCCAGGCCGAAGCCGCCGAAGCGCGCGGCGTAGGCGACGGCGGGGGTGGGCGCGACGCCCAGGGAGACCACCTCAATGCCCATCGAGGCCAAGCCCGCCGAGAGGGCGGCCTCGAGCATGGGGCCTGAGCGGCGCGTGTCGCGTCCCACCACCACCCGCTTCGGAGCCGAGACCTCGCGGAGCCACGAGCCGACCGCGGCGCCGAGCGAAAGGGCGAACTCCGGCGTCAGCTTCTCGTTCGCCACGCCCCGCACGCCGTCGGTGCCGAACCAGCGGCGGCTCACGTCGGCTCCGAAGAGACGGGCTTCTGGGCCACGCGGACCCGCGCGGGGCGGATCACCTTCTCGTGCATGGTGTACCCCGGCTCGATCTCGCCCGCCACATGGCCCTCCTCGTGCTCCTCAGAGTCCTGGAATCCCAGCGCCTCGTGCCGCTCGGTGTCGAAGGGCTGTCCGAGTGACTCGATCCGGCGGATGCCCTGTGCCTCCAGCACCGTCCGGAACTGCCGCTCGACGGCGGCGATCCCGCCGCGCATGGCCTCGACGGTCGCGCCCCCATCCAGATGGGCGACCGTGCGCTCGAAGTTGTCGAGCACCGGCAGGAGGTCGGTGGCGAGCTTCTCGGAGGCGAAGCGCATCGCGGTGCGCTTCTCCGCCTCGACCCGCGCCC
>CAXTOO010000131.1:5262-10630 GCA_964245875.1 uncultured Fimbriimonas sp. | reverse complement strand
CTGTGCCTGCGCGGGCTCGTCAGACACCTGGGGTTGTGAAACGACCTCTTAGAGGCTCGAGGTTCGTGCGCGGTCCTTCTCGGTTATCGAACGACGCGGGCGATCTCGGTTAAGCGTCAGGCCTTGTGGCGTCGGCGGAGCATAACAACCGCGCCGAGCCCGAGGGCGGCGATCGTGGCGGGCTCGGGGACGGGGTTCACCTGAACGGAGAAGGCCGGGGTCGGCTGGCCGTCGAAATAGGCGTCGTTGGAAAAGGAGCGGCCCGTGGTGCCCACGATCGAGATGTTCCACATGATCCCGTATCTCGGCGCGACCTCGACCCAGTACGCCGAGTTCGCGACGATCGAAGGTCCCCCGGCGATCGCCGCCGACGCGAGAGCCGAGTCCGTGGTGCCGTACACCGCGCCGGTCGTGGAGCCTGTGGTCGAGGCGATCAGGGCGCCGCGGGTGGTCGAGGGGCCGTCGGCGTAGAACCTCAGCGCGTAGGAGACGGGGACGCCGCTGTCGTTCAGGGCCCCGGAGAAGCCCGACAGCGCGCCGGTGGCGGTCGCGACGAAGCGGAACGAGAGCGGCCCGGAGACGACGTAGGCGTTGTTCGGCTTGTAGGCGCCCGAAGGTCCTAGGCTGGAGTAGGTGTCGAGGGCGTGGGCCGAGGCGGCGGCGAGAGCGAGCAGGGACGAGAGGATGGCGGCGCGTACGAGGGTTTTCATGGTTTCGCCTCTCATTGTGGAGAGTCGTTTCCGATCCGTCCGTTCTCGTCACGCCCTCGTCACGCACACTCGCGAAAAAAGTCGTCCGTGGAGCTTCGCGCCGAGCTGCGAGTCGACTTGAAGGCGTGCGCCGCCTCGAAGTCGACGCTTGACGCCCGGGCCGTCAAGCCCGGCCGCCCATGGTGAGAACCGAGCGGAGGTATCGCTCGATGAGAGATCGATAGACTTACGGTGGATTCATGCTCCGCGCTGGATAGCCCCGAGATGCATGGTTCGATGAGAATGCGAGCCTGAGAACGGGTCTGGAACCCTGTGGCGCGGCATTCGCACGGCAGAGGTCGTGAGTTCGAATCTCATAATCTCCACCCCGTTTCGGATTCAAAGGCCACCCTCTCCTGCGGAAGAGGGCGGCCTTTGGGTTTGTAGGCTTGGAAGCCACCGGTGAGAGGGAGAGGAGGCTCGCCGAGGGCCTCTCGGCGGAGCTCGCCCGTCCCCCACCGCCCTCGGCGTCGCTCCGGGCTCAAAATGACACACTACCGGGAGTTGCGGGGTTGCACCGGCAGGGACCTTTGGCCCAGCCGCCGGGCACTCGTCCGCTCAGGGCTGACCGTGGCCGCCGGCAGAGCCGTAGACGTGCCCCGTGGTGTAGCTCGACTCCTGCGAGGCGAGCAGGACGTAGATCGGGCCGAGCTCCGCGGGCTGGCCGGGGCGGCCCAGGGGCGTGTTCGCGCCGAACTGCGGAAGCTTCTCGGGGTCTTGGCCGCCGCTGGGCTGGAGCGGGGTCCAGATCGGGCCCGGCGCGACGCCGTTCACCCGGATGCCGCGCGGGGCGAGCTGCTTGGCGAGCGACTTCGTCACGTTCATCAGGCACGCCTTCGTCTGGGCGTAGTCCACGAGGTTCTCGGACGGGTCGTACGCCTGCTCCGACGTCGTGAAGATGAGCGCGGAGCCGGGCTGGAGGTGCGGCAGCGCGGCCTTGGTGATCCAGAACGGCGCGTAGACGTTCGTCTTGAACGTCGCGTCGAAGTCCTCGCTCGTCAGGTCCTCCAGGCGGGGGCGCTGCTGTTGGCGGGCGGCGTTGTTGACGACGATGTCCAAGCCGCCGAGCTCTCGGGCGGCGGTCTCGACGAGCCGCTTGCAGAACTCCTCGCTGCGGATGTCGCCGGGGATCGGGACGATCTTGCGTCCCTCACCGCGCAGGAGCTCCACGACCTCCTTGGCATCTGGCTCCTCCTGGGGCAGGTAGTTGATCGCCACGTCCGCGCCCTCGCGCGCCATGGCGATGGCGGCGGCGCGGCCCATGCCCGAGTCGCCGCCGGTGATGAGCGCCTTGCGCCCCTTGAGCCTCCCTGAGCCTTTGTAGCTCGTCTCGCCATGGTCCGGCCTCGGGTCCATCCGGCTCGCAAGGCCCGGCCAGGGCTGGGTCTGCTTCTTGAAGGGCGGTTTGGGGTGCTGCGTCGTCGGGTCCTGCTTGACGGAAAGCGGGTTGGTCTGCGGCGCGTCGGTGTTCGTCGGCGCACCCTGGCCGCCGAGGGCGGGCACGGCGGCGGCGACGAGGCCGGTGGTGAGGCCGCCGACGACCTGACGGCGGGAAAGGCTCTTGTCTTCCATGGTGGGTTTCCTACACAGGGAAGGGGCTTTTCAGGACCGTGTTCCCGACGATCATACGGCCGGGGTTTCTGACGTCAAACTAGGGCATGGGCCATCGTCGCTCCACCCTCGTCCTCGCTCTGTTCGCCGTGCCGCTCGCGTTCGGCGCGAAGCCGGACCCCTTTCTGGCGCCGCTCGCGAAGGCGCAGGCGGCGTTCGACGCGGGGCGGCACGCCGAGGCGCTTCGGCAGGGTTCGGCGCTCTCCGCGAAGTACCCCGGTCGGTGGGAGGGGCATCGCCTCGTTGCGAGGGCCGCGCTGGCGCTGAATCAGCCGGATCGGGCGGAGGCGGCGTTCCGGCAGTCGCTCCGCACCGCGCCCGCGTCGCTCCGGCCTTCGTTGCAGAGCGGTCTTAAGGAGGCGGGGCGGCTCCGTGACGCGCTTCGGCAGATGAGCTACGCCCTCTCTCTGAAGGCTTCGGGCGACCTTGCCGCGGCGGCGCGGGCCGAGGAGAGCGCCTACCGGACGTTTCCCACCCGACCCGCGTTCGGCCTCGCCGCCGCCGACCTCTTCGAGTCGGCGGGACTCTTGGCGGACGCCCAGCGTCTGCTCACGGAGGTTCGCGACGCCAACCCACGGCTCGGGTTGGACGCGCGGCTCGCCTCGTTGAAGGCGCGGGTCGAGGCGATGGAGAGGGAAACCGCCGTCCAGAAAGAGGCAGAAGATCGCAGGTTCGCCGAGGCGCGCCGGGCCGAGGACGAGCGCAAGGCAACGGAGGCGGCGCGCCGGGCGAAGGCGGCGGAGGAGAAGCGGGCCGAGGACGAGCGTCGCGCCGAAGAGGAGCGGCAGGAGGAGAAGCTCCGCGCCGACCGCGAGGAGACGGAGCGGCTGAAAGGCGTTCTCGCCGATCAGAGGCGGCAGGTGGCCGACGCGGAGGGCGCGGTGCGCTCGGCCGAAGACCGGATCGGCGACGCCGAGCGAACCGTCCGCCGGCTCGACGACGAAGCGGATCGCGCCCGCGGGCGGCGAGACGCGGCGAAGCGAGAGCGGGACGACATTGCGGACAAGCTCAATGACGCGAAGGGCGACCTCGCGAAGCAGGTGTACCGGGAGCAACTTCGGACGGCGGAGGCCAAGCACAACGACGCCAAGGACGACTACGACCGGGCGGACCGCCGCCTCGACGACGCCAAGTCGAAGCGCGATGGGGCGAGGAGCGACGCGGGCGCGGCGCGGCGAACGCTGGAGGGGGCGAGGCAGAGCGTGCGCGAAACCGAGGCGGCGCTCCAGCGGATTGCGAGCGGAGGGTAGCGCTAAGCGGCGGCGATCTCCGCGATCTCCGCTTCGACGCGCTGCAGGAAGCGCGCGGCGCCGACGCCGTTGATCAGGCGGTGGTCGAAGGCGAGGGTGACGCTGACCTCCATGCCGTCCGCGCCCGCGTAGGGCGATCCCACGAAGAGCGTGGCGATGGCGGGCGGGAAGAGCACGGGGGCGGCGTCGACCACGTCGTGGCCCGCGAGGCTGGAGACGAGGAGCGTGGTCCGGGCGTCGGCGGCGGTCTCGCCCGTCTTGGCGGCGCGATGGGCGGTGCGGACCGCCTTCTGGAAGGCGTCGAAGTCGTGGGCGTCGGCCTCGCGCACGACGGCGGTCGTCAGCTCGTCGTCGGGGAGCGCGATGGCGAAGCCCAGGTCCACGTGTTCGTAGCGGCGCACCGTCTCGCCGCGGGAGACGAGGGTCGAGCGGAACTTGGGGTTCTCTCGCGTGGCGAGGGCGACGCCGTAGAGCAACGCCTGGAACTCCGTGGGATGGCGCCGCGGATTCTGCGCCCGCAGCGTCTCGGTCGCCCGCTGGATGAGACCCCATGAAAGGGGGCGGCGGATGCTCGCGGGCATCGCGACGTCCAGACGTCCGTTCTGGGCGCTGCGGTTGAGGGCGCGCTGGCGGTCGGACAGGGGGTACTCGTCGTATCCGGGGCGGAGCTCGACCGCAGGCGCCGGGGTGTCGGAGCCGTCGGGATCGACGTAGGCGATCGTCGAGTGGACCTCGACCTCCTCGCCGACGGCGGCGCACCACTCGCGCAGGACCCCCGCGAGGGACGACTCGACCGCCACGTTCGCCTTGTCGGTCTCGATCTCGTAGAGCGGCTCGTCCATCGCGACGCGGTCGCCGGGCTTCTTCAGCAGGGCGGTCACGGTGACCCTTCGCAGGCCTTCGCCCAGCTGCGGGACCGTCAGGGCGGTGGCCTCCTGCGCGGCCGCCTCGTCGGAAAGGCGTTCCTCAAGGGTGCCCGAGACGGCCACGCGGACGGCGCGGACGACCTCGGCGGCGTCGGGCAGGAGGGCCATCTCCAGCGCGGCGTTGAAGGGGATCGGCACGTCGGCGCGGGAGACCAGGGCGGGCGGCGCCTTCAGCGCCCCGAACGTCTCCGCGCGCGTCGCCATCTCCGCAACGACGGCCTGGCCGAAGCCGCAGGTCCTCGTGTCCTCCTGGACGACGACCAACCGCCGGGTGCGGGCGAGCGACTCGACGACGAGTTCCCAATCGCACGGGACGAGGGTCCGGAGGTCGACCACCTCCGCGGACACGCCGTCTTCGGCGAGCGTCGTGGCCGCCTTTTCCGCGATCTCGACGCAGTTGCCCCAAGCGACGATCGTGGCGTCGGTTCCCGCGCGCACGATCCGGCCCTTGCCGAAGGGCAGTGGGCTGGCGGCGACGGCGGGCCGCTCGGCGCGCAGGAGGTGCTTGGGCAACAGGACCAGCGACGGGTCGTCGCCATGCATCGCCGACCACATCAGGCCGGCGGCGTCCTCGGGGGTCGAGGGGACGGCGACGCGAAGGCCCGGCGTCCCGGCGAACCAGCCCTCGTTGCTCTGGCTGTGCCACATCCCGCCTCCCGGCAGGTACGCGCCCGAGGGGGCGTAGAGCACGAAGGGGCAGGTCCACTCGCCCTTCGACCGCCAGCGCAGGTTCGACGCCTGAGCGATGAGCTGGTTGAAAGCGGGGCCGACGAAGTCGACGAATTGAAGCTCGAACACGGGACGCCAGCCGGTGGCCGCGAGGCCGACCGCC
>CAXTOO010000131.1:0-5252 GCA_964245875.1 uncultured Fimbriimonas sp. | reverse complement strand
GTTCTCGGCCATCGTCCGGCTCCGGAGCGTGTGGATGGTCGCCTCGGCGAGGGGCGAGTTCGCCACGCGCTCGGGGAAGTCGTTCGAGAGTCCCTTGGTGATGCCGAACACGCCGCCCTTGGGATCCTCGACGTCCTCGCCGAAGAGCACGACCTTGGGATCGGCGGCGAGCCCCGCGCGAAGGACGTCGTTCACCGCCTGGAGCATGGTGGTGGTCGGCTGGCGCCATGTCGTGGCTCCTCCATCGGGCGAGCGGTGGTGGTCGGCGGGCTCTCCAGGCGCGGGCAAGAAGTTGAGGAGCCGTAGAGGTGGTCGCGCGCGGTGGCGAGGGTCGGCGCGGGCGACTTTTCCGCGCGCAGGTAGCCCTCGCGAACCTCCTCCGCGATCTCGCGGCGCATGGCGTCCCACGAGGCCTCGTCGAGGAGTCCGTCGCGGAAGAGGGCGGTCACGAGCCGCTCGATCGGGTCGCCGGCGGCGGAGGCGTCGATCTCGGCGGCGGAGCGGTACTGCCGCTGGTCGTCGGCGTGGGTGTGGTTGCCCAGCCGCTCGAGGCCGCACCAGAGCACCGTCGGACCGAGGCCGGCCCGTGCTCGCGCGAGGGCGGACTCGCCCGCCTCGAACACGCGCTCCGGCTCGCGCCCGTCGACCGGAACGACCACCGTGGGCGGAAGCATCCCCAAGGCCAGCGGCGTTCGCCCGCGCGTCGGGGTGGAGATGCCATAGCCGTTGTCCTCGACCACGAAGACGACGGGCAGCCGATCTTGGACCGCCTGCGCCACCGCCTCGAAGAACTCGCCCTGGCGCGTCGCGGCGTCGCCGAGGTGGCACAGGGCGACGGACGACGCGCCGTCCATCAGGAATCCCCAGGCGGCGCCGACCGCGGGGAGGCACTGCGCGGCGACGGGCGAGGTGACGGAGAAGACGTTGCGCCGCCGGAGGGAAAAGTGGCCCGGAAGGTTTCGCCCGCCCGACTCGCCCGCCGCGCGGGCGAAGAACTCCAGGGCGACCTCCTCCGTCGTCATGCCCAGGCCGTGCATGAGAGCGCGGTCGCGGTAGGCGGGGAACACGACGTCGTCCGGCCGGACGAGCGGCGCGAGGGCGGCCATCGCCTCGTGGCCCATGCTCGCGACGTGGAAGGTGGCGCGCCCTTGGCGCACGAGCACACTCTCGCGAAGGTCGCCCTCCCGCGAGACGGCCATCGCGCGCAGAACGTGCAGAGCGTGCTGGGAGAAGGAGGGGGCAAGAAGCGGGGTCAAAGGCAGTCAGGGGGACAATAGCGGGGACGACGAGGCGGGCTTGTGGGCGAGGCGGCCCTTTGGTCGCCTCTCAACTGCTCCGGACACTTAAGTATTCTGACGCCTATCTTCCGACGTCCGAACAACAAAGGGGTTCGACCCTAAAACAGTACCTACTCGCCCGCGCGGCAAGGGCTTGACCGTGCAACGGTGCGACCCCTGCGGACGTATTGAATCCGTAGACGGCGCGAGCGCCGACGAAGGGGCCTTGTCGCCGCGAGGATGCGTCGGCTTCCGTCCTCTTTCCCATGAGGACGTGTTTATGTCGATCGATTTTGCTCCGAACTCCCTGCGCCCCGCACCCCTCAGCAGCCTGCAGGAGCGCCTTGGGCTTGACGAGGCGCGGCGCGCGGTCTCGGAGTCGGAGTACGCCGACTCGCTGATGCCGGTGGTCGACGCCGTGCGGAAGGACCCCGAGCGCCTGTGGCGCCCTTACGACGCGGTGCAGATCGCGAAGGTCGTCAGCGCGTTCAATCTCGACCGCACCCTGCGCAAGGCGGCGGGCCTCGACTTCGCCGAGCTTCTCGACCGCTCCCGCCTCGATCTCGCGCTGACCCGGTTGGGGAGCGGAACGTCCGCCGACGCGGTCGCGGAGGCCTACTGGCCGCCCCGGACCCGCGCCCAGCAGCTCAAGGAGACGCAGGCCAACGTGATCGTCGTGGACAACAAGCTCTCGTCGCGCGACAACCTCGACGCCGCGCTGCGGCGAACGATCGACCTGGGACTCGACGCGGTCGCCGAACGCCTGCGGCCCTAGTCCGAGAGATCGCGGACGAGCCGCTCCGCCTTAGGCAGCAGCTCGCCCCTCGCGGGACGATTTGAGCCGCGTTCCGGGCGGCATCTCGCGCAGAAGGGCCACTTCCGGGAAGTTCACCGCGCCCTCCTCGCCCGGCGCCCACACGTTCCAGTACTGGATGGTCGAGGCGGGCGTCGAGGTGTTCGACCCCACGTCCCCGACCGTCGCGATCCAGGTGATCCGACCATGGCCGTCGTCTCCCACCACACGTTCGACGGACGCCTCGCTGCGTCCACGTACACGGACCAGCGCTTGGACCTGCTGC
Organism: uncultured Fimbriimonas sp.; assembly: GCA_964245875.1. Taxonomy (GTDB): domain Bacteria; phylum Armatimonadota; class Fimbriimonadia; order Fimbriimonadales; family Fimbriimonadaceae; genus Fimbriimonas. The sequence goes on along the minus strand of CAXTOO010000131.1, from coordinate 2,896 downwards.
CCGACGCGCTGGCGGGCACGGTGCGCACGATGAGCGACGACGTGAGGCGCCAGGGCGAGCTGGAGGCGGAGAACGCCGCGCTCAGGCGGATTGTAGCGCCGCCGCAGAAGCCTCCTTTATGATTGCCCAAACCGCAGCCGTGGGATGCCCCCGTACCCGCACCGCGCAGCGATCCGCAAACCTTGCGAACGAAGTCTAACGATTTCGACTTGACGATCGAGAGGGGACATGGCAGTCGGGCTTCGGCGGAAAGAGGTTTGCGGCTTGACCCTTGAGTCTTCGATCTTGAGCGGTAAGAATTGACGCCCCGCCAAAGCGGGATGCTTGATCGGGCTCTTGATCGGGACCGTTCTCTCTTGTAGGGCTAAGTTTAGGATTAGCTTGTGTTCGCCGGGCCTTTCATGTTGGTCCCCTCTTGACCTTACCCTTCGACCTCCACCGTCGCCGTGGCGTTGTGGATATCGAGAAGGTCCTGAAGGCTGTCGATTCGCGCTTCGAGCGTCTCGATCTCGGAACCGACCTCGCCCGCGGAGATCTGCGCTCGGTACTCGTGCGGAGCGATCGGCATATAGCCCGCGACCGCGCTCAAGCCACGCTTGGTGTCCAAGCCCTTCAGAAACGCGATCAGACCCTTGGTCTCCGCAAGCTCGTAGATCGCCGCGTGGATCGGCACGTTGGCCGCGTTGATCGACAGCTTGAGCCGCCATAGCCGTTCGGTCTCCTTCTTCAGATCGTCATAGAGCGCCTTCGCGTCGAAATCCGGCTCCGAGCCTGCCAGGAAACTGTTGCTGGACTCGATCCGCGCCTGAGTCTCCTTGACCTTCTGAATCTGTCTGTTCTTAAGCTTCAGAGCTTTCGCGAGCGTGACCGTGGCCATAAAAAGCATTGTGGCCGCGGCCCAACCTTGGTAACCGCCAAAGGACTCATCCATCTGAAGGCTAGGCCCTCCCATGATCCTCGCAACCTCCCTCCTCCTCGCCCAAGCCGGTCCGCCCGTCGAAAACCCCGGCCAGATGTTCGTCGTCGGCCAAGGGACGCGCCTCCTCATGCCCCTCGAACGCACCTCCGTCCGCGCGGACGTCGCCGGTATGGGGGCGCGGGTCACCGTCCGGCAGAGCTTCGTCAACCCCCGCGACCGGCCCATCGAGGCGCTCTACACCTTCCCCCTGCCGCCCGACGCCGCCGTCGACACGATGCGCATCCGCATCGGAAGCCGCACCATCGACGGCGAGGTCATGCGCCGCGCCGCCGCCAAGGCCGCGTACGACGCCGCCAAGGCGAAGGGCCAGACGGCGGCGCTGCTCGACCAGGAGACCGACAGCGTCTTCACCCAGTCGGTCGCGAACGTGCAGCCCGGCGCGCGCGTCCAGGTGGAGATCTCCTACGTGCAGCTTCTGAAGTTCGAGGACGGCGAGTTCGAGTTCAGCTACCCGATGGTGGTCGGCCCGCGCTTCATGGGCGCGGGAAGCTCGCCGAAGCTCGCGACCCCGACCCTGCCCGCGGGCGTCCGCTCCGGCACCAACGTCGACCTCGCCGTGACCCTCCACGGCGGTGCGCCCATCCAGGAGTTCCATTCCGTGCTGCACGAGGTTCGGGCCACCAAGCCCGACGCGAACACCGTGCGCATCGATCTCGCGAAGCGGGACGAAATCCCGAACCGCGACTTCGTGCTGCGCTACCGAACCGCCTCCAAGGACGTCCAGGAGGCGGCGTTCACCACCTGGGACGAGCGCACCGGCGGCCACTTCGCCCTCGTGCTCGCCCCGCCGCCCCAGCCCGATCCTGCCCAGCGCGCACCGAAGGAGATGGAGTTCGTGATCGACCAGAGCGGCAGCCAGTCGGGCTTCCCCATCGACAAGTCCAAGGAGCTGACCCTGGCCCTGATGAAGACCCTCGGGCCGGACGACACCTTCAACGTGATGGGCTTCTCGAACGACGTCGATCCGCTCTGGCCCGAGCCGCGTCCCAACACCCCGGCGAACGTCGCCGAGGCGCAGGGCTTCGTGAAGGGCCTGGAGGCGAACGGCGGGACGCAGCTGGAGAAGGCCGTCGTCGCGGCGCTCTCGCCCTCCACCGACCCCGCGCGGCTACGCATCGTGCTGTTCAACACCGACGGCTTCGCCGGGCAGGAGTCAACGATCCTGAGCGACGTGCAGAAGTACCGCGGCACGTCGCGCCTCTTCACCTTCGGCGTGGGCAACAGCGTGAACCACGGCCTGATCGACGCGATGAGCGTCGAGGGGCGCGGCGCCTCGGAGACCGTGACCCTTGCCGAGGGCGCCGAGGGGGCCAAGCAGAGGTTTGCGAAGAGACTGGAGTCGCCGCTCCTCGTGAACGTCGCCGCGCGGTTCGCCGGGGGCGACGTGACCGACGTCGCCCCCGCCCACCTGCCCGACGTGTTCAGCGCGAAGCCCGTCGTGGTCTACGGACGCTATACGAAGCCCGGCCACACCCAGCTGACCCTCACCGGCCGCTCGGGCGGTCGCCCCTGGAGCCGCGTGGTCGAGCTCGACCTGCCGAAGACTCCCGGCGACGGCTCGTCGGTCGCCTCCCTCTGGGCGCGGGCGCGCCTCGCCGAGATGAAGGCGGGCGGCTACACCGCGCGGGCGAGGGGCGGCAAGCCCGAGAACGAAGAGGCGATGACGAAGCTCGCCCTGGACTACCGCCTCCTCACGGAGACCACGTCGTTCGTGGCGATCGACCGGAGCACGGCGGCCGGCAACGGTGTGCCGACCACCGTCCAGGTCCCCCTCGACATGCCGGCCGGCGTGACGATGGCGCTGCCCGCGATGGACGCTTCGGCAGCGCCCGCCGGACCGGCCTACTTTGGAAGCGCTCGGGCCGCGGGCGGTGCGGGCGGCTTCGCGGGAGGCTCGGTGAGACGGCGCCTGAAAGT